>JAIMKT010000077.1:7032-19604 GCA_020692245.1 Microcoleus sp. GA_180221_E-2-1-MAG-45_12
GCTCCCCGATGGCGGACAAATTCCCTAGAGTTGGGGGCTTCTAGAACCCAGATGTAGGTGCTTCCTGAGCCTTGCTGAAGAGTAGAAGTCGAAGGTTGGGGAGGACTAGTTAGTAGTTGATCAGGATTAGTTTCTAGGTTGAGTTCTGGGTTGAGTTCTGGGTCAAGCTCCAGATTAGCTGGGGTTGCGGTTTCTTGGTAAGGGTCTGGGGCAGGGTCTGGGCGAACTTCTAGCTTGGTGGTTTCTTGAATAACGATCGCATTTGCTCCCTCTGGCAACATGGCTCCGGTATAGATCCGGGCTGCTTCGCCCCGCTCGATCGCCCGTTGGGGAATTTTGCCGGCCGGAATTTCTTCGATCACTCGCAAAACTACCGGATGCTGGGGACTACAGTGTTCTACATCTTCATAATGCACTGCATAACCATCCATGGCTGAGTTGGGCCAGGGGGGAACGTCATAACTACCGATGACCGGAGCCGCAAGGATGCGCCCATTACTGGAGAGGAGATCAACGGTTTCTCGATCGTCATCCCCTAGGGAGGGGATCAGGTCAAAGATGATTTTTTCGGCGGCCTTTACTAGGAGCATTTTGAGAAGTTAGGAACTTTAAGAGAATAGCAGTTGTGCGAGATTAATCTAATTCTACTAAGGACTCTACTGCTTGGCGGATAAATCTCTCATCTTCGGGATTTTGAGCCGGATTACCCGCTCGGTGTCCCCAGATAGAAGGAATCGGCTGATAGGTAGCTTGGGGAATTAATTCTGCTTCAACAGCACAATCTTCTGGGGTGAAATACAGATCCGTAGCACTGGGCATGATCAGGGTTTTGGCTCGAATCGCTTCCAACGCCCGTTGATAATCTCCCCCATAGATCGGGTTATCGCTGACATCACACCGGAGCCAAGTTTCCAGCATTGCCAAAAGATTGTGGGGATCACGCTGGCGATAGTTGGCTTCCCAACCCCGCACCAGGTAGTCTTCGAGGGAAGTATAGCCAAACTGGGTATAGATGCGCTGGCGATAAAAGGCTTGAGATGCTGCCCAACTGGCATAGATGCGGGCAAAGGTCTGGAAACCTCGATCAGGAACTCCCTCAAAGCTCTGACCATTCCAAGCCGGATCCGCCATCAGGGACGATCGCAGACTCTGCAAAAAAATCTGGTTATGTTCCGTAGTCCGGGCTGTGCCACAGATCGCCGCTATCCGAGCTACTCGATCGGGAAACAACGCTCCCCAGTGATAAGCCTGTTGCGCCCCCATCGACCAGCCATACACCAGAGCCAAATGTTCAACCCCCAAGACTTCTCGCAAAAGCCGTTCCTGACCATGGACATTATCCCAATGGGTAAAGAAAAATCCCGGCTCTTGGCAGGTTGGACAATTACTTGGTGAGCTAGAAAGTCCATTCCCGAACATATTGGGGATAATAATAAACCAACGTCTGGGGTCAAGAATTCCCTCTGGGCGAATTAACCAGTCAATATCGAGATGTTGCGCCCCGTAGGAAGTGGGATAGAGAACCACATTAGATTTATCCGCCGCCAGTTCTCCATAGGTTTGATAGACTAAATTTGCCTCTGGTAGCACCGCACCACACTGGAGAGCAAGGTTTTTGAGCGTGAAAGTTTTCAAGAGTTTGTTGATTTTGTGAGATTTATTCCAGACTAGACAGTGACCTATACATTAGGGTGAGCAATGACGGCTTTACACCTAATTTTGCAAACTTTTCATGATCTGCCAATTCACCCTTGTATAACCCTGATCAACTTGCTGTAAATGGGGCTGCAACTGCTGATGAGCTTTGGGGAGGGCGTGGAAGGGAATGGAGGCGTAGAGGTGATGCTCGGTATGGAAGGGCATATTCCACATGAGGAAGCGGAGAGGAAACAGGGTTAAGGTGGTGCGGGTGTTGGTGAGGGGGTTATTGTCGTTGGTGCAGCCCGTGTGTTCGGAGAGCAATATCGCCCGGAGGATGGGTTGTCCGATAGCGAGGGGCAGGAGCCAGTAGGTGAGAAACCAAGGTTTTTGCACAGCTACAGAGAGGACGATCGCTCCCAGGTAGACCAAGAGTTGCAGTCTGGTCGATCGAATCACCTCTGCTTTTACTATTTCGGCAATATAAGGACTATTCTCCAGTTTTCCCAACGCAATCAGCCCATGTCCCCGGAATTTCCCCAGCCACCAAGGAATCCCGCTTAGTTCTAGGAAATATTCTTGCAAATTCTGCGGTTTCGGACTTTCTAGCTCTGGATCCTGATCAGGAATTTGGGTGTAGCGATGATGCCATTTGTGATAGCGACGGTAGAAAGTGCTGTTATAAAAGGAAAGCAAGCCGGCAAACCAAGCCACCCCATCATTCAGGCGCTGATTGGCAAAGGCAGTGCGATGGCAGCATTCATGCAAGGGCGCAAACATGGCAGCTAAACTAAAACCATAAACTACCAGAGCCGCTAACGTGATTCCCCACCTAGATAAGTTCTGCCAGTCAAGATTAGCCAAATTGAGACTATCCAGATAAAGATTAGATAAATTAGTTCCCCACAAATAACCACTAATCCCCATCACAGTTAGGTGTCCAGTTAACTGGAGGCAACCCCAGAGATTAGATTTAGTATTTAAATCCTTGAGGGTTTGGGCTGAGAGAATTTGACTAGGTTTTAGATGCCAAGACTCGGATTGTTCAGAAGTAGGGATTTGAGGAGTAGGGATTTGAGGAGTAGGAATTTGGGGGTTTTGCGCGATCGAAATATGATTATTAGACATTGCAGGTGAGTTTAATAAATTAATACTAGGATAGGGTAACCACAGGCTTTTCACAGCACATTTCGTAACAAAAAAGGAAAACTACCTAGGGACTATTTCTACGCACCACTACCAAAGATTTTAACCACAGCTTATTTGACATTGGCAGAGAATTCTGGGGTTTGGGTTTCGGGTAGATAGAGTCGTTCTTCCCCGGCATCATACTCAAATAACTCGGCGTAACGTCCCCAGTCGATCGTGGTGGCAAACTGGCGCTCGGCCTCTGCATGGGGAAAGTGTTCATCCCAGAGGTCAAGGAAAAATCCTGCCCGCATGGAACTGTTCTTCTTTTCTCGGAGAGTTTGCAACACACTGCCCAGCACTGGCACATGGGCTAATACCTGTTGCCTGAAAAGATCCTTACTCCGCAAAATGGTGGTGGTGGCGAAATCCTGCCCGATCGCCGTCAATTTCACATCCCCCTCGGAAACTGTGGCAAAATCCAACAACAACGCTGCATCAAGAATTGGTAAAAGATCATCAACTTCTAATTGCAAACGCTCGGCTAGGTGAGGAATATCATCGGTGCTTTCTGGCTGCTCGACAATCAGTTCCAACAGACCACTAATTCCCCCCACTCCCACATGGGGCAACAATCGGGCGTAGGGCGATCGAGATTTGCGTTCACTCACCCCAGAAACCGACCCAGCCACCCCCTGAGAAACTTCAATTTCTGGATTCGTCATGGCGGTGTAGATATAATCAACCAGATACTTGAATCGGTCACTGTTGCGATCGTGGGGACGGGGCATATCAATGATCACTTCTCCCCGGACTCGACCCGGATTTGCACCTAAAATAACGACTCGATCGGCCAAAAATACCGCCTCTTCAATATTGTGGGTGACAATCAAAATACTCTGGGAAGGGAAGGTCTGGTTATTCCACAGGTCGTCAATTTCCCCCCGTAGATTCTCTGAGGTCAAAACATCCAAGGCGCTGAAGGGTTCATCCATAAACAATACCTTAGGCTCCAAGACAAAGGCTCTGGCAAAACCCACCCGTTGCTTCATGCCCCCGGATAATTCCTTGGGATAGGCACTCTCAAAACCATCTAAGCCCACCAGGTCGATGGCACTCAAGGCTTGTTTACGGCGTTTTTCCCTCGGTACTCCCTGAGCTTCCAATCCTAGTTCCACATTTTCCTGCACAGTCAACCACGGCAGCAAAGCAAAACTCTGGAACACCATCGCCACATCATTATTAGCGCCCCGCAACAACTTCCCACTGCTGAGAACCCGCCCCTGACTGGGAGGAATTAAACCCGCCATAATCCTGAGCAGGGTACTTTTGCCACTGCCACTCCGTCCCAATAGCGCCACTACTTCCCCAGATTTCACCTCTAGGCTGACATCGCTTAAAACCGTAAATTCTCCTTTTCCTTCCGGCAGGGGAAAGTGCTTGTGAACATTCTCTACAGTAATAAAACTGGCTTTGTTGGCGATGGTCATGGGGTTTTCCTCCAGTTGTTTTTAGAATAGTACCTTGTTGGGCTAGGGTTTTATGAGCCTCGTTGGCAAAAGACCAATCTGAGTTTAATCCTGCTTTTGATTTTTTGCCCTATCCTTTGCAGACATTTTCTTAGATAGAGTCCTCTCGATCGACAACTTCACTGAATCAGCAAATGAGCTAGGATATATCTTTATTCGAGGTTTTGGTAAATGCAGAAAGTTAAGACTATTTTCAAGTATCTGTTTGCGATCTTTTTTGTCCTCGCCGGGCTTAATCACTTCCTGAATGTAGATTTTTATCTGAAAATCATGCCCCCTTACCTGCCTTGGCACTTGTTTCTAGTTTACTTGAGTGGTGTATTTGAAATAGCCCTAGGGTTACTATTATTAATTCCCAAGTTCACTTCCCTTGCAGGTTGGGGTCTCATTGCCCTATTGTTTGCTGTATTTCCTGCAAATATCCACATGGCAGTCAATCCCCAGCTTTTTCCAGAATTCAGCCCGATGTTACTATGGTTGAGATTACCGATCCAATTTGTATTAATTGCTTGGGCTTATTGGTACACTTTACCCACGATCGCAAAGACAGAATAAGCACTAATAAGTATTAGAAATCAACAATTCTAATGAAGATTAAGCAAAACTCACAAGGATATTTATGGCGAAACAATATACCGAACTTTCTACCCAATTGATTGAATTTATTGCCGCTCAGAAAATTTTCTTTGTGGGGACAGCTACCGCCGATAGTCGGATAAATGTTTCTCCTAAAGGGATGGATTCCCTACGGGTCTTGAATCAAAATCGGCTGATCTGGCTGAATGTCACTGGTAGCGGCAATGAAACCTCCGCCCACATTCAAGAAAATCCCCGGATGACAATCATGTTTTGTGCCTTGGAGGGATCACCGTTGATTCTGCGTTTGTATGGGACTGCCAAAGTGATCCACAGGAACGATCGAGCATGGGAGGAACTCTTTGGCAATTTTCAACCCTTACCGGGAGCCAGACAAATCTTTGATCTGACGATCGACCTTGTGCAGACCTCCTGTGGCATGGCAGTACCCTACTTTACCTACACCGAAGAACGAGAAATGCTTACGGATTGGGCAATCAACAAGGGCGAGGAAAAAATCAAAGAATACTGGCTAGAAAAAAATCAATTCAGCCTTGATCATATTCCCACCCACATTGCAGCGAAGAATTTCTAAGAAATCTCTAGAGAACTTCTAAAAATCTCTAAAAATGCCCAAACAAAAGGCTGGCTATGGATAACCAACCTCTCGTAGATATTCAGATAAATCTAGTTGCTAGACAGAATAAGCAACTTCTTGGTGTGCCAAATGGGGCTTCACCTGATATTTAACTAGATTAGCCAGTTCCTGCAATTGGTTAATTGCTTCTGCTCCCTCTAGTTTCATCAACTCTCGATCGTCCCGCATTTCTGTCCAAGTGATTCCATAATCAGAAACCAGAAACCGGATCAAATGGTTATCGGTCAAACTAACCATAAACGACGCACTGTTCATTTGGTTACCGCAGGTGTAGCAAGAAGCAAGATAACCACGGTTTTCGAGAACTAGGGCAAGAGCTTGGAGGTTCATTACCAAGTCCTGTACAAACTGTCTGTGTTGTTCTGCAAGTCTAATAAACAATCTATCCTCCTTGAATCACAATATTATCTTAGCAAACTTTATGTTTTTTTAACATTTGTCTGCCAAGTCTGAGGGACTGATGTTAGCGCAGTGTACAGGGGGGTAGTTATTAAACCTCAATTTACTAAGGCTTTTTGGTAATAGCTATACACAGAACTAATCAACATGCCACCATCCTAACCCCGGACCAACCACTCGGATCGTAACCCAAATCACAACTAACAGGGTAATCCCTGTCCAAGCACCCGTAGTTGTCCATTTAATAAACTGCTCACTCTGGGTTTTGGTAATTGGCAGCCAAGGGTAAATATAAGGTTGTTCACCATATTTTTCTCCCAAAACGGATTTACGACGTTTCGCTTCTCCCATATACCTCCGCCCATAAATTGATTAATTGGTCTTAGTTAGTGTTCCCGATTTCCTTAAGAATAATTTAAATTATAGCAACTAGAAATCAGAGACGGTTTTTCAGTATAACCTAAACAATCTCTAAAATTTAGTTGATTTAATAATTAATTAGCAATTCTAATTAGCAATTCGCATTTTTTGTAAGCTGAGAGCAGTAGAATCCAATTTAGTTCTAATTTTGCAGGGTTTCTGCAAGCGCACCTGACCCGCAACTTGATCTGCAACTTGATCTCCAAACCGAATTATCCCTTGCTATTCATCGTCAGAAAAGAGCATATCTTCGAGGAAAGGCTGGAGGGCTTGGACTTCTTCTGGGGGGACTAGTTCTAAAGCTCCGTGGGCATTCCGCCGAGCAAACAGCAGTAGCGGATCTCTAGGAGTATAGACGCTATATTCTTCTTCCTCGTGGTAAAAAGTTGCCAAAGGTTGATATTCTTCGGGTTCTAAGCTAATGTCGTCATCTTCCATCTCAAGGATCAGCAGTTCCTCTTCATTCACCGGGGGCAGTTCTCCTGCCACGCTGAGGGTAAAAGCCGATCGCTTGAGGACAAGGTTTTGTTCTGCCAAAACTGCTTGGGCATCGGCAAAGATGACATCAATTTCTTCTTCTTCGAGGAAAACTGGGTCGCTAAACTCGCCATCGTCTTCCCAAACAAAGATTTCTATAGGATGATCTACAGGTAACAACAGGGCGTATTCTGAGCCATCGATGTCTAGTTCCTGTTCGATGAAGCAGTCTAGCGATCGCCCAGCCTCATCCTTGAGGGTGATAACTTGGTTCTGGGACTGACCATTATCTTCAGAAAATTGTGATGAAAACATTAAACTAAACAGAGGGGGTGAAATTTTTATGGAAATTGCGAGTCAACCAGCTATTAGGCAAGTTATGAATCAAGCTACTAGTCCAGAGACGGTGCAAGTAATTGGTGGCGGGTTAGCCGGGACAGAGGCCGCTTGGCAGATAGCTCAAGCAGGTGTAAGGGTGATCTTACACGAAATGCGTCCCCAAAGGTTCAGTCCAGCCCACCATTCGGCAGAATTAGCAGAATTAGTTTGCAGTAATTCCTTTGGAGCTATGGCTAGCGATCGAGCCGCAGGACTATTACATACAGAGTTACGGCGCTTAGGCTCGGTGGTCATTGGTAAAGCTGATGAGCATTCTGTTCCGGCAGGAGGGGCGTTGGCGGTTGATCGAGGTAAATTCAGCCATGATCTGACTACCACTTTGGAGAGTCACCCCTTGATTGAACTGCGGCGAAGCGAAGTCCCTCAAATTCCTGAAGGAGTGGTGGTTCTAGCCAGTGGGCCCTTGACAGCGCCTAGTTTAACGGAAGATTTACAGAGATTTACCGGGTTAGAATACCTGAGTTTCTTTGATGCTGCCAGCCCGATCGTGGTGGGGGAATCCATTAACAGGGAAGTTGCCTTTCTAGCTTCTCGCTACGACAAGGGGGATGCTGCCTATTTGAACTGCCCCATGAATCGGGAACAGTACCTCCATTTTTGGCAGGAAGTAGCCAAGGCAGAGCAGACAGAATTGAAAGATTTTGAGCGGGAAACGGCGAAGTTTTTTGAGGCTTGTCTACCCATTGAAGAACTAGCCCGACGGGGGGAAGATACCATGCGCTATGGGCCCTTGAAACCTGTGGGAATTTTTGATGCTCGGTTAGGAGATGGGAGCGATCGAGCCAATAAACATCTGCGCCCCTACGCCGTGGTGCAACTCCGCCAAGAGGATAAAACAGGGCAGTTATGGAATATGGTGGGTTTTCAGACTAACCTACGCTGGGGAGAGCAGAAGCGAGTTTTTCAATTAATCCCTGGGCTGGAAAATGCCGAATTTGTCCGCCTTGGGGTCATGCACCGCAATACTTTTTTAAACGCTCCAGAGTTACTTCAGCCGACTTTGCAATTTAAGAATCGATCGAACCTTTTGGCAGCAGGGCAATTAATTGGCACGGAGGGCTACACGGCTGCGGCTGCTGGGGGTTGGTTAGCAGGAACTAATGCGGCTCGAATTGTCTTGGGTTTGCCGCCCTTAACTCTGCCCAAAACAACGATGATGGGAGCATTGTTTGAATTTATCAGCAGTGCTTCTCCCAAGCATTTTCAGCCGATGCCGCCTAATTTTGGGATTTTGCCAGAGTTACCCGAAAAGGTTCGATCGAAGCAAGAACGCCACGGCAAGTATAGCGATCGATCCCTCAGCGACCTAGAAGGTTTCCAAAAAAGCCTCGTCTAAAAAACATCTCCAGATATTTACCAAGATATTTCTAAAAAAATTTTCTAGTTATCCTGATGTCGCCCTATTTCCCAGAACAATAGATTGGTAGATGCACCCTGATTGACGCTCCCTGACTCACCGGTTTGAGTTGGGGATTTTTTTTGCTTGTGAAGGCTCTTGAATTTCTTCTGGTAAATTAACAAATAATTTTCGGCACTGGGCTAGAGAAGCTATAACTACTCAACAGATTGCCATATGCTGGGATCGAACATTTCCCCGATCGATGGAATAATTAGATTATGAATTAATTATCTAAGGTTGTTGTTATGCCAGATATTGTTGATATTGCCGTGGGCGCAGGTTCCTTTGAAACCCTTGTAACTGCTGTGAAACTTGCCAATTTAGTTGATGCGCTCAAAAGTCCGGGCCCCTTTACTGTGTTTGCCCCCCATGACGAGGCTTTTGGGAAACTTCCCCCCGGCACGGTGGCTTCTTTAGTTAAAAGTATTCCCCAACTTGCGCGGATTTTGACCTACCATGTGGTGGCGGGGAAATATACCCAAGCAGATTTAGCTAAACTAGAAACCGTGACTTCCCTCGAAGGGTCGGTGATTCCCCTCAATTTTAGTAACGGCTTTGAGGTGAAAAATTCCACGGTGGTGGCGGCAGATATTGAGGCAAATAATGGAGTGATCCATGTGATCGATCGAGTCCTGCTTATGGGCTAGATTAGGTTAAGGTCTGATCGATCGAGTCCTGCTCATGGGCTAGGGGGCTAACAGGAATCTAGGTTTATTTTGGACAGAATAGTAATCCTGAACTCTGTACACTCAGCAAATAATTAAGCAAAAATTGCAGCTATGTTTTCTGGACAAATTTTACAGAACTATATCAATGGGCAGTGGGAGAGTGTCACCACCCCAGACTATCTGCCCGTGATTAATCCCGCCACCACGGAAGTTTTGGCTCAGGTTCCCCTATCTGGAGCTACAGAACTCCATCAAGCAGCCACGGCAGCAGCCACAGCTTTTCCGGCATGGCGGCGGGTTCCAGCCACCGAACGAGTCCAGTATTTATTTAAGCTGAAGTTTTTACTAGAAGAAAATTTTGAGGATTTAGCCCAGACCATTACCCAAGAATGTGGCAAGACTTTGGCAGAGTCCAAGGGAGAACTGCAACGGGCGATCGAGAATGTGGAAATTGCCTGTGGGATTCCGATCCTCATGCAGGGTTACAACTCTGAAGATATTGCCAGGGGTATTGATGAGATCATGATCCGGCAGCCTGTGGGAGTAGCGGCGGTGATTGCACCCTTTAATTTTCCGGGGATGATTCCCTTCTGGTTCCTGCCCTACGCGATCGCCTGTGGCAATACCTACATTATCAAACCCTCAGAAAAAGTCCCCCTGACCATGCAAAAGGTGATGGGATTAATTGCCGCCACTGGGCTTCCCCCCGGCGTTGTCAATCTTGTCCACGGAGCCAAGGCAGTAGTAGACGCAATTTTAGAGCATCCGGTGATTCGGGCAATTAGCTTTGTCGGCTCTACTCCTGTGGCAAAGTATGTCTATAGCCAAGCCGCCGCCCACGGCAAAAGAGCGCAGTGCCAAGGGGGAGCCAAGAACCCAGTGATTATCCTCCCCGATGCAGATATGAAGATGACCACGAGAATTGTGTCCGATAGTGCCTTTGGTTGTGCAGGGCAGAGGTGTTTAGCGGCTTCGGTAGCCATGACCATTGGGGCAGCACGGGAGGAGTTTCGGGAGGCGATCGCTCAAGCAGCCACAGAGCGAGTGGTGGGCTATGGTCTAGACCCGGCTGTGCAGATGGGCCCGGTAATTTCTCCTGAAAGTAAAAATCGGATCAACTCCCTTGTGGAACAGGGCTTAACAGAGGGTGCTAAACCTTTAGTAGATGGTAGAAATACTCAGATTTCCGGCTATGAACAGGGTTATTTTCTTCGCCCCACGATCCTCGATGATGTCAACCCTCAGGGAGAAATTGCCAAGACAGAAATTTTTGGGCCAGTGTTGAGCTTGATTCACCTAAACTCGATCGAGGAAGCCATTACTCTGATTAATAGTGGTCAATACGGAAATATGGCGTGTCTATTTACCAGTAGTGGGGCAGCGGCTCGGAAGTTTCGCTATGAGGCGGAGGCGGGCAATATTGGCATTAATATCGGCGTGGCGGCTCCCATGGCGTTTTTCCCCTTTAGCGGTTGGAAGGAAAGTTTCTTCGGAGATTTACACGGGCAAGGGCATCAGGCGATCGAGTTTTTCACCCAAACCAAGGTAGTCGTAGAACGCTGGCCCCAAGATTGGTCAAGGCAGTTTTAATAATATCGGGATGACAGGATTTGAACCTGCGACATCCTGCTCCCAAAGCAGGCGCGCTACCAAGCTGCGCTACATCCCGTAGATTCATTGCTGAACCTTTACCTTCTTAGTATAAACTACTCCGGGCAAAATACAACTATTAAAACAAAGATAATAGCAATTCTCATTTTAAATCGTAGTAGCGTACCTCTACGGAATATTATTTAGAGGTTTATTGAAGTGTAAAGAAGGTGATCAAACCCTTACCTATTCCCCAAACGCTTCAGGAAGTATAACCAAGCAACGTATCCCACAGCCAACACCAACCATACGGAGGTACAGTACAATCCAGAGGGGTTAATAGGGGTTACGGGTAAAGATTGGTTATTAACGGCGATAAATTGATTTATATGGGGTTCCACAAAATTCCCATGAGCATTTTCCAGTGCTTCCCGTTGTCTAATTCTGAGTTCTTGTGTATTCATAACTCACCTCGTTTTCTGTTTATGAGGTAAATTATTTTTTTGGGCTTTTGCCCACTCAAACTGACAACTAAAATCTTAGAAACCTTGTATAGTGAGGGTTAACCGCTTGGGCGAACTAGCCCGTTTGGGCAAAGAATAATCTTGAAGCGAAAAATGTAGCAATGGCACGAAAATACGGAAAAAACGCCACTACAAAAAACAATGTCTTAAAACTGGTTGAGGCACTCCTCTCTCTTGCTGATGAGGAAGTTTCTGTGCCGAGGGATAAGCTGAAAGCTACTTTTTATTTGGAATGGATCAAGGAAGATGAGTTGCTAGTGTCGGGTAAAGTTCAGCAAAAACGTAACAACAGAATCGAAACTGTTGAGAAAGGAATTACTAAAGAAGATTTATGGGTACTAGTGGAATGTTTGGGAGAAGCACTAAAACTCTCGCAGCCCAAGGATGAAAAACAGAAACCAACGCAAGCTGAGAGAAAAGCTGATGCAGTGCAAGATGTGATTGACTGCCTAAAAGACTTAGAGTTATTGGACGATAAAAGAAAGATTACAAATAGTCCTTATTGGAAATTTCACCTTAAACTGAAGCATCAAACTAAAAAAGAAGAGAATTTAAAATTAGTTTATGATCAATGGAAGATTAAATTTGGCTCGATCGCAGCAGAGGCATCCCCTGAAGTTGTTGTAACTAAGAATAAATTCCCTGATTGGCGAGGAATTTGTGGGCAGATGTTGGCGGAACAGAAGCAACTTACTACCAATGCTTTTACTAATGCGGATGGGGTGAGTTTGCAACGAGAGGAGATTTATGTACCTTTAGCGATCGTGGAGCGTAAACCACCTAAACCCCAGTCTAGAAATCCGCAGGAAGAAAAGGAAGAAGAGAAACTGATCCCCATTACGGAGGAGAGCTTTTTTGAGGAGGTGTTGCGATCGGGGCAAAGCTCAAGTCAGGGGCGCAGGATAGCGGTGATCGGGGAGCCGGGATCGGGGAAAACTACTCGGTTACAGAAAATTGCTGATTGGATTTTGGAGCAGGGTTTGGGGTTGCCGATCTGGGTATCTTTGGCAGACCTAACTCAGCCGACCATTGCTCAATATATCGAGGAGTTTTGGCTAAAACAAACGGGGCAAAGCCTGACGATCGAGGCACTCACTCAACAGAAAGACCAGATTTGGCTATTGTTAGACGGGGTAGATGAAATGACTTCGAGGGTGGAAACTCGCC
>JAIMKT010000006.1:0-53488 GCA_020692245.1 Microcoleus sp. GA_180221_E-2-1-MAG-45_12
GTTCACTGTTTACTGTTCACTGTCTTACCTTCCTCCGACGGTGATGGAATCTACCTTGATATGGGGCTGACCCACGGTGACGTAGATGCTGCCACTAACAGAACCACAGAAGCCGGGAGCAAGTCCTAAATCTTGGGAAGACATGGAGATTTTTTGCATGATTTCCTTTGCTTCGCCGATCAGGGTTGCACCTTGGAGAGGCTTGGTGATTTTGCCGTTTTCAATTAGGTAGGCTTCATCGGCAGCAAAGTTAAATTGTCCCGTGGCTCCCACGCTGCCGCCGCCCAATTTCTTGCAATAGATACCTTTATCTACCGAGGCAAATAGCTGGTCTAGATCGTATTCACCGGGGGCAATGTAGGTATTCCGCATCCGACTAGCAGCGGCGTAGGCATAGCTACTTCTGCGACCACTACCCGTGCGGGGATGACCAGTGCGAATAAATCCGGCTCGATCGCTGATAAAGTTCTTCAATATCCCCTTCTCGATCAACAAAGTCCGTTGGACTGGCATTCCTTCATCATCCATATCCAGCGTTCCAAAGGCTTTATCTGTCAGCCCTTCATCCCAAGCTGTGAGATTTTCATGGGCGATCTGTTCACCTTTCTTGTCTGCAAAGGGCGTGGTTTGGCGTTCAATTTGAGTGGTTTCCAACAAATGCCCACAGGCTTCATGGAAGATCACGCCCCCAAAGGCATTGGACATGATTACCGGATAGGTTCCTGATTCTACATAGTCAGCGTAGAGCATCTTACCCGCCGATTCTGCCACTTCACTAGCATCTTCTTGGTAGTCCCAAGCACTGAGGAAACTAGGATTGCTGGTATCGCCGACCCGCTTACTAATGGAAGAACGGCGATCGGCATCGGCACACAACAGGCTATAACCTACGGATTGAGTTAACCTGATATCCCTTGCAAACGTACCATCAGAAGCCGCTACTAAGATTTCTTGCCAATCTCGGAAATATACCGCTCGCCGGGATTGAATGTGGGTGGCTTTCTTTTTGATATCATCATTGGCAGCGAGTAAAACTTGGCTGATTTCAGTCATGGAGCTAGCTTGGGGCAACCATAGGTCTTTCTCTTTTTTGCTGGCGTAGTCCCGGAACATTTCGAGGTTGATCTCAGGAATAAAAGAAGTGGCGCTAGGCAGGGTTAAACCCAAGATCGACAAGGCTTTTTCGAGGGCAGTTTTCAAGCCAGAAAAAGATAAATCATTGGTGCTGACGTAGCAATCTGCTTGTTTGCGAAACACCCGGACTCCCGCGCCGATCGCCAAACTAGGGGTAATACTGGTAATGGCATCATCCTCAGCAAGACAGTTAATATAGTTCGTCCGCTCTAGGAAAAACTCCACAAGATCCGCTCCTGCTGCCCGTCCCAAACCCAAAAGAGTAGACAGGGGAGCCGACCAAGTTTCATCGAAGCGATCGGGGGTGGAGGTATAGCTTAAACTCGGTAATTGTAGGGAAAGCAGAGTAGTTGGTGACATAGGATTATGGTTAAATTTTGCCCAAAGTGCGATCGTGCTTTTGTAATTTAGTTAGGAGTAAATCAGTTGTAAAGGTCAGGAAACCCTAGAAGTAGGTAAGGACTTTACTTTTTTTTAATCTAACACAATCAACCCCAAGCGATCCCGCCTCTATTTTTGATGATTACCGAATGATTACTGGAAGAGATCGCCAGGGCTTAGTTCTAGAATATCGCCAGAGCTTAGTTCTAGAATAAGGTTAAATCTAGAGTAATCAAGTTGTTAATAAGGAAAACCTGCACCATCATGATTCACGCCCTATCACCATTAACTATCCTTGAAAATGGCGATCGCCTCGATCGAGATGAATTTGAACGTCGTTATAGTGCCTCAAATATAAAAAAAGCCGAGCTAATCGAAGGAATTGTACACGTGGCTTCTCCCCTCCGTTTTACTCAACATGGTAAACCTCATAGTCAAATCATCGGCTGGTTAGTTGCTTATCAAGCAGCAATTAGCGGATTAGAAGTGGGGATCGAACCCACAGTGCGTCTTGACCAAGATAACGAACCCCAGCCGGATGCCGTACTATTTCGGAGCGGTGGCAAGGCTCAAATTGATGCTGATGGTTATATTACTGGCGCACCAGAATTTATTGCTGAAATTGCAGCTAGTACTGTTTCCTATGATCTCCACAGCAAGAAAAATGCCTATGAGAGTAATGGAGTCAAAGAATACTTGGTCTGGCGGACGATCGATCGAGAAATTGATTGGTTCATTCTCGAAAATGGTAAATATAGAATCCTAGAACCTGATGCGACCGGAATTATTTATAGTCAAGAATTTCCCGGTTTATGGCTAAATGTTGAGGCGATACTCAGCCATGATATGTCAACAGTCCTGAAAACATTACAGAGCGGTTTACAAGGGGGAAATAGTTAATATGAGTATTTTTTCAGTTGGTGCGCCCCCAAAATTAGACTGCTGCGATCGTCAAGTTATTCTTGATTATTTTCACAATGCTTGGCAACTAGAAGAAGTTCTCATGAAAACTCTGATTGAGGACAAGACTTTCTATACTAATCCTGATCCATTACGAAATTTTTTGATTTTTTATCTAGGACATTGTGCGGTTTTTTATATCAACAAATTAATCAGTGTCGGCTTATTAGCAGCCCGGATCAATCCAGACTACGAGATTCTCTTTGAGGTGGGAGTTGATCCAGAAACCCCAGAGGAACTCCACCAAGCGATTAGTAATATTAACTGGCCATCAGTAGAGCAGGTCTGGGATTATCGATCGCAAGCCTACACAGCAATTACCAAGGTAATTCAACAAACTCCCCTCAACCTGCCCGTTGATCAATACCATCCCCTGTGGGCGTTAATGATGGGCATCGAGCACCAGCGTATCCACTTTGAAACCTCTTCCATGCTGCTCCGGCAATTACCCGTAGAAAAACTCCAGCGCCCGATCGGATGGAATTATGCCCCTAGTTATGGCTCTGCACCTCAAAATGAAATGCGACAAGTTTTGGGCGGGGTGGTGCAGTTGGGAAAATCTCCAGAGGATCAAACCTTTGGCTGGGATAGTGAGTATGGCGATCGCACGATCGAGGTTAAATCATTTTTAGCTAGTCAATACTTGGTAAGCAATGGTGAATTTCTGGAGTTTGTCGAAGCTGGAGGGTATGCCAATTCTGAATACTGGTCATCAAGTGCTTGGGCGTGGAAGCAAAACCACAATGTCCACCACCCGAAATTTTGGCTACCGACTCCCCAGGGCTACCGCTACCGAGCCACCTTTGATGAAATAGATTTACCCCTAGACTGGCCAGCAGAAGTGAACTACTACGAGGCGATCGCCTTTTGTCGTTGGCATGGTGCTGACATAAGGTTAATGACGGAAGCCGAGTGGAATTTAGCCCGGACTCGATCGGAATTAACCTCTACTAATTCAGTAATTACTAATGAGGACAAACATAGTAATGAGCAAAAAAATTACTTAGTAGATAACTACAACTTGAATTTACAATTTATTTCCCCTAGTCCTGTAGGTATGTTCAAAGTAACTAATAGTGAAGGGCTTTATGATCTGCGGGGCAATGTTTGGGAATGGATTGCAGACCCCTTTAATCCCCTGAATGGTTTTCAACCCCACCCCCTTTATTTAGACCAATCTGCCCCATTTTTTGATAATCAACACCAGATGATGCTGGGTGGTTCTTGGGCAACTAATGGCTCCATGGCTTTGCCGTCTTATCGGAATTGGTTTCGCCCCTATTTCTATCAGCACGTAGGTTTTAGATTGGCTCAAGATTTGGACTAATAGCTAATTATAACTAGGCAACTATTCTCAGCTATAGTTAGTAATTAATAGTTGATTTAACCTATAGCTAACTTAACCTTAAACTAAATTTTATAGTATTAATACAGCTTGCTCAAAATCAGGGGATTAACCAATGCAAAATAAATCTTTAATAATCTTAGATGATCATCATCAAGAACGCAATGATGGCAGTGAAGATGTGATCCAAGGATTAACAAGTGATCCTAAAAGTATTCCCTGTAGATTTTTTTATGACGATCGAGGCTCTCAATTATTTGAGAAAATTTGTGATCTTCCCGAATATTATCCCACCCGGATAGAAGCATGGATATTAAACCAGTATGCCGCAGAAATTGCCCAATTCACAGGGAATTGTACCCTCGTAGAATTAGGTAGTGGTAGCTCAACTAAGACCCGAATTTTACTCGATGCCTATGCCAAAAATATTAATGCTAATTATGTAAATTCTGATAATGTTAGCTCTTGTAAATATCTGCCTATTGATATTAGTGATGGTATTCTTAAAACTAGTGTATTACAGCTACAAATCCATTATCCTCAGCTAGAAATTTGTGGATTATCGGGAACTTATGATCAAGCTTTAACTTATTTGGCATCTAATCTAGAAGAACCTCAAATGATTTTCTTTTTGGGCAGTTCTATGGGGAATTTCAATCAACAGGAATCGGATCATTTCTTCCAGAAAATCTCCCAAACTCTCAAGTCTGGGGACTACTTTCTTCTTGGGGTTGATCTCCAGAAAAGCCCGGAAATTCTCGAAGCTGCCTACAATGATAGTCAGGGAGTCACGGCGGATTTTAACTTAAATATGTTGGCTCATCTCAACTGGTATTTCCAAGGAAATTTTGATCTAAATTTATTCCAGCATCAAGCTATTTATAACCAAGCTGAGGCGCAAATTGAAATGTATCTCCACTGCCAACAAGCGCACACGGTTTCTTTGGATATTCTGAATTTGGAAATTCCTTTTCGATCGGGAGAATCAATTCTCACAGAAATTTCTCGTAAATTTGATCTGCCAACAATTCAAGCCCAACTTTTAGCCCACCGCCTCCAACCCCTGAAAGTATGGACAGATCCAAAAAATTGGTTTGCCCTAATTCTCAGCCAAGCCTAATATTTAATCTTGAGTCTGATCTTCAGAGAAATATATTATCCTGTGATCAATCGACCAGTTTTGATAAACTTCCTTGAGGTTACGTGCCGATGGTTAATCTTGTCCCAACTCCTTCAGCGACACCCCAGCAGCTAAACCAGAATCCAGCCGCTAAAATTCCAGAATCCAGAGTTACCCTCGAAGGGATTAGTTGGTCAACTTTTCAAACTTTGCTGGCAGAGGTGGGGGAAAGTCGATCGAGCAGATTTACCTATGATCAAGGAGTATTAGAAATTAGAATGCCTCTCCAAGCTCATGAAGAACCCCTAGGGATGATCGAAAGTGCGATCGAAGCTCTTGCTGATGAGTTAGATTTAGAAATCAAAAAATTAGGGGCAACGAGTTTGAAACGGGCAGACCTGAAAAAGTTTGTGGAGCCTGATACTTGTTTTTATATCCAGCATGAGGCAGCAGTCCGCCAGAAATCTGCCATTGATTTGTCGATCGACCCGCCCCCAGATTTGGCAATCGAGTCTGACTATACTAATTCTTCTTTGCCGAAGTTTGCTCTCTACGCTGCCCTGGGGGTTCCAGAGTTGTGGCACTACCAGCAGCAGACCCTAGAGATTTATCTTTTGGTAGAAGGGAAATATCAACTTTCTGAGACAAGTTTAGCTTTTCCCATTTTGCCAGTGACAGAGATTCCCCAATTAATTGAGCAAAGTAAAGTAGTCGGGCAGCGATCGGCTATTCGATCGTTTCGAGAAAAAATCAGAGCAATTTTGTAATTCCTTGATTATTACTATTTCACCCTCTGTAAACTGTACAATTAGCTTTTCTCGATCGAGCAGTTTTTCCATTGTCAGAATTGCCGAACAAAAATGGCGTGCATTACATTTCATCAAATACACCCAGATCGGCGATCAAATTCTACTGCCTCAGTAGCCAAGAAGTTGTTGGGGTTTCTTCGTCAACCCAACCTACAGGCGAGCGATCGTATTTTCAACCGTCCGCTGCATTTGAATTGTTAGGGCACGTTTTTTGGCAGCGGGTAGAATCGCGTGGCTATTGTGCTTGCATGAGTTTCTACCATCACATCATGGACAAATTTGCGTTTCGTGACGTAGCGAATACACGCGAGACCAGATTCGTCGTAGATTTCAAGTTTCACCAAATAGTCATTACCAAAATCTATATACACTGGGCATTGAGCATCCAGCCATATTTTACGAGGACGAACCCAATCGTATTGGTGATAGCCATTATATGATTGATTGACTTGATCCTGAATGTCATGAATATTATGCAGCCGACCTGATTGAACTTCAGCCTTTGTGATGTGTGGGTTCTCTTGTCGCGCCTCCGATAGCCGAAAGAACCATCCAGCATTAGCCGTATGACGCTTTGCCTTCACCCAAATTAAATCTTTGGCTACCTCTGAGTTGGGGGCTGGCAATCCTTGGTAAATGTCGAAGTTCTGGCAGAAGCTAGAGCCGTCAACTACCCATACAAGGTTGCCATAGAATTCTTCACGCGAGATTCTTTCGGCATCCGTCATTGATGAATGTTGTAGCTCAATCACGATTCCAGTCGGTGTTTTGACATCAGCCCTGTGTATCTCGCCATCATGGGCAATGTGAGATACCTCGCGGCATTCCATTGGGAAAAGGTTTTTCCAATCGCGGTGCCATGGAGTCTCATTCTCCCACCAAGGGTCGCAGTCCTTTGGTCGATAATGTGCCCAATGATTTATGGTTCTTGGACCGCACTTCGCGATCATTTCAGAACCGCAAATTGGACATAACCCTCGACCACCGGAAAAAGCTTCAACACGGTCGTTGTTAACGAGAGCTAATTGCATAATGCTAATGCTGCCTTATTGCCCTTAGACGGAAAAATTTTGTCTAAGATCACTATAAGGTATATAGGCTGAATGTCAATTTTCTAGCTATCTGCCTCTAGGGTATTATTCAGAAAAATTTTGGCTATTTACTCTGTACAAGATTTTATAGGTCAAAATTCTGTCTAATCACCTGTTTGGCGTGTTAGCTCGATAGCCTCGTGTATTGTTTAGACTGCTTACTTCATAAATCAATCGAGTTATTTAGTTAGACTTGGCTGTCGATCGATAAAATAGAGGAGAGCTAGAGGACTTGAGGAGGATTTTTCATGATGAGTAAAAAGAAAGCGATGCAGAGGGCGAAAATGTCCTTTATTACTAAGGTGGCGGTGGGCGTGGTGCTGCTCTGGGGTGGAGTGACCGTGGCTCCCGGCTTGGCTTGGGAATTAGCTCTGGGGCTGCCTTTAGGATTGTCCATTGGTTTACCCAAGGTCTTGGCAGAGTCCTCCCAGTTTTCAGGAACTCGGACTAAGCAAAGAATTGATGGGTTGTATACAGAAAATCGAGAAGCAGCGATCGCCTTTCAGCAGGGAGTCCGGCTCTACAATGTGGGGAACTTGGCAGAGGCAGAACGGTTTTTACGGCGAGCCTTGAGCTTTGATGCCAATATTGCCATGGGACATTACCTACTGGGAAATATTTCCTTGCAACGGGGGCAGGCAGATAATGCCATCAACGAATTTCGGACAGCCGGGACTCTTGATCCTAATTTTGCCGAAGCATTTTTTAATCTGGGAGTTGCCCTAGAAGCCAAAGGAGATACCCAAGGAGCTTTGGCAGAGTACCGCCGAGCCATTAGTGTCCGTCCCGAAGATTGGCGGGGTCACTACAATGCCGGGGTGATTCTGGTGCAGCAGAATAATTTGCCTGAAGCGATCGCCCTCTTCAGTGAAGCCGTGCGTCTCAACCCCAATTCCCCCCTTGCCCAAATCCAACTGGGTTTAGCTCTCCAAGCTGATAATCAGGTTGCTCCCGCCACCGCTGCCCTTAGCCAAGCCGTGCGCCTCGATCCTCGATCGCCCACCCCCTACTACCAATTGGGTCGGTTATTGATGCTGCAAAATAACTTTACTAGTGCGATCGAGAATTTTCAAAAAGCCATTGACCTTGCCCCCAACATTCCCGAATACAGGCAAGAACTAGGGGTTGCCCAAACCAGAGCCGGAGATTACCGTGCTGCCATTAGCACCCTCGAAGGCGTATTAACTCGAACTCCCAATGATGCGATCGCCCGCTACAACCTTGCCGTGGCTCTCCAGCGTAGTGGCAATCTCCAAGGAGCCATTGATGAATACGATCGATCGCTCCGCATTAATAGCAATCAACCAGAGGCTTTTTATAACATGGCCTTGGCTATGAAAGACCTAGGGCGAAATTCCCAAGCAGTGGATATCCTCCTGTCTGCCAGAAGATTATTTGATCCCAATGTCAGCGCCGAAAGAATCGCCATGATCGATCGACTCTTGGTAGACATCATTTTTCCTTTTCCAGAGAGGAGGGGATAGAGGAAGGAGGTAAAGGGAGGTAGAGGAGGTAAGGGGAGATAGAGTAAATTTATTCAGAGTCAAGATCATCTAAAGTTTGCCAGATGGTTTGCAAAAGGGGAGTTAAGCCTTCTCTGGCGGCGGCGGAGATCAGGAAAATGGGGGCCTGAGTGATTTGTTGAAATTGGGTGAGAATTTCTGCTTGGGTTTTGGCATCGATCGCATCAATTTTGTTTAGAGCCAGAATTTGGGGTCGATCGCTCAAATCGTGGTCATAGGCACTGAGTTCCGCTTGAATGGTTTGATAATTTTCCATAGGTTGCTCGGCGGTGATATCTACCACGTGGAGCAAAAGTTTGGTGCGTTCAATGTGTCGCAGGAAATCATGCCCCAAGCCGATGCCTGTGTGCGCCCCTTCAATCAAACCGGGGATATCGGCAAACACCGTGCCATCCCCGCTAGGCTTTCGCACTACTCCTAGATTGGGGACAAGGGTTGTGAAGGGATAGTCGGCAATTTTGGGGCGGGCAGCAGAAATAGTCGAGATCAAAGTAGATTTCCCCGCATTGGGCAGACCAATAATTCCCACTTCTGCCAAGAGTTTAAGTTCAAGGCGGAGATTTTTCATTTCTCCTTCCAACCCCGGCAGGGCATAATCCGGCGCGCGGTTGCGATTGCTCAGGAAATATTTATTCCCCAAACCGCCCTTCCCACCCTTGGCAATGCACAGGACTTGCTGCGGATAAACAAGATCACCTAATAATTCGTCTGTGTCTCGATCGAACACCATTGTCCCACAGGGAACTTCAATCAGGCGATCGGCTCCATTCGCCCCGGTGCAATTGTTGGGGCCACCCCTAGTTCCGTCCTCGGCTTTGAACTGGTGAGCATACTTAAAATCAATCAGGGTTTGTAAGTCTTCCACAGCAACTAAAACCACATCCCCGCCCTTGCCACCATTGCCCCCGGCTGGGCCCCCGGCTGGGACATATTTCTCTCGCCGAAAGGCCACAATCCCATCTCCACCCTTACCTGCTGCCACGGTAATTTCCACCTGATCGATAAATTGCATAGGATAAAACTCACATAAAACTCAACTAAAAATCAAATAACACTTAGATAAAACTCAAAATATAGTACAAATTACTCTTGATCGGGAATGATAAATTTGTAACCCACGCCTCGCACTGTTTGAATCATGGGTACTTGGCTGGGATCTATTTCTATTTTGCGGCGAATCTGCCCGATGTGGACATCAACTATTCTTTGCTCTCCTGTATATTCGTATTCCCACACTTCTTTGATTAATTCTTCCCGACGTAATACTCGACCGGGGTTAGTAGCTAAAAAGTACAATAAGTCAAACTCTAAGGTGGTGAGAGAAATTAGTTGATCGTTGACAGTTACTTCTCTTTTTTCGACGTCGATCGCCAGATTTCTGATAGTTAGACGTTTAGGGGGAGAAGGAATCACCGATCTTTGCCGCTTCAAGATAGCTCCCACTCGCCATTCTAATTCTTTGAGGGCAAAAGGTTTTGTGAGATAATCATCAGCCCCTTGGGAAAACCCTTTTTCTTTATCCGCCTCGTCCGTCCTACTAGTCAACATCAGAACAAATACATCGGTATTACTTTGCATTTGCTCACACAGATTATAGCCGAGGGCATCGGGGAGGTTGACATCCAGAATCACCAGATCTGGCTGAAATTCGGGAAATATAGTCATTGCTGTTTTGCCATCAGCAGCATCCCGCACCTTGTATTTACGGCTTAAAAAGCGCAAAACTAGGTTGCGAATACCGGGATCATCATCAACAATTAGAATTTTGGCAGGCTCCGTGGTCATAACTTCATGGGGGGCAATGGACTTTTACTCGTTGGGAGAATAACTGACCTAATGTGCATTTTAGGCTAAATAATGCCCGGATTGGGAATATCAGGAAAATATCAAGGAAATATTGGCAAAAGTTTATGCTAAACGATGAGGTTTTTGTAGTTTTTGTAGTAAGGACTTTAGTCGCTATTAGTTGCTAGAAACTTTTTAGATATTCTCTAAATTGCCAAGCCCTAACTAGATAATTGCCGAGCCTAACTATTTTCTAGCTCCCAAAAAACTGCCAACTTGCCAAATAATCGGACCGATCGCCCCCAAAATTACTCCCACCGCCACGACCAAAGCCAACAATACGCCTACAGGAATTTGGATTGTTTCACCCCCCAAAAACTTTAGGGAAACCCCCGTCGCATTCTGCACAGCCACTACCGCCCCCAGGACGATCCAAGTCCCTAACAATAGACTACTCAAGAGGTTACTAATTAGTTTCATTATTACGTTTCAATGGGGTTGGCAGGATTTGTAGAGTTGATTTAGGGCTACTTCCATGGGCGGCGGCAGGGCGGTGAAGGCAATGGAGAAGCTACTATTTTCTAGATTTTGCTCTAATACCTTAGCATAGATATCTTCTTGGGTGAGGTCAGGATTAGGCAGGTGTAGGTTTAACTTAATATTGGTGAACATGGGATGGGTTGTGGGGCTTTTAATTTCTGCCGTGCCATAACCTAAACGGATCAAGGTGGCGGGGATGGTATGGGTGCTAATATCTTTATCTTCAAGGACAGAGTAGGAGAGGTCGATCGGCTCCGACAGGGGGTAGAGAATTTCTTCTAGGCGATCGGGGAGTGCTAAATTATATTTGCCGCCCAGACCCTGCACTGCATAAATATTAATTGGCTCTTTAACTCCCTTGGGATTAACCTGTTGACAGTTAAGGACTTTAATTTCAGGAACTGCTCGGTAGGTAGATTCAGAGACTAAGATCTGCCCGGCTGTGGTGTAGGACTCAATTCGGTAGGTCAAATTCACTTGACTGCCCACCACTCCATACTTAGCCCGTTTCGCCGAGCCAATATTGCCCACCACCACTTCGCCAGTATTAATGCCAATGCCCATTTTTAGGGTTGATAAGCCGAGTTTCTGGACTTGGGCAAAGCTCAATGACCTTAATTCTTGGTTGACCTGTTCCATGGCTAATTGCATGGCGATCGCACAGGCTACGGCTCGTTGGGGATCATCTGCTCTCTGCATGGGCGCCCCAAACAGCACCAAAATTCCATCCCCCATAAATTCATCGATCGTTCCTTGGTAGGCGGTAATAATCTCTGCCATGGTTCCTAGGTAAAGATTGAGAACTTGGACGACATCTTCTGGGGGTAATCTCTCAGCAAGGGCTGTAAAACCCCGGAGGTCGGAAGTGAGGATGGTAATCAAGCGGCGATCGCCCCCCAATTTAATGCCGTCGGGATTTTCAAGGAGAGTAGCCACCACATCATCGGTCAGGTAGCGCCCAAAGGTAGCCCGGATATCCCCGGCGGTTTTGGCAATGTAGGCAGTGATGCTCAGGGAGGAACCCCAGAGGGCAAGGATGGGCGGGACAAGGGGAACCCAGAGGGCAAATTGAAAGCAGCCATAGCTAAATAAAACTAAACCAAGGGTGGCGATCGCCAGATGACTACTTTGGAAAATTCCCTGCCATCTTTGCCATCTTTGCCATCTTTGATGCTGAGAGTGGTTACTCCGAAGCCCTGAGCTTGCCGGAGCCTCTCCTAGAGAAGGAAACCCCGGCTCTCTGTAGGACTTTGGAGAAGCATTGCGTTGGCTCCACGTCAAAATTCCCCCCACCAGAGACCAGCTAATAATCCAGAGAATTTCTTGGGCTTCCGTCCAACTCCTCAATACTGGTCGATCGCCCATGGCTCCATCAATCATTTGGCTGGCAATCTGGGCATGAATTTCTACCCCCGACATGCGTTGAGGAATTCCCACCAAGGTACTACTAAAAGGTGTAGAGTGCAGGTCATTGAGACTGACAGCACTGGCTCCAAGGAGAACTACTTTGCCAGTGAAGAAACCGGGAGGAATTTTGTTTTCTTGGACATCGGTCATGGTGATGCGGGGAAAGCTGCCCTTGCCACCCCGATAATTGAGAATTAATTGGTAGCCTTGATCGTTAACCTGAGTATAGGCTCCATCATTTTTATTGAAGGGGATCAGCCGCAAATTACCTAGACGGTACTCCCGCTTTGTCTGGTCGATTAGTTCTGGGAGTATATTCTGTTGTCCGAGGTATTGCAAGGCAAGTTTTACCCCAAAGCCATCTAGGAATTGTCCTTGAGCTGCTTTTGGTTCAATTTTTGAGGCAATTTGTGATTCTGTGATGGGAATAGAGAGGTAAAAACGGCGGATTTTACCATCGGGATCGTTAATGAAATCATTGGCTCCCACTTGCTCTGGATAGGGGAGGGCGGGGGGAGCCTTGACTCGATCGGGAGCTACTTTTTTAATCCCGAATAAATTTGGTGTAGTCTGCATAAACTGAGTGAGTTCTGCATGACCGGGTTCCACGGGCAAATCTCGATAGATATCTAAACCAAGGGCGGTGGGTTTTTGGGCTTGAATATTTTGGAGAATTTGTAATAATTGTTGATCAGACAGGGGCCAGCGTTGTAATCCTTGGATGTCTTCTTCGGTAATGTCTACAATCACCACCCGTGTTTCTGGGGTTGTATTCCCCCGGAGAATGAATAGTTGATCTAGGGCTGCCAGTTCCCATGATTGCAAAATCCCTACGGCTCGTAAGCCCAGCACCACGATCGCCACACTAGGAGCCGTAATCAGCACTCCCCGCCACTGCCATGCAATTTTCTGGAGTTTAGCCCTTAAGGTTTCAATCATGGGGGTTGTGTAGTAAAGATAGATCATTCATTTATTAAATTAATTAAGTAGATGAATGCCCCCAATTAACAACAAAAGTAAACTAAATTATTTCCTTACCTGCTAGCCCCTGGGTTATGAGTTGGAGAAATAGCTGTGATCATTGGAGCTTCGATGATCGCCCCTAGACCAACGGAATTGAGGAGAAGTTCCCAGTTGGCGGGGTTGGTAGTCCGCAGAGTGGCAGCAGTGGCAAGGAGATCATACCATATCCCATAATCTGCATAGATCTGGGAGCGATCGCTATCACTGGTAGCCGTCTGTAATTTACTACTTAATTCGGAACTAGCGGCAATTCTCCGCACAAAACCGCCCACGATCGGATTTCGACTTGTAACCGATAGCTGAGAGTTAGTTTGGACTTCAAAATACCAATTATAGAGTTTATCTATTTGTAACGTCTTACCCGCAATCATCGGTAGGTCGATCGCCACAATCCCTCCGGCGGCTGGAAGAGTAACTGTTTCCTCATAGATAAGCTCTCCTTCAGCATCATCCACTAAATAAAACTTAATAGCATGGGGCATTTGGGCAGGAACGTAGAGGAAAAAAGTAGGAGTTTCACTCAGAGTTTGTCCCCAAAGATCATTAGTCTCTTGATCCCTTGGCACAAGAGGAATAATACTATTCCCCGAAATGGAACTCTCGCCGCCACCCCTAGGCGAATTCTCCCTACTACTTGGGGGGGCCCCTCGATCGGGCGGTTGGAAGGTTTGGGCGAGTAATATTCTCTGTTCCCCAGCGATCGCTCGGAGATTTGAGCTAGTCAGCAGAGAGAAGATGGTTAAAGGTGCTAGTAAAGATACTAGGGGTAACATCCCTAAAGATAAAATTGATTTGCGATGCATAAATAAACTCCTGATAATATGTGAAGTCTTAACCCTGAAGTTTTTAACATTTCTAGTTAATTCAGCAAGTTGACCCCAAGCAATTCCCGAAAAATGCCAAATAAAAACGCTAGATATTGCTAGATATATTTAACTCCAGTCATTCCTGATTTTGATTAGTAGTTAGTTGCTCTTGCTTGGCTGCAATTTCCATTACCATAATTTTAGTCGTAGTTCTAGATTTGAGATACCATAGGTGCTAGACATAGGAAACCGTGAGGGTGAAAATTATGAAAAAACTCTTGACTACAGCGACATTGCTTTTAACTGGTGGGCTGATGATCCCCGCGATCGCCCCCGCCGCCCAGGCCCAATTTGATGATCGATCGAGCTTTACTCCCGTCGTTGTCGAATCCATCCCCCGCCGCTTTGAGCGAGCCTTCTTCCAAAACTCTGGAGACTTCTACCTCAACCGGACAATTCCCCGGCAAGTCCAGTTTATATTTGGCATCGGCTATCCCGAAAATGAAATCCAAGATGATGCCAACATTATCAATGGTCTCTATCGGCAACTTTCTGACCAGCAAAATAGCAGCGATCCTATCCTCCGGAGTCCAGATATCCGTAACCCCTACGATACTTCTATTCAGGCGGTGCCCAACTCTTCTGGCTTCACCCAAGGCGGATTCACTCTAGAAACCCCTAGTTTCCGCTAAATTAATCTCATAAATTAATCTTCACCAAATCAATCTCCAAGAATAGATTCAGAAAAATCACCCCAGAAATTAATCTCAGGGAAAGGAATGAATCGGCAGTGCAGGAGTTGAACCTGCCTAGCACGAATTATGAGTTCGTTGCCTAAACCGCTCGGCCAACTGCCGTTTTCTTAATTAATCATATACTACTAGTCCATGCGTTTCAATCTTACAGTTGTTCTTACTTTATTACTGCTAACAATCATGGGTGGGGCTGGTGTTGCCACGGCTATGTGGGGTTTTAAGATGGGGGATGAAGCCCTCAAAGGTATCTCTACCCCCGATGCCCGACCGATTAAAAAGCCAGTGAATGGCAGTAAAGTGGCAACAGGTGGTGAAGGCTTAATGTTTTTGCGGGAAGAGGATATTCTTGCTAAGGTGAAGGCAGATATTGAAGCTAAGGGAGGAGCAAAAGAAGTTCCAGCCCCGGTAGAAGTCAAACCTGTTTCTGCCCCAGCCAACTTTCCCCTCAGCACCAAAAGCCAAGGCGTTTCTCTCGATATCGATGGAGTCAGCCAGAGTGGTAGCTCAGTGATTTTAGAAGTTCGTCTCCGCAATGAAGGCTCGGCATCTGTGAGATTTCTCTACAGTTTTCTGAGTTTGACGGATGATCAGGGGCGGGCTTTGAGTGGTGTTACCCAAGGATTACCGGGGGAATTTCCACCAACAGGGGAAGAATATCGAGGCAAGATTAGTATGCCGATCGCCCTCCTTGGAGATGCCAAATCTGTATCCCTTTCCCTTGCCGATTATCCCGATCAACGAGTCCAACTCCGAGTGAATGATATTTCCCTAGCACGCTGAGGTATTTGGATCTAATCCCCAAACCTGATCCCAACAGCTACTCCCAACAATTGATATTTGATAACTGTTAGCTGTTAACTGATAACTATAAATTAGCCCTATGAATTGGCAAGAAGTGTCTGGTAATTGGGTGTTAATTCCCCGCAATCCCTTGGGGATCATCCATTTTTTGGGGGGAGCTTTTGTTGCCACTGCCCCTCAGCTTACCTATCGTTGGCTGTTGGAAAATTTGGCTAACCAAGGTTATGCAGTTATTGCCAATCCCTTTGTGAATACTCTGGATCATCTGGCGATCGCTCAATCGGTGCTGAAGAGTTTTGAATTCACCCTCGAAAAGCTCCGGGATCAGGGGGCGATTCGCAAACGCTACTTGCCTGTTTATGGCTTGGGTCACAGTCTGGGATGTAAATTACATTTATTGATCGGGACTATGCAGGGAGTCGATCGAGCCGGAAATATTTTAATTTCTTTTAATAACTTTTCTGCCAATAAAGCTATTCCTTTTATTGAGCAATTTAACCAATTTAATCAAGAATGGAATAAGCGATCGAATCTTCCCAAAACTACTCCTGATACCACCAATTCACCGCCAACTAATCCCAAATCTAATAATTCTAACTTCCCCAACTTCAACTTTGCAATACCAGATTTATCTAGTTTTAATTCTGGGTTTAATTCTAGATTGAATGTAGAGTTTACACCTACACCGGAAGAGACAAAAGAAATTATTAGCGAGTCCTACCAAATCCGCCGGAACTTGTTAGTGAAATTCCTCAAAGATGATATTGATCAAACTAGAGAAATCTTTAATATTCTAGATCAGCTATTTCCAGAAATGGTGACTGTGAAGCGTCTTTCTGGAACCCATGTCACCCCGATCGCCCAAGATATTCCTTGGCAAGCTGGCAAAGATTTTACACCCTTCGATGCCCTTGGACAGTGGGTAAAACAGGAATTGGTCTATAAAGAGATCACCCAACTAAAACAAGAAATTCTGCGTTGGCTTAACCCTAGCATTAGATTCTAAAGATTAAGATTGTAGAATTTAATTAGATGTGAAGATTTAGAAGTTTACTAGATACAAACTAGACATAAATATATTAACAATTAACTGCTAGTCTCTAATACTAATAATGAACCTGTGCTATTGGTGCGATAAGTCCAAGTTTGGGGCGATCGAGAACCTTCTTGATTAGTATCTACCGGAGTTTGTGTAACAACAACTCGCCATCCCGGAACCATTGCTTGAGTACAGATTTTCCCTTCCCCCAGCCCTAAACAACCATCAGCCCAAGTTGCTTGAGTAGCATTAGTCACCACAAAATCACTCTGGGGTAAACCAGTTTGGTTACTAAGTTGTGTGAAAATATCTTGAGCTATGGAATCGGGTAATTCTGTAGATGTATTTTGTTTAGTTGGATTAGTCGAATTAATTGAATTAGTGGAATTATTAGACCCAGGGAAATTACTTAGATGCTTATTTAACTTATCAGAGGAAGTATTATCGCTAGGGTTTTGAGAAGCTTTAGCAACAGTTTGAGGAGGAGTTTGTGTAGAGTTTTGTGCAGAATCTTTAGGAAGCTTTAATAATTCTTTAATCTCTAGGGAAATCTTGTCTAGAGTCAAATCTTGGGTAAAGGTATCCGCACGGGCAGAGGCGTTAAAGCTATTCCAAAAGCCTGTATGAATTGTGATAATTCCTGTTAAAGCTATTGCTAGAGAAATTTTTTCTAAGTTCATCATAGGTATAACTGGTAAGATAATTAAGTTGATTCATGAGCAATTTCGGTAGCTTGCTTTAAAGACATTTGCTAGAGGAACTTAGTTCCCGTTGGCGTTAGCCTCTCTGAAAGAGAATCGAGAAATTAGCATAATCTGTAATCAACGGCTGGCGTAATCCCCAAACTACCTTCTCAATAATCCCGTAAATAAATTCCACAAATAATCCAAAAGAGAATCCCTAAAATATTTGGTGGAGTTACTTCTAACTACAGCATTAACTAGAAGTAATCCTGATTAGTTTTTAGGGTTTTTTAATGATTTCATGATAGTTTTAGTAGTCCAGACCATTTTCTTAAGATTTAATGATGAATATCCCCCCGGCTTCGATCGACCCCACCACTGCTGAACCTTCTGCCCTCAGAGATTTATTACTAGACCTCTTCTGTCAACTTGCCTACCAAGAAGGAGATTTCACCCTTTCCTCTGGGAAAAAAAGTGATTACTACATCAACGGCAAAGAAGTTACTCTCCATCCCCAAGGAGCCGTAGCGATCGGGCGATTGATTCTCCCTTTGTTACCCCCAGAAACCGCCGCCGTAGCAGGATTGACCCTCGGAGCTGATCCGATCGTGAGTGCCGTGAGTGTGGTATCTACCTACGCAGGCAGACCAATTCCGGGCTTAATTGTCCGCAAGGAAGCCAAGGGACACGGGACTGCTGCCTATATTGAAGGGATGAAACTACCGGAGGGGGCAGAGGTCGTGGTGCTAGAAGATGTGGTGACGACCGGAGGCTCGGCAATGAAAGCAGTGGAACGACTCCGGGCGGCGGGTTATGTCGTTAATCAAGTCATTTCTCTGGTCGATCGAGAACAGGGAGGAGCGGAATTTTATCGATCAGTAAATTTAGGATTCCAGAGTATTTTTCAAATCTCCCAACTCAAAACCCGCTACCAACAACTAGCCACTGGCTCTTAAAATCCCTATTGACTTTTAACCTGTAACTTTTAACTTTCCTTCTGAAGGAGCCAAAACCCTGTGTAAGTCATGCCACTGTTATCTGGTTGCACCAAGAGAAAGTGTAAACCTTTGGCTAACTGTTGGCGGACGGCGTAGGTACGGGCAGCTTGGGCAACCTCTGGATCATCAAAAGTTACCATCACCCATCGATCGCTAAACCCTGCTTGAAGAATCAAGCCATCAGGCTGTCCAGAAATATAATCTAAACTCACTGGTTGACTAGCAGCAATCCATCGGGCTAATTGCAGAGATTGCCGACCACCATCGATGACGATACCGGGAATTGCTACAGAAGAAGCTAAACCCAATTTTAGGGGCAGTAAATTTTCTGGGATATCCCGAATCCGTAGAGGTCGATCGCCAAACTCCCGGACTAAATCCCCCGCCGTCAGACTAGCAAACCGCCACTGCTCTCCCCAAAGATTTTCTGGCATTGGTACAGGAGGCAGTTGGTCGACTGTCACAGGTTGGTAGGGTTCTCCGGTGTAGTTGGGCAGATGGGGATAGGTACTTGATAACTCTTGCAACCAAGCCTTTAATTCCTTCGTCCGGCGAGTCGGTAGCACTTCTACCCCCAAAGCCTGCCCCGCCATAGTTAACAGCCCTAAACTCTGGGGACGAAATACTTCCAACGCAGTGGGTAACTCTCCACCCCTGGCCGATCGCATCTGTGCTGCCACCCAATCACTACTTGCCAAAGCTTGAGGACAAACAGCTTGATATCGCCAGCCAGCAGTATCACACAACAATAATTCCCACAAAGTCTGTCCTTGGGGATCCCGGAGGGGACGGCGATAAAAATCTCCCTGCCAGACGATCGACTCTTCTTGGGGGGGAAAGTTCTGCTCCATAACTAGAGAACTTTATGGGTATGGGAATGCTGCTTCACATTGTCTTCCTTGAGGACAACCCTAGCCGCATTTAATACTCGTTTACGCTCTACAGAGTAATTAAAATCGTGGAAACTAGTCCCTAGGGGAATATGTTGTTGGGCTTGGGGGCGGGCTTTGTAGGTACGAGCCGCAGCGATCGCCCGTAGCCGAAATTCATCCCCAAATCTCGCATCTTCTGGGAACCCAGCAGGAATTTTTAGCTCATCGCCAGTAATTACCGACCCATACTCGATCGCCGTGGCAAATTTATAAGAAGTAGGAATTCCCTTAATAATCGCTTCTAGAGCCGCCGAGGGGATCGGTTCCATAACTTGAATTTCGTAAACTTCCCCATCTTCTTTGTAGTAACAAGTGGCTAAACCAATGAGGAGGTAATCCTCTGTATGGATGTCAGCATCTGATAGTTGCGTTGTGGTCATAGTTTTAACAATAACAATTAATAATTTACTAGCATCTAGCAAAAATAATTCCTGAATTTTGAATAAATTTAGGCGAATTTACGGGTATCTTAGCAGCTATCTGAACTGATCTAGATTTTCTATCAGAGAAACTTTATTATTCTCCAATTTATCTATAGATTCGTAGATTCCATTTATGGAGTCGAGGGACAAATTAATAACTGCCACAATTTCTCCACATTAGCTCTGACGACGGGGGCTATGGTGAGTATAGATAAGACAAGACCATATTTGAGAAATTTGAGGAGGGGAGATGAGTAACACTACCAAACAGGATCAGCAAAATAATATTCAGGTGAACAATCAATCTACTAAATCTCCTAAGCCTAAGAAGCGACAGGGTAAATGGGTGATCTCGGCTCAAGTTTCCCAGCATTATTCTATTCAAGTACAACAAAATTTGGCGCAAAAATTAGCACGACAGGGAGACTGGACGGGGGCGATCGCTCTATTGACCCAGCTTATTCATCTAGAACCCCAAAATCCGATCCATTACAATAACCGGGGCTTACTCCATTTTCAAAATGGCAATTATGCTAAAGCTCTCAAAGATTATAATTACGCCCTTGAACTAAACCCCAATCTTGATAATACCTACAACAATCGAGCTAATTACTACGCTGCTCGTCATGAATACTGGCTGGCGATCGCTGACTATGAAATGAGTATCGAAATTAATCCCCTGAATACCAGAGCTTGGATTAACTTGGGAATTACCTACCGGGATTTGGGTCTGTATCAACTAGCGCAGGAGAATTTTGACACAGCCCTACTATTCCGGCAGTTAGAAGGAAATATTTATGCAGAGCGGGGACGGACGCATCACTTGGAGGGAGATTGGAATTGGGCGATCGCTGATTATCAAAAAGCCCTGACCTATTTATCGATCGAAGGGGATCACCACGCTTGCTGCCAAGTCAGAACATGGATGCAACAACTCCTCTCTCCCGAAACTACCTAAAGCTATTTAGCTCTATTTATCAAAATTACCAGCTAGATTTGACGACACCGGGTAGTAATCCCTTGTGCGCCCATTCTCTCATCACGTGGCGGGATAGCCCAAAATCTCGGTAGAAGCCCCGGGGTCTGCCGGAAACCCAGCAACGATTTCTGAGGCGAGTGGGAGCGCTGTTGCGGGGGAGTTGTTGAATTTGGCGGTGAATGGCCAATCTTTCCCGTTGAGAAGTAGCTTGATCAAACTGATCTTTGAGTTCAGTCCGCTTCTCTGCATACTTGTCTACCAATGCTTGGCGCTTCTTCTCGCGCTCGATCATGCTTTTCTTAGCCATTAGTCCTCTTGAATATTTTGAATAGTCAGTAAGTTATAAAATACAAAAAGTGCAAATCTCATCATAGCCTATTTTTCTGCAATTCCTCAAGGCATTATTACAAGATATTATTCAGGATTTTATCTCTGGATCAGGGCGGCGCTCGCAGCGAAACCCCATTTCTTGCCAGTCGGGAAAATTCACCTCAGTTAGAGAAATAATTTCATCACACTCTGGGCTAGAGAACTGACTCAGCACCGCCCACCCCAGACTCCGAGCCAGATCGATCGCTGTCTTCCAGTCCTCCTCTTTATTTCCCGGTGGGGTAAGGTCTGGAATAATCTCTGGCTCTACCCAAATACCGTGGGAACCTAGCAAAATCTGCGCCATCCATAAAGCTCTGGGAGTATGGCTAACGGAGGTAATGAGTTTAACCTTGCGGACTTGCCAACGCTGGAGAGTGGGAATACTAAAAAAGAAATTATCAAAGGTCGATCGAGCGCACTTTTCTAACCAGACCTGATCCATGGGGGCTTGGCGGAGTTGGAACATCATCCAAATGCAGGGATCAGCAGAACCTTGAGAAATTAAAATGGGGATAGTCGGGTTGATTTTGGCAATTTCGGCGGTATAGATTTCTCGCTGGATACCTCCCCCCAAAACTAAAAAAGCATCGATCGAGCCTGTCGCTGCCTGTTGCAACCGGAACCAATTTATCCCCATCCAAAGCAGAATTAACAGCCCACAAATTCCTAAAATCCTGCTGGCAAACCTAGTTATTTTTCCTAGCGATCGTTGCCAAGGACGTTGATTCATAAATTCATTTCTTTAGGATTATTTGCCAAGTTGAGCATCTTTTGGAAGGCGGCTAAAGCGGTTACTACAAGACCTTTATTACAACAATTGATTCCGGTGAGGATTATTGCCGAGTTAAAGTGTCTTGCTGCTGGAAGGCGGCTAAAGCCGTTACTACAAGATATCTACTACAACAATAAAATGTATGTTTTAAGAAACTAAGCCTCGGTGGCCGATCGATCCCCGTATTTGAGCAGAAGAGCGATCGCCATACTCACAGCGATGATCAGGAGCATACTCAAAGCCGAACCAAATCCCCAATTTTGAGTTGTGCCTAGGAACTGGTTATAAATTAATCTTGCCATGGTCATACTAGAAGCCCCGCCTAATAATTCTGGATCTACGAAATCTCCTAGACTGCCAATAAAGACCAGTAAACACCCTGCGAAAATTCCCGGACTGGTTTGGGGAATGGTAATTTTCTCAAAGATCACCGATGGTTTGGCTCCCAAGTCCGCCGCCGCTTCTAATACTCGACTATCTAGCTTTTCAATGGCGGTGTAGAGAATCAGTACCATGAAAGGTAAATAACTATAGGTCATGCCGATGAGGACAGCGATCGGGCTATTGAGAATTTGCACCGGGGGGATGTCGAAATATGCCAAGACTGAATTGAGTAAACCCGTGGGGCGGAGAATCGAAATCCAGGCATAGGAGCGGAGCAGGGAAGAAGTCCACAGGGGCAGAATAAAGGCTAGGAGAACTAAATTGCGCCAGCCTCTGGGTAACATGTAGCCAATCCAGTAGGCAATGGGGAACCCCAAAATTAAGCAACTAAAGGTGGTTGCCACGGCAAAAAAGAGCGATCGCAAAATCACCCGCAGGAAAGTTCCCTCAAAAGCCCGGAGATAGTTTTCAACCCCACTCGGATCAACTACCATCCCCGGTTTAATATCTGGAACTAAGCTCAACTGAAAAATCACAAAAGTGGGTAATACTAACAATAGAAATAGCCACAATCCCGATGGCAAGAGGAGAACTAAGGCTTCAAAAAAATTCCCTCGCCCCCGTTCTTTCAGCTTGGGTAGTTTTGCGGGTTTTACGGGTTTAGGCTCTTTGCTCTTAGTTTGCTTGGCTTTTTTAGGCACTGGTTAACCTCGTCCAATAATCATCAAAAATAGCACCGATCTGATCAGGAATCGGTGTAATCCCCTCCAATTTTTCCAGAGTAGCTGGGGTGGGAAATAGGGTTTGATCCTGTTTTAGTTCTGGAGAAAGTTGATCAAAGGCGGCTTGGTTCGGGGTAGCAAACTTGAGATTTTTAACTACCTGCATGGCAATTTGGGGCTGGAGGAGAAAATTGATCCAAGCGTAGGCTCCTTGGGGATTGGGGGCATTTTTGGGAATGACGATCGTATCCACGTAGGAAGAAGAACCACTGCTGGGAACCATGTAGCGTAGGGCTGGATTTTCAGCAATTACTTGATTGGCATCACTGGAATAGCACATGGATACTAATAAATCTCCGGCAAGCATTTGCGGACTCCAAGCATCGGAGGTAAAGGCAGCGATCGAGGGCTTGAGGCGCACTAGTTGCTGGTAGGCTTGATTGATTTGTTGGGGATCGGTGCTGTTGTAGGAAAACCCCAATTTCCTGAGAGTCGCCCCCATGACTTCCCGCACATCGTTTATCAGGGTAATTTTCTTGCTTAAGATTTGTTGATTGTCCCAAAGATACTGCCAATCTTCCACAGGTTGCTTCAGGGTTGCGCTGTTGTAAATGAGACCAGTGGTTCCCCACGCTGCCGGGATACTAAAACGATTTCCTCGATCGTAAGCAGGGTCTTGAAACCGGGGAAATAACTGCTCTAATCCTAAAATCAAACTTTTATCTAGCTCTAGCAGCAGATCCAACTCCACCATTTTCTGCACCATGTAGTCTGAGGGATAAATGACGCTATAGGCTCCGCCCCCTCCGGTTTGCAGTCTTGCCAACATAGTTTCATTAGCATCAAAGACATCCACGATCGCCCGGATTCCCGTCTCCTGTTCAAAGGCTATTAATAGTTCCTCATCGATATAGCCAGACCAAGTGTAGATAAAAAGTTGATTTGGATCGCCACCAGTTAACGGCGGACGAACATTGGCAAGAGTCCAGCCACAGCTAGATAAACCCGTAGACAAGCCCAAGGAAGTGAGCATAGCCCCTGCCCCTAGAAGAAAATGCCGTCTATCAAGCCGCTGCCCCATGATCAAGTTTCCTCCCCTACTGGCTCCCACACCACCAAACAATCCGCCGGATGCCACAGAACATACACGGGCGTGGTCGGGTCGGGTAAATTATTGCTGGCTTTAGGATACATCACTGTCACCATTTTGCCTGGGAGGAGTTCCACCAAATAGTAGGCGTGGGTTCCTTTGTACATGACATTCCGGAGTCTGCCCTCAAAACAGTTGGGATGATTGGCTTGGGGCTGGAGGCTCATTTTGATTTTCTCTGGGCGGATACTGACCACCACATCATCAGGAATCGGACTAGGAAGTTGGTAACGGGGCTGAATTACTAAATCCATCCCTTCATCGGTGCTGACTTTGATAATATTACCCTGTTCGCTCGATCGACCCAGAAATAAATTGGTATCACCGATAAAATCTGCCACAAAGGGAGTCCGGGGACATTCATAGATCTCCGTTGGGGAACCAATCTGCTCAATCCTGCCCCCCTGCATCACGGCAATGCGATCGGACAAACTCAGAGCCTCCTCCTGATCATGAGTCACCATAATAAAAGTCATCCCCAAGTCTTGATGAATATTTGATAACTCCACCTGCATTTCCTTACGAAGTTTCAAATCCAATGCTCCCAAGGGTTCATCTAGCAGTAGTACCGCCGGACGATTCACCAAAGCCCTTGCTAAAGCTACCCGTTGTTGCTGACCCCCCGATAGCTGCTGGGGCAAACGTTTGGCAAAATCCGTCATTTTTACTAGAGTTAACGCCTCTTCTACTCTTTCTTTGATTTCCTGACGTTTGAGGTTTTGCAATTTCAACCCAAAGGCAACATTTTCGGCGACATTCAGATGATTAAAAAGGGCATAGCTCTGGAACACGGTATTCACAGGACGACGATGGGCAGGGACTTTTTTCATGGACTTTCCCTGAATCACAACTTCTCCAGCAGAGGTGTGTTCAAAACCAGCAATTAATCGCAGGGTCGTAGTTTTCCCGCAGCCCGAGGGTCCCAAGATACTAAAAAATTCCCCCGGAGCAATTTGCAAATCCACATCCCGGACAACTCTATCCCCCCGAAAGGATTTACTCACACCCCGGAGTTCCACATCAAATTCAGCGACTTCTGGTATGGGGGGGGCTTTTTTCTGGAAGGCTTTGAAAATCATAGGAATTTTGTCAGATAACAGTTATCAGTAAACAGTGAACAGTGAGCAGTTATCAGTAAACAGTGAACAGTTATCAAGGAACAGTTCTAGACTAATTAAATAAAGGGCTTATAAAATTAGGGCTTCAATTTGTTCTAATTCTACTTTTTGTTGGCAGGTCTGATCGGATTATTTTGGATGGATGGAGAGGGAAGAATTTTTAGGTTGAAAATTGCTAAGTTTAAGTTTTAAGTTTAAGTCTGTGGTGAGCTTGTCTAGGGGAGAAATTGTTGGGGTCTGAGGAGACGGTTGAGATCAAAGAGAAATTTGAGGATAAAAATTCTGAGGGTGATTCCTTCAGAGCCGTAGCCAGCCCAGTAGCTCTGCCAGCCTAGACGGAGGATCCCTAAACCAAAATCAAGGGCTCGATCGTCAAAGGGGTTGGGAGCACCGGGAGCAAAGCGGCTATAAAAGGCTTGGCTGAGATCATTGTGAATGATGTAACTATTGCCAGTCACTTGAAATTTCTTACCAGCCCAGACTGTTAGTTCTTTTCCCAATTTCCCTGCATCTTTCACGGCACCGATACTATTACTATCATGGAGACGGTAGGCTACTAGGGGCTGGCGGAGGTGGGCGATCGTCCCCAGTTTTGCAGCAGCTAGGGCTACCCAGAGGTCGTGATGCCAAGCGGGTCTTCTCTGGATTGGGAAAGGTAACACTTGGGGTAGGAGACTAGCGCAGAAGATCAAGGCACAGCCCGTTACGGTGTTGCGGAGGAGAAGCAGTTCGGGAGTGAGTTTTTCGGGGTTGCGTCCTTCGTATTCCCAGCAGGAAGGATGAATTAATTGTTCTTGTTCGTTGACAACTAATAGATCGGAGTGGGCAAGGAGGGCGTGGCTCGATCGCATACTTTGGAGGAGGGTTTTGAGCTTTTCGGGATGCCAAATATCGTCTTGGTCGGCAAAGGCGATCGCTCCCACGGTTTCATCGAGAGCGCAGTATTGGAGTCCCCGTTCAAAGTTGTGATAAGAACCCACATTTTTTTCGTGAAAATGGCAGGAAAACCGGGGATCATTCCCCACCAAAGTTTGAATTTTCTCTTGACACTCTGGGGTAGAACAATCATCCACCACATAACAAAACCAATTCCGCCAAGTTTGCTGCCGAATCGATGCTAGCTGCTTTGCTAAATATTGGGGGTCGGGATTATAGGTAGCTAGAACAATGGCAATTCTCTCTTGACTAATCGCTGTACTCATAAGCTTGGTTTCACCCATTTTTCACTTTCTACCTACTTCTTAACCCGCAAGATTAATACGCAAAAGAGTAGTGATGTATAGAACTAATTATTTTGTTGTCACTGAGCTTAGTCGAAGTTTTGTCTCAGACCTAGCGTTTTGTTACCAACATTACAGAACAACAATACCCACAAAATCAGGGCAGTGACAGTTCATGCTGTAACCAATCCAATCATAAATCATAATTCAAAGAATAAATGATAGATGTATTAAATAGTCGATAAGTAGTAGATAAGCTGGGCTAGATTTTGTTACCTAAGCAACCCTATGTTAGCTCGATTTGGCAGTCGTCCCCTACCATGAAGCGTAGTGCCTTAGGACGATGGTGGGTTCTCTGTAAGGAGGCTCTCTGCCCAATCACGCTATCGACTATTCTTTGATGAATCCCTTCAATCCTTGCACCCTGAAGAATGACGCTATGATCCAACTCTGAATCTATTAAGGTCACTGCATCCGCAATACTACTATAGGAACCAATAAAACAATTAGTTATATAACAATCTTTGCCAATGACTACCGGGCCACGAATGATACTATTAACAATTTTTGTGCCTTGACCGATCGAGACTCTGCCATTAACTTGGCTTTTTTCATCCAGTTCCCCAGCAATTTCTGTACCAACACAGGAGTCGAGAATAATCTGATTAGCTTCTAGAAGGTCATCTTTTTTCCCGGTATCCAGCCACCAGCCTTTTAGTTCTCTGGCTTGGACACTGCCCTGCCGATCGATCAGATGGGAAATGGCATCGGTAATTTCTAGTTCTCCCCGGGCGGAGGGTTGAATCTCGGCGATCGATCGATGAATTTCTGCCGAGAAGAAATAAACTCCGACTAAGGCTAGGTTAGATTCAGGAATCTTCGGTTTTTCCACCAGCTTGAGGACTCTCCCTTGGGCATCAAGGGTCGCAACCCCAAAAGCTGTAGGATTTTTCACACTCCGCAACAGAATTAAACCATCTAGTTGTTGCTCCTTGAATTGATCAAGAAAAGTCCCCAAGGCATCCTGAATCAGGTTATCCCCCAAATACATAATAAAAGATGTATCACCAAGGAAGGGTTGGGCAATTTTGACGGCGTGGGCTAAACCAGCAGGTTGATCTTGAGTGATATAGGTGATATTAGCTCCGAAGTACTCACCATTTCCAGTTTTGAGTTGAATCTCTTCTCCAGTTTCTGGACTGATAATAATCCCAATCTCGGTAATCCCCGCCGCCACGATCGCTTCAATTCCATACCAAAGAATCGGTTTATTAGCCACTGGGACTAGTTGTTTTGCGCCAGTATAGGTAAGGGGACGGAGGCGAGTACCTTTACCACCAGAGAGAATAAGAGCTTTCATGTTTGGGGGTTATAACTTTCGGGTTAAAAATATCTGATTACAGGGCAAAAGAGGTTAGATGGTTGCCAAGGTAGAGAAGGGTTTCATAGAAAGTAGCCAAACAATCAGAGAAATCCTATGCACCAGATTAGCTTATTACAACAAACCTTGAAACCCCTCCTTGGATGACATAGCCCCCAACTCAACTTCCTTGCCCTAGGCTTCGTCTCTCTCGTAAAGTAAGGAAGCCTATCTAACTGCCTAATTTTAGGAGTGTCTATGATTCTTGATCATCCAATTGTTAGTAGAAATATTTTCTTCCCCAGATCGACTACTGTTGAGCCAAGTTTTTTTGTGGAAGTGGAAAATGCCAGCATTGCTTGCTACCTGCAAAACCCCTTTCCTGAGGCTGGGACTGTGCTGTACTTTCATGGGAATGGGGAGCTTGCCTCTGAGTATGCTACAGATTATGCAGATTTGTTCCTAGATATGGGAGTTAATATCTGCTTTGTTGAGTATCGGGGTTACGGGATGTCCACGGGAGTGCCAACCCTGATTAATATGTTGGGTGATGGAGAAAAAGTTGTTCAGACTCTAGGGATTGCTCCTGAAAAGTTGGTGGTTTTTGGTCGATCGATGGGTAGTTTGTATGCGATCGAGCTAGTTCACCGGATCCCCCAGATGGCTGGATTAGTGCTAGAAAGTGCCATTGCCAATTTACAGGATAGTCTCTCCTTCACCACGCTAATGCAGCAGCTAAACTGCTCGGAAGCAGAAATTATGGGCGAGATTAATACCTATTTTAATCTGCAACCAAAGCTCCAAAACTATTTTGGTCATTTGTTAGTTTTACACGCTGAGAAAGATCGCATTCTCGATCGCTCCCACGCCGATCGATTGACTTCTTGGGCTGGTAGTCCCAACAAAAAACTAGTCATATTTCCCCAGGGAAACCACAACACAATATTATTTGCCAACTTCACAAGTTACCTGCACCAAGTAGCAGAATTCCTCCACCAAGCAGGAGTTTCCCGTGATAAGCAAACACCAATTGAGTGATGAGCCAGAAACTTTTTGGGTAGTCTGTATAAGATTGCTGTTTTAGTACATTTATACTAAAATTGTCTAGGCAATATGCCAAATAACCAAAAAATACACTGTCATTACAAAATTGAGAGGTACTTATGATGAAATCTAACCCCATTGTTTGGTGTGAAATTTATGTGCAGGACATCGATCGAGCAAGAAGTTTTTATGAGTCGGTGTTTCAGATGAAGCTAGAGAAGCTCGAAAGTCCCGGAATGGATATGTGGGTATTTCCAATGACGATGGATAAGGCTGGTGTTTCCGGCGCACTAGTTAAGATGGAAGGATTCAAGTCTGGTGGAAGTGGGACGATCCCGTATTTCTATTGTGATGAAATTGCCACAGAATTAGAGCGTGTCGTTGCGGCTGGTGGCAAAATTCAACAACCAAAAATGTCCATCGGTCAATACGGATTTATGGCTTTGATTGTCGATACAGAAGAAAATATGATCGGTCTCCACACGCCTCCAAAAGATATGAAGTAAGGCTTTCAGTAACCTAACGTCAACAGTAGCCTAGCGATCAAGTTGAAGCGGATTCAAGAAAATTCGTGGTTTGGTTTTAAAGCCCTTATCAAACCCTCAACACGATCGTTAGCTATCATCAACAAAAATTATCTAGTACAATCTCGACTAACTATTCATTAGTACGATCGCCCATCTTGCAGAATATGTTTTTACAAAAAAGAGTAAGCAAATGAAGGAAAATCATTAGTGCATGGGAAATGGTAGGCTTTTAGAATAAGACCGTCTATCTACAAGGAGCTAAATCTTATGGCTACGGAAAATGGGGTAATGATGCAATATTTCCATTGGTACAGCCCTACCGACGGGAACCTCTGGAAGCAGGTAGCGGAAAAAGCCGAAGAATTGGCTGCAAAGGGTGTGACTTCCCTCTGGCTCCCTCCCGCCTATAAGGGAACTGGGGGTGGTTACGATGTGGGTTACGGGGTTTATGACTTGTTTGACTTGGGGGAATTTGACCAAAAAGGCTCAGTGCGGACTAAGTATGGCACTAAGGACGAGTATATCCATGCGATTAAAACCGCCCAAAAACACGGGATTCAAATCTATGCTGATGTGGTGTTTAATCATCGCTTGGGGGCAGATGCCGAAGAAGAGGCAGAAGCTACGCCCTTTGACCAAAATAATCGGAATGCTCAGATTGGGGAATATCAAAAAGTTAAAGTCTGGACACACTTCACTTTTCCGGGCAGAATAAAAGAACCCTTTGATCAGGCAACTCAGTATTCTAGTCTGCAATGGCATTGGTGGCATTTTGATGCGATCGACTACAATTCCTACAATCAAGGGGAAAAGGCAGTTTATCTCCTCAAGGGCAAAGAGTTCGATCGAGGTGTTGACCTAGAAAAGGGAAATTTTGACTACCTCATGGGTTGTGATCTAGACATGGATCACCCAGAAGTACAGGGAGAGTTGAAATACTGGGGAGAATGGCTGATGGATACCGTTGGGGTAGATGGTTTCCGGTTTGATGCCGTCAAGCACGTGAAAGCTGAATTCTTCCAACAGTGGCTAGAACACCTCCGTCATTACTCCAAACGGAATTTGTATGCAGTCGGCGAATATTGGTCTTATGAAGTCGAGGCTCTCCAACACTTTATTTCGGTGACAGAAGGTAAAGTCCAACTCTTTGATGCACCCCTGCACTACAATTTTCATGCAGCTAGTATTGCTGGCAGTAGCTACGATCTCCGTCAGATTTTCACCAATACCCTCGTGAAGAGTCAGCCGACCCTCGCCGTCACCCTCGTAGAAAATCACGATTCCCAGCCTCTGCAATCTTTGGAATCTGTAGTCGAACCTTGGTTCAAACCCCTAGCCTATGCTCTAATCCTGCTCCGGGCCGAGGGTTATCCCTGTATTTTCTATGCAGATTATTATGGCGCTCACTACAAAGACAATGGCAGAGATGGCAATGAGTACGAAATTTGGTTAGACAGTTTCCAAGAAATTCTTGATCAGTTCCTTTTTGCCCGAGAAACCTATGCCTACGGGGATCAATACGATTATTTTGACCATCCCAACACGATCGGCTGGACTCGCCTCGGCAATGACAAACATCCGGGGGGTGTGGCAGTGGTGCTAACTAACGGTAGCGACGGCTCCAAGTGGATGGAAATCAGGCAACCCAATAAAACCTACAAGGATATAACTGGGCATATCAAAGACACCATCACTACTAATGAACACGGCTGGGCAGAATTTCGCTGCCTTGGGGGTTCCGTCTCCGTCTGGGTTTCCGAATAATAAATATCCTTGACAGCAAACAAGGTTCAAATGTACTATAAGCAAAAGTGGGATTTTTGTTAAAGATTTGGCGTTGTTAATTAGTAGGATGAATTGTTAAATATGCAGATTGTAAAAAGTAGTTAATGCACGACTTCTGAAATTTTGCACAAACAATTCTTATCCTTTAATCTAGCAATGTCCAGATTTTTATTCTCATATATTTTTTGTAATAACTTTGCTCAATAACTAATTTGAGAGACGCAAGCTAAATATAATTTATTCAATATTTATATATGAAGATTAATAATCCGTTTGATAGGATGCTTGACAACTATAAAGGTCACATCCCCGAATCAGTAAGAGATGCTGCTATCTACGTTACTGATACTCTTGATTTGGCATGGGCTGCTGCTCAATCAGTTTTTGAAGAAGAGGCAAAGCCAGAACATGCCTTAAAAATTCTTGAATTATTTCTTTTAGAAAAAAATAACCGAGAGACTAGAGATCAAGAAACTAATGATATATGATTTTTAATCTTATCTAGTTATTTTGATTAAGCTTCATAATAATATTTTCGGTGTTGTAGAAAAAAAGTATGAATTCTTAAATATGCAGATTTTAGAAAGTAGTTACTACCCTTAATACAGCAATGCTAAAAAATATGAGCCGATTAACATTGCGATTATCTGAAACTTTGCATCAACAACTTATTCATCTTGCTGAAGGTGAAGGTGTATCACTGAATCAGTACATTGTCTATGCGTTGACTCGTCAGGCAGCCTTAGCCCCAGTAATTCAGGCTAACCCTGAAGCAGAAATTGAGCAACAACAGCAGGCGTTTCAGCTACTAATTAAGCAACTAGGGCAGGCTTCCCTTCTTGAGATTGAATCTGTGTTAGCAATGCGTGAACAAATAGAACCCGAAGCAGACTTAAGTGCAGAGATAGTTGCTCACCTTAACTCTAAGTGTAAGCCAATCTCTAGATAAGCCCAACGATCGCCATAAAAAGTAGTCCTTCCTTGTTAAAATATCAGTTATTAAATATACACAACCTTCTCTAAACTACCTTTATGCTTAAATCTCCCCTGTCTCTAGCTTTGATTCTTGGTATTACTTGGGCGTTGGTGCCGATCGAGGTGAAAGCCAATCCTTTGGAGGCAGTGGTAGATAGCATTGTGGATGGGGATACTGTGACTTTGAATCAAGGGGGGAGGGCGATCTCTGCTCAACTTGCCTGTATTGATACCCCCGACTGGATCGATGGACAGCCCGAAACCCATACCCAGAATTCTCAAGGCTCCAAAGATTACTTAAATAGCCTCATTCCGGTGGGTTCCTCAGTGCAGTATTACGATGTGGGCAGAGCAGGCAATCGAACTTTAGTAATGATTTTTAGTCAGCGCCAAAATATTAACCTACAAATGGTTGCCGCAGGACAGGCTCGATTGCATTCTAGTTATGGCCGCACCTGTCGCAACTCTGCCGAAGCTCTTGCCAGTGCCGAGACTAATGCCCGTAATCAGGGCGTAGGAATTTGGGGACGTTAGATTTAGAGAATTAACTAGGAAGATTAACAGGCGGAATTAACTGGAGGATTGGTAAAGTCCGCTCAAAATTGATATAGGAGTGTTAAACTAGCGAAACTGATTCTGAAATATTTCTGGGATAATTTTTATAGTAGTTCTGGAATTATTTCGATCGAGAATCTGGTAAATTTCTAGGGCAATAGCCACACCGACAAAGCTTATGAATGGAGAGGAAAACCTAAATCAACCCCTACCACCTCTGGAAATCTCCTTGGGGAATGCTGAGGATGTCCCGGCGATCGATCCCCAGATGACCTCAGAAAATCCAGAGGTTCCGGCTCCCCCAGAAATTATTCTCTCCCTAGAGCAGCAGATCGCCCAACTCCAAGCCCAAGAACAAGCCCTCAAGGATAGTATTGCCCAATTGCAGACTAGCTACACAGAGCAGTTGCAAACTACCCAGAAATCTTTGCAGAAAGTGATCCAAGAATCCTTGCTGGAGTTGGAGCAGAAAAAACAAACCCTGCAAGTCACTGTTGAGCAGTTGGAGCGGCGGCGCGATCGCATCAAAGAAGAAATGCGGAAAAACTTTGCCGGGGTTTCCCAAGATTTAGCCATTCGAGTCCAAGGTTTCAAGGACTATCTGGTGGGCAGTCTCCAAGATTTGGCTATGGCTGCCGAGCAGTTGGAACTATCTACCAAGCCCCCAGAACCAGAAAAATCTCCCAGTGCTAAAGCTGCCCCGCCTATAAACTCAGGGGACGATCGAGCGCCTGTAACCAACTTTGCCGAGCAGAGCTTCCAAGATCAATCCAAGCAAATTCGTTTTCTTCTAGACAAATATCGAAAAACCCCAGATTATTACGGTGCGCCTTGGCAGTTGCGGCGGACTTTTGAGCCAGTTCATGCCGAGAGAGTCAGTAATTGGCTATTTTCCCAAGGGGGCAGGGGAGCTTTAAGAACCATGGGTAGTAGATTGCAGAATATCCTCGTGGCTTCGGCGGGGGTGTCGGTGTTGCATAATATCTACGGCGATCGACTGCGTACCCTCGTGTTGGCAAATAGTCCCGAACGCTTGGGAGAATGGCGCCGGGGTTTACAGGATTGTTTGGGTATCTCTCGCAGTGACTTTGGGCCCGATCGAGGAGCAATTTTATTTGAGGAACCTGTGGCTCTGATCCAAAAAGCCGATCGCCTCGTGGAGCGCCGTCAGTTACCCCTAATTATCATCGATGAAACCGAAGCCGAAATTAACCTCGCCCTCCTCCAGTTCCCCCTCTGGTTAGCCTTTGCTGCCAATCCCCAACAACAAAATAACAATCTTGACTACTAGCTCAATACTATAGTTGACAACTCTAGATATAACCAGTATTTTAAGTACAAGTGTAATTAACTTAGCTAGTTAATCACAGTTAAAACAGTACCTTGCAATTTAAATAGGTTGGGTAAGGCAAAACGAGAAGCTATTGCACAGTTTTTGCACCCACCAACCAAAACTGATAAATAGTTAGTAAATGGATCGCCACAAGGCATCACATTGAACGGATTTATCCCCTATCTTCCATCGACCTGTTTGAGTCAGGTGATAAATTTAGGACAACACGATCATGCCACCTCGGTGCCGGAGCATGATCGTCTTTGGCTAAATATTAGCTATCTAAGCATCTATGCCGATTATCACGGGAAAGCAAAAAAATCTCTACATTCTAGGCGGGTTAATCCTTCTAGGTTTAATTCTTTATAAGCCTATCATGGTCTATGGCGGGGCTTGGCTCAAATCCCTCAATCTAACGGGAAGTACCAACGCCCTTAAGGCTCTCCAACTTCTAGACCCTCTGCCCCAAGATGCCCAGATTCAGGTGTATTTGAACCACTCCCACGCCGCTAGTTATCAAGAACCCTATCGTGGGGTATCTCGGTATGGGGATGATCTAGAGCAAGTGATTGTGGAGGCGATCGACACAGCCCAAGTCTCGGTAGATGTGGCTATTCAGGAGTTGCGATTACCCAGGATTGCTCAGGCTCTAGCTCAGAAATTTCAAGCCGGGATTCCTGTGCGGGTGATTTTGGAAAATAACTACAGTCGTCCGTGGAGTGAATTCAGTGCTGGGGAGGTTTCTCAGTTGGATGATCGAGAACAGGGACGCTATCAAGAGTTTGTGCAGTTGGCAGACAGCAACAAAGACGGGCAGCTTAATACCGCAGAGATTGAGGCTGGAGATGCGTTGGTAATTCTCCGGAAAGCAGCAATTCCGGTGATTGACGACACGGCGGACGGCTCCAAGGGCAGTGGTTTAATGCACCATAAATTTCTAGTAATTGATCAAAAAACGGTGCTTACTACCTCTGCTAATTTCACCACATCCGATGTCCACGGTGATTTTTCCCAAGCCGATAGCCGGGGCAACCCCAACAACTTACTGCGAATTAATAGCCCAGAGTTAGCAAGATTATTTCGCCAAGAATTTGATCTGATGTGGGGTGATGGCGTGGGAGGCAAGCCCGATAGTTTATTTGGAGTCAAAAAGCCCTTCCGGGGAGCCACAACCCTACAAATTGGCAACAATATGGTGACTTTGCAATTTTCCCCTAGTTCTAGGAGAATTCCTTGGCAACAATCTAGTAATGGCTTAATTAACCAAACCCTCGCTCAAGCCACCCAGAGCGCTCGTCTCGCCTTATTTGTCTTTTCTGAGCAGAATTTTGCCAATACTCTCCAACAACTCCACCGGGCAGGGGGAAAGATTCAGGTCTTGATTGATAGCCAGTTTGCCTACCGTTCCTACAGTGAGGGATTGGATTTATTAGGGGTAGCGATCGCCGATGATAAATGTCAGTATGAAGAGGGAAATGCGCCTTGGCAGCCCTCGATCGACTCCGTAGGTACGCCCCGCCTGCCCCCCGGAGATGTCCTCCATCACAAATTTGGCTTAGTAGATGAGCAAGTAGTGATTACTGGTTCCCACAACTGGTCGGCGGCAGCTAATCAAACCAATGATGAGACACTTCTGGTTGTGAAAAATCCGGTAGTTGCTGCCCATTTTCGCCGGGAGTTCGATCGCCTCTACACCGATGCTAACCTAGGTATCCCTGCTAGGGTACAAACTAGACTCCAAGAACTTGCTACTAAATGCCGATAATTTGGTGGTAATTGTTATGTGACAGCAATCATAATTAATGGTGATGCTAATACCCCTCAGGGGCAACCGAGATCAGTTAAAACTATAGAAGGCGCTAGAAAAAGATTAAGTTAGAAATTAACCTAGACTTTAGATTTAAAAGTTAATAATTTCTAGCTAGGGGGATGCTGGATACCATACAAAGGAATTAAGCTATAAGTTTAGAGAAATTCATGAGGTAGACAATGCTAGATGGTTTTGGAACACAAATGAAAGTCTCTATGAATATTTCGGAGTTTCGCACTCCCGACCCCAGACTCCCCATGGTAGAACCAGAGCCGAGTAACCCCGCCTTAATTGATCAACTATTAGCCATCGGCTCCGCCCTTTCTAGCACGAGTAATCTAGATTCCTTGTTAAATCTAATTTTGTACAAGAGCCGGGAAATTACCTGTAGTGATGCGGGCAGTGTCTACCTGATCGATCGATCCACCGATACTCCGAGATTATTGTTCAAAACTTCCCAGAATGATTACCTCGGCAGAAATGTCTTGGAAGAATACACCATGCCCATGACCTACGAGAGCTTGGCGGGCTATGTGGCGTTGACGGGGGAGAGCCTAAATATTCCCGATGCCTATGATTTGCCTGAAGATGTTCCCTACACCATGAATCAGGACTTCGATCGCAGTATTCCCTACTACACTCGATCGGTTCTAGTGCTGCCTATGCAGGATCAGGATAAGGAAACCATTGGCGTTTTGCAACTTATTAACCGTAAAGTTAATTCCCAAGTAGTCCTGAATCCAGAAAATGCCAGAGAAGTGACCCAGCCCTACTCCGAGTGGGAAGAAAAAGTGATTCGTTCCCTCGCTTCCCAAGCCGCTATTTCCATCGAGCGCAGCCTGTTACAAACTAGTATTGAAAAATTATTTGCCGGTTTTGTCAAAGCCTCGGTCAAGATCATTGAAGCTAGAGACCCCGCCACCTCTGGACATAGTGAACGGGTTGCAGAATTGACAGTGCGCCTTGCCGAAGAAGTAAATATGGTCGGCACAGGGAGCTTGGGGCTGTTGTATTTTAATAATCGCCAGATCCAAGAAATCCGTTATGCTGCCCTTCTTCATGATTTTGGCAAAGTCAGCATCCCCGAACGAGTCTTAAATAAACGCAAAAAACTCCATCCATCCCAGTTAGAGGTGATTCATCAACGATTTACGATCGTTAAGCAAGCCTTAAAAATGCAGTGTGCTGAAGCCAAGTTTCGGTACTTGATCGAGCATCCCCATAGCCATAAGCCTCTTAGGAACTCTCGTTATAAATATGATGATGATTTTGGGACTGGGGTAGAAACTCTTGGGGATAGTGAAGATAGTTGCCATCACTGCGCTTACCTAGAGAATTTAGAAGCAGAATTGGCGGGGGCGATCACTCAACTGGAAGAATACTGGGAACTCGTGATCCAGATGAACAAACCAGACTTAGAGCGGAGTCAGTTTAAGAGCTTTACGGAAGAAACCCTTGCTAAACTAACCAACCTGACTAACTACACCTATCGAGATGCCGATGGTAAGCTCCGCCCCCTGTTGACCCCGATCGAGATTCAACAATTAATGATTCCCAGAGGCAACCTGACAATTCACGAACGGCGGCGCATTGAAACCCATGTCAGCAATACCTACGAATTTTTACAACAAATTCCCTGGACAAAATATCTCAAGGGCGTGCCGAAGATTGCCTACGCTCACCACGAAAAGCTGGACGGCTCTGGCTATCCCCAAGGGCTAACGGCCAAAGATATTCCCTTCCAAAGTCAATTGATTACCATTGCCGATATTTATGATGCCCTGACGGCGGCCGATCGACCCTACAAAAAGCGCATAGATATAGAAACTGCCAGCAAAATCCTCCGGGGCGAAGCTAGTAAGAATCGGATTAACCAAGACTTTGTAGAGATTTTCCTCCAGCGAGAGGTATTCACAGTGTTGGGACATCACGGTTAGTGGAGATGCCGAGGTTAAAGGATTGTCGATGCAGGGGCGAAATTCCATACTCCCGCAGAGCCGCCAGATGTTTGGGGGTGCCGTAGCCTTTATTGCTTGCCAGATCGTATTGGGGATAGGTGAGAGCCAGTTCGGTAATGCGTTGATCTCGCCAGACCTTGGCAATAATACTCGCTGCCCCGATCGCTAGAGAAGTTGCATCCCCTTTAATGATGGTGGTTTGGGGTAAATTTAAGTTAGGAATTAATTGATTACCATCCACAAGACAATGGTGGGGCTTAATCTTCAGGTTGGTCACAGCTCGATGCATGGCGAGGAGAGTTGCCTGGAGAATATTGATCTGGTCAATCTCGGCCACCGTTGCTGAGGCAATCTGCCAATCGAGGGCGTGGGCTTGAATGGCGATCGCTAACTTTTGGCGTTTTTGGGGAGATAACTTTTTACTATCCCGGACTCCCAAACTGGTCAGGGGTTCGATCGCCGACTCTGGTAAAATCACTGCCGCAGCTACCACTTCCCAAAACAAAGCCCCCCGCCCCACTTCATCCACCCCTGCTACTAGTTCTGGAAGTTCTGGTAATTCTGGGAGATGAAATAACTCTGGATCAATTCCCCTTTGGGGATGCTTTGCAAACGCCATCAGCCTAGCCCCAATTCCCGCTTCAGGAGATTAATTGATTTCTCCCCAATATAGTTTTCACTTTCGATCAGTTTTGGCAGGCGGATCAGGTCATCTCGATTGGCTTGGATGGCGGCTTTTACAGCTTGGGTGCTGCCAGTGTCGGTAATAATGGTGTGGGCGCTGCGGATGAGGCTATTGAGCTTGGCAGTGTTGCGGGCTTGGGCAGTTCTCACCAAAATATCATCACCCCGGAGACTGTGGGCAATTACCTCGGCAATCCGTAGAATCCCTGCACTCAAGCTGACAATCCCTAGACAGCTATTGACCGGCAACTCTTTGACTAGTTTAATCTCCATGGCATAATCATAAATATCCACCGGAATCACCCGCACAGATTTGGGGGCGGCGATCGCTTCCACTTCCTTAATAAAATAGCGACTAGTCACCACTGTTCCTGATAGGGTCTGTTCTAGGGCTTGGGCTAAATCTTCCATCGTCACCAACTGCACTGGAATTCCCAGATCAGCTTCCAACTCCTGCATCATCAACTCTCCCGCTCCGATATCCTTGGCTGGCACCGAAACCAACACCCGGGCGCTACACCGCAACCGCCAATCAATTTCCCCCAAAAATAATTCCCTAGCCTCACTGAGGGAGCAACCCTGACCGAGGAGTTTATCGACGCTTTCTTGGACAACTTTGTAAGCATCGGGATACTGTTCGAGAATGGGCGATCGCCGGGAGCCGACTTCATGACCAACTTCATGCCCAAGAGCTTTGACATAGATCCCAGAGCCTGCCTGAGCTTCCACTAGTCCCTGTTCTTCTAGCTGGGCATAGACTTTACTGATGGTATTGCGGTGCAGACCCGTGAGCATGGATAACTGCCGGGTACTGGGGAGCCGAGTTCCGGGGGGATATTGCCGGGAGGCGATCGCAAACTGAATCTGGTTAAACAACTGCCTAGAGGCAGAAATCTCGCTATCAGGCTGGATGTGAAACTGGACCATAATTCAGAAATTCAGAGTTTGGTTGGCACACTGGGGATCAAAAATCTCAGGATTGAAAATCTAGATATTAAAGTTTTTCTAATTTACCCTATTCTCGATGATTTCGGTGTTACATCCTGTTACCTTGGTGCTAGTTCCATGGCTCAGAATTTGTAAGTTTAATCAAGTTTCCACAGGTTGCCAATACGAAGTCCTACAATAAAAGTATCCCCAAAATAAAGATCAGAATAAGGATCAAGAAAGTTAGAAAATATCCTTAAACCCCTACAGTAAACCCCTACATTAGGGTGGGCATCGCCCACCAATAGTCCAAAGAATAATCCATCCATAGGGAAAGTACGGGGGAAGTACGGGAAACTCGATCGAACTTTTCAGGATTTTCCCATAAATTCTCAAGGAAACACCCCGACTAAGGCAGTAAATAGTGATCAAGACATCAATTTTGGGAGGCATATATGCCAAAAACTAATCATCGGGTGACATCGATCGCCGCAACTCTTCTTTTACTAGCGATGGCGAGTATTTCTGGTTGCAGTGATTCCATCTCAAAAAATTCGGGAATCGTGCCAGCATCTCCAGCAAATTCCTCAAATCCAGCCAGCCCCAGCAATTCTCCCACTAGCACTCCAAAATTAGATAATTCTCCTGATAACCAAGCTAATCAAGCAGTAGGAGAAACAGTTAAACCGCCGGAAACTACCTCTAAGTTAAATAATAATTCAGCTAATAATCAAGCTAATTCTGCTGCCACTCCCCAAATCCGTTTTGTCCCCGATGCTGCCCTGAGTCCCCAGTTGGTGGTTGAGCAGGGAGGGAAGACCTCTACTTTTAATGCCCAAGATGTGCAGGTAGAAATGATGGGCAGTGTGGATTGTGAGAAAATGGTACAGGTCGATCGCCAAAGTTTGAGCGGGAATAACTTCATGCGTGATCGCCTCAGCATTGATCCCCAAACCGGAAATATTGCCATCGGGGTGATCTTCCAATACTGCGCCCTCATCCAAGAAAGTGCGATCGTCCTCCTCCAACCCCAAGCAACCGGAGGCTATCAAACTTCTCTCCTCCAAGTCCCCGGATTCAAAGCCCTGCCCACTGCTAGAGCAACCTATCCCCTCGGCTATATCAAGAGCCTCCGCTATAACAACGGGGAACTTCTTGTCACCCACGGTGGTGCTGCGGATGCTGAGGCAGAAATTGTGTTTCGGGATGGAAAATTTGTAAGTTGCAACATTACCACGCCGGGAGAAGGTAGCGGCAATCTCTGTCTAGAATCTGTGCCATAGTTGGTTAGCTGGATAATTCAATTTATATTCTTCGCTAAGTATTTTTCCAGATTTGGGGTTGTTGGAACTTATACACATCCTCGATCGTCCTTACCCATCCATCACTCACAGTTTCTAATACCTGTTCTCCCTTCTCTTTGGTAGCGATCGTTGCATCTCCTAAAACCCCACTCTGGGTCAAATCCCTTGTCACCCAAGCAAAAGGTAACTTCCCTTCCATACTCAAAACACTATTTTCTGGTAAACCGCCGGGATATTCCTTTACCGCACGGGACATTTTTACCTGATCTGGCAGGATGGCAAGGAGAACACTAGTTTCTGCATCTCCAGCATGAATCCCATACTCCGCTTCTTGGGGAGTGAATAATTCTCCAGCAGTGTGGGGAACTGACCAAGTAAACAGGGGAAAGACCATAAAATCTGCATATTTTTGGTGGAGATCACGGGCGACAATTTCCATAAGCTGGGGCTGTCCGCCGTGGGCGTTCATCAGGACTAATTTCCGAAACCCAGAGCGGTAGATACTTTCAGCGACTTCCGTTAATACGGTCATCATGGTGGTGGCACTGAGGGTGATGGTGCCGGGGAAGTGCCAATGTTCATTGGATTTACCGTAGCATAGGGTAGGGAGGGCGTAGGCGGGAATACTGGGGTCTAATTTTTCTAGGGCTTTTCCTAAAACAGCAGTGGCGATCGCACTATCGACGACTAGAGGCAGGTGGGGGCCATGCTGCTCGATCGCGCCCACAGGTTGCACAATTACCACATTCTCTTTATCGGGCATGTCCTGAATATCTGTCCAAGTCAAGTAAGAAAAGAATCGATCGGGAGGAATAAAACTATGCATAAATTATCAAAGCAAATTGGGAAGTCTGGGCTTATTCTAGCTCTAAGTTTAAGTCTAAATCTCGGTCTAAATTTTAGGGTTGGTTGGTTTGCGCCCAAGGCCGAGGCGGCAGAAAAGTTAGTAGTCAACTACCGGATTTTTAGCCACGGTATTCCTGTAAGTGAACTCCGCCATCTGGCAAACACCGGAGAAGCCAGCCGAGCCATCCAGTTTTATTTGCGCCTCGCCAATCGCAACCCAGAGGAATTACAGCGAATCTTAACCGATCCCGTCGCTGTGAATGGTACTGACCTCTACCAAATTCTTGAGAGTCCCCTAGCTAATATTGCTCTTGATGAGGTATCTCAAGTCATCCATAGTCCCAACAATCTATCCAACCGGGAATCCCTCAAAGCCGCTTTAGTCGGGGCTGCCCTTCCTGATGGTCAGATTCGGCTCATTGATGTCCTCGAAAAATACCCCACTAGCGAGGTGCATCTAAACGGGGAAAGATTGGTAGATGTTGTCCAGCAGATTAATTCTTTTCTAAATATCCTGAGATAAGGGTTTGCGGGTTATCTAAAACTTTTTAGTGACAACCTTACCAACCCTCGATAACTTCTCGAAGTAACTCCTTTTCTCCTTGGGTGACAGTGAGAAAGTGTCCTCTAGGAGTTTGCGCCAAAATATAAGTGGTATCACCGTTGACTGCCATGAAAAAAGTCGGGGAAGCTTCAGCCAAGGGCAGACGGATAGATTTGGTTGGGTCTGCTTTTTCTGTGCCTACATAGTATTCTGGGGTGGTCACTCCACAAATATTAATCATGTAGTTTTCTGTGGTCAGCTTTAGTAAGGATTTTTCTTCCCCTCGACAGGCTGAAGCGGTTATGGTTGTGGAGGGAGCGATCGATCCAGAATTAGTTGGCACATTAGTTGGCGCAGCTTGGGAGCCAGAAACGGTCAGGGGAAACTCTAACCCTTCATATTCTCGGTATTTTTTTGCAAATAAATAAGTCCCAGACAGATCCGCACTGGGTTCAAGGGCAATTTTATCTCCATAGCCCTCCTCTCCAAACTTTACTAAATTAGGAACAGCATCCCGTGTATAGACAATCAAGTCCCTCCAGCTATTAGTAGTATTTTCTAATACAATTATCGGCGCATGACTAGTAGGAATCCGGCTTACGAGTTGGTATTGATTCCCCAATTGCTTAAAAATCAATGTTGTACATCCTCCCGTGCCACAGAAAGTACTGCCACTCAAATGAACGATCGCTTCTGGGACTCCATCACTATTTAAATCAACCTTGGCATAGCGATAGGTAGTGACGCTACCAGTTGCAGAAATTGATTCGAGGCGAACTATGGTGCTTTCTAGAGTTGGGTCGGGAGTGCTTTCAGATTCAATCCAAGGCTCGATCGAGGATTTTGTCGAGACTGGGGATATTTGAGCAGAGGGGTTAGCGTTAGAAGTAATACTAGTAGTTGGGGAGGCAGAAGATGTTTGAGATGTTTCTGGTTTGCCACAGGCGGCGAGGGTAGCGATCGACAATCCTGTAAATACCCACATCATTACTGGTTTGATAAATTTCATGGTTATCAGTTTGCTCATTAATTTCAGGAAAAAATTTTAGGAATTATTAGGCTTAAACTTAGGAGTTTCTCGAAAAATCCATAGCTCTGGCAATGCGGATGCCCTCTGGGGTGATGTAGGCAACCTCTGGATAGTATTGGGCGGGGGGACTTTCTGGCGCTCTGGCAACAGTATCAGCAATGCGGATTTGGGTTGGTTGCATTTCCAAAGCCATGATCCGACACTTGGCATTTCCCTTAGCTCCGGCATGAGCCACGCCCTTAAGTTTTCCCCAAATCAAAATATCCCCCGCCGCCACAACCAAGCCCCCAGCATTCACATCCCCCAAAATTACCACCGTCCCCGGATAATTTATTTCTCGCCCGGAACGCACTGTGGTTTCTAGGTAAAGGGATTCGGCAAGGATTTGCTGGTCTGGGGGTTGATGGAGCGATCGCATCACCTGTTTTTGTTCTACAGAATAGCCCGCACTGGCAGCAGCTACGGCAGTTTGTCGCCGATTGGTAATTACCTTTTCTAGAATTAAAGAGCCTTGGTGGAGAGCTTTGGCAATCGTTTGCAATTGTCGCCCATCTAAGAGTCGATCGGTCGCCACGACATGAACTTTAGTCTGGGGTTGCCAGAATCGATCGCCCGCCACTAGTCTTTGTTGGAGTTGTTCTACCAATTCCCCAAAGGTTAAAGCTGCCGGAGTTTCTACCTCTGGAGGCAAAATCATCAGAATTTTATCTTCTACACTTTTGAGTTGGACTTGGGGATAGTGATCGATCACTCCCACCTCTGGACTAGCTACCTCTGGATCACTAATGATATCTGTAATAGTATCTGGAGAATTTTGCTGATTAATATTTTCTTGGCTGAAAACTTCTTGATTCTCAGTGGCAGCGGACGGATTGGCGATCGATTCAGAACTCATAGTTAACTCGTATTAAATACCTAGATTCACAAATATTCTTCAGCGCAGATTAGGCGTAGATTGGGCGCATATTTAATTTGATCTTAATAAAAATACGGGCTTTGTAAGAATGTTTTCTACCTAATACTGGTAGCTTCTCACAAAACCCGCATGATTAACTAATTAATTAGCTAGATAACTAACTGGATTAATTAGCTATTAATTAACTAAATTTACTTGATGCTGACCTTACCACCAGCTTCTTCAATTTGTTTCTTGACATCTTCAGCAACGTCCTTAGCTACGCCTTCTTTCACAGCCTTAGGAGTAGATTCTACGAGGTCTTTAGCTTCCTTCAAGCCCAAACCAGTGATGGTACGGACAACTTTGAGGACAGCAATTTTCTTGTCAGCAGGAACTTCATCAATGATTACACTGAATTCGGTTTGCTCTTCCACTTCTTCCGCAGGGGCAGCGCCACCGCCAACAGCAGCGACCATCATTCCACCAACGGGAGCAGCAGCACTTACACCAAAGGCTTCTTCAATTTGTTTAACTAGTTCCGCAGCTTCTAACAAAGTTAGGGATTTCAATTGGTCAAGAATAGCATCTGTAGTAGCAGACATGGATTATCTCCTTTATTAGTTTATGTTTAGTTATTAGTTTGGTTAGATGAAAAAATAATAGAACTATTCTTTCTCCGACACAGCCTTGATTCCCCGTGCCAAGGAGCCGGGAACCTCGTTGATCGCGATCGCAATTTTCGCTGCCAAGGAATTGATAGCTCCAGCCACTTGTCCCATCAGTTGTTCCTTAGAAGGTAGTTCACTGATGGCTTTAATTTGGCTTTCGTTTAAAGCCTTGCCTTCCATCACTCCACCCTTCAGTTCGGTCTTTTTGGTGGCTTTTTGGAATTCTTGATAGGCTTTGATCGCTCCCGGAATATCTTCTTTGGTTAACAGCACTGCCGTCGAACCCTTGAGAAATTCCTCCATTGGCTGCCATGTGGGGTTGTCTTCGATCGCAATTTTCATTAGCGTATTCTTAGTCACCTTACACACAGTACCTTTGGGCAACAACTTCCGGCGGAGATCAGTGATTTCTGCCACTGTCAAGCCTTGGTAGTCGATGACCATCGCCATCTGAGCCTGACTCAAGTTTTCCTTGAGGTCTGTAATTACTACGGACTTTTCGGCTTTTGATTTACCCATGTTTCATTTCACCTCCTTCGAGTTTAGATTTTTAGATTAATTGGGAAAATCCCTAACCAACATCCCGCCCTACCACCACAAAAAAAATACCCCAGCTAGATTGCCGGGGGTGACTTAGATATCCCTAGGCACTAAGCCCAAAGCATCTGGTTTTTGGTCACTAACCTCGGCAGGATTTTCAGTAAGCTACCCCTGCTGTCTTTGGTATTACCTATTTAGTTGTTAGTTGTTGCTCATCAATTTTTAATTTGTTGATCAATTTGAACAATAATTATTAACTTGTTTCCTAACTCAAAAAAGCTAAGCCAAAAACCAAAGCATGGAGAGGTAGCTACAATAAATCATCTAAGCCGCATCAAATTTTAAGTCCCGGAGGGCAGTGATGTCTACTTCGATCGAGGGACCCATGGTTGAGGATACAAACATTGTCCGCCAGTAACGACCCTTGGCTCCAGAAGGACGGTTCCGGTCGATCGTATCCTGAAGAGCCTTAAGATTCGTTAACAAATCCTCAGCACTAAAAGCCGTCTTGCCAAACATCACGTGGACAATCCCTGTGCGATCAGCTCGAAACTCTAGTTTACCAGCTTTGAACTCACTAATTGCTTGGGCAATGTCAAAAGTCACGGTTCCCCCCTTGGGAGAAGGCATCAAACCCCGTGGACCAAGCATTTTCCCTAATTTCGCAACTTGGGGCATCATATCTGGGGTGGCAATCAACAGATCAAAATCCATCATCCCTTTTTGAATCTGGTCGATTAATTCTTCCGAACCCACAATATCTGCGCCAGATGTACTAGCTTCATTTACTTTTTCTCCCCGGGCAATCACCGCAACCCGGATAGTTTGTCCAGTCCCCTTGGGCAGAGTGACGGTCGTTCTTAGTTGTTGGTCACTATACTTGGGGTCAATCCCTAGGCGGATATGAGCTTCTGCTGATTCTGGAAACTTGGCTGTAGCGGTTTCCTTCAGCAACTCTAGAGCCTCTAGGGGCGTGTAGGGACGAGATTCTACTTTTTTTTGTAGTTCCCCTAGGCGCTTCGATACCTTTTTCGTCATAATTTAACTCCTTGGGGTCTTAACGAGAGTTTTCTCTCCCCCACTATTGAATATTTGTAATTGGGTAATTTTTTAACTAGATAATTATGGCAACTACTAATTTTGAAATTATTCCCTAAGGGTCTAGATTATAGTCTCAGTCTAGGCGGTGATCTAGTCAGCGATCGCAATGCCCATATTTCGAGCAGTTCCTTCCACAATTTTCATCGCCGCTTGAATATCATTCGCATTGAGGTCTGGCAACTTGATATTAGCGATTTCTTGCAACTGGGTGCGGGTAACTTTGCCCACTTTCTTTTTGTTCGGCTCATTAGAACCCTTATCAATGCCCGCAGCCTTGAGTAATAAAACCGAAGCTGGAGGAGTCTTGAGGTTAAAGGTGAAACTCCGGTCTTCAAATACCGAAATCTCTACCGGGATTACCATTCCCGCTTGATCAGCAGTTCTAGCATTGTATTCCTTTACAAACGCCATGATATTCACCCCATGCTGCCCCAAGGCGGGACCCACTGGAGGTGCTGCTGTTGCTTTGCCAGCATTAAGAGCCAGCTTGACGATAGCTACAACTTTTTTTGCCATTTTATTTTGCTACTCTATCCTTGTTTCTGTACTTGATTAAACTCTAGTTCCACTGGCGTATCTCGCCCGAAAATAGAGAGTAGGGCTTTCAGTTTACCCCGTTCTGGACTGACTTCGATCACCTGACCTTCAAAATCCTTGAAAGGACCCGCCAGCACCAAAATTTTGTCGCCGATCGCCATATCGATTTTGACGACCGTATCCTGTTCTTCTGCCTGCTGGAAAATGCGTTCCACTTCCCCCAAGCTCAAAGGCAAGGGTTTCACATGCCCCCGACCCCGACCAAAACGGCGCTTCTGCTCTGCACCGACAAAGTTAATGACATGGGGGGTATTTTTCACCACCTGCCAAGCATCATCATCCATCACCATCTCAATTAAGACATAGCCGGGAAAGACTTTTTCTTCATTGGTGCTACGAGAACCATCCTTGCGGATTTTGACCGTCGGCGTTTGGGGAATTTGGACTCGAAGAATGCGATCGGCTACATCGAGGGTCTGCACCCGTTGCTCTAAGTTTGCTTTCACTCGCTTTTCACAACCGGAAGCCACCTGGACTGCATACCAGTGAGGGGAGCGCATCTCCTGATCAGGGGCAGAAGATTCTGGAGATTCATCAGTTACAAAGCTCATAGGAATACCTTACCCGCCATCCAAACAAACAATTTATCCGCCAAGTAAATTAACGAAGCAGAAAGAACAACCATCAGCACCACAGCGACAGATTCACTGATCAGTTGCTGACGACCAGGCCAAACCACTTTACTTAATTCATCCTTAGATTCTTGGACAAAATCAAGGGGATTAAACTTGGCTTTTTCTGTATTCGCCTCGGCTACAGGCTCGATTTTTTTATTCATAGTGTTGATTCATAACTTGTAATAAAAGCTTATCTATCTAGAACTGTCACCAGATTAGTCGATCGCTCAATCACCCCTAGCAGAGATTTCTGACTATAAACCGACTATAAAATAGAACAGAAATTTGTATTTAACTGTTGCAGTTATTAATTAGCTGATCTATCTAAACTAGGTTTACCTGACGCGCCCTAGAGGACTTGAACCCCTGACATCAGGTTTTGGAGACCTGCGTTCTACCAACTGAACTAAGAGCGCCTACTTTTGGCTGAAATTATTTATTTCACTATTAATAGTTTAACCTAAAAGACGCTAAAAGACAGCCGATCTTGAAAAAATCTTAAATATTTCTTGAATACTTTTTAAATGATTTTCAAGAATACTAGAGGCTTCGATCGAATCTCTGCTTCAAGCGGGTAGCCTTGCCCACTCGATCGCGGAGATAGTAGAGTTTCGCCCGACGGACTTTACCCCGACGAATAACCTTGACGCTATCAATCCGAGGAGAATTTAGTAGAAATACTCTTTCTACGCCTACACCCTGAAATACCCGACGCACAGTAATTGTTTCATTGATACCCCCGTTACGGCGGGCAATTACCGTGCCTTCGTAGGGTTGGACTCTTTCTTTTTCACCTTCAACAATCCGAACTCCGATTTTGATCGTATCACCCACATAGATAATGGGCAGGTCTGACCGCATTTGTTCCGCTTCGATCGAGCGAATAATTTCTTGGGCTTTCATAAAAATAAACCTAAAATTCAAACCTAAAATTCACAGTCTTCTATATTATCATTCACACAACCAAAAGTAAAGGCAGAGTGTGTTTCCCTTAGTTCTAGTAAATCAAAACTATTTATAAGGGAATTACTCTGCCGCTTTAGGTGTGAGGTAGGTAAATCTTTAGCTGCTTAGTCTCGGAAAAATTAGCAGCTAGAGAAACTTTACCTAGAATCTGAAGGTGGTTCTGACACTACCAACATATACAGTATCTCGGTTGATGTCGCCATCAGGACGGAAGACTGCAAAGAAGCCGGGGGTAACATCAATGTTGTCATTGATATTGAATCTGTAGAATACTTCTGCGTGGTAAGGAGTAGCAGAATTACTTACATTGGCACCGCCACCAAGCTGTACCCGACGAGCAACGGGAGGAACACCGAAGACAAAGCCTAAGGTGCTACCAGGAGAACCCACATCACGAATAGCAAGGTTCAAACCATAGCTCCACACGTCAGCTTTCTGGAATCTGAAGACTTCGTTAATCACATTGGAGTAGTTAACAAATCCACCAAGGACGATCGCTGGGCTGAATTGGAAGTTCCCTTGGATTTGGTAGTTGTTAGCAGTTTCTTTGATGGCTCCGGTAGCACCAAAGGGGTTGTCAGATAAAAAGGTCCCAACTCCAGCACTAGCAGTATTACCGTAAGTATTAGAGTAGGTAAAGGCTGCTTGGAACAAGCTATTTACAGGAGCGTAGGTAATTTGACCGATCGCTGCATAACCACCATTGAACAAGCCATTACCGGGGCTAGGATCGTTGGGGGTGTTAGCTACGTAACCTAGATCTACCCGGAAGGTGTTGTTCAACACGTTGAAGCTGAAACCAGCACCGCCGCCGCCACCACCAATGTTGTAGATAGGACGATTAGCACCAAAGTTGGATATTGCATCACCCGTGGGGTTGAGGCTTAAAGCGATATCATCCAACAACAAACCAGTAGTCCCGACGTAAGCTGTACCACTAACCCCCGTTAGAGGAACACCAGCAGTAAACTGATAGACTAAACGACCTAAACGGAAAGCATTATTTTCGCTACCTTCAATGTTTAGAGTTGTGTTGAGAGTGCGAGTTTGGTCAGTGAAAGGGATCAAGTTCCGGGCTTGGAGACGAGTATTTAACAAGTCACGACCAGTAAAACTAGTATTAAAGTTCAAGCGAACTCGATCGCCAAAGGTAACATTACTGTTGGAGCCAAGGGTAACAGAGCGTCCACCAGTGTTGACATTCAAGTCACCGTTAAAGGTTTGGGAGAGCTGCATAACTACTTCCCCGGCTAACTTGGTAGTGGTGGAGAATTGGCGTTGTTCTAAGAGGTTAACCCGTCCTTCCAACGCATTAACTCTGGTTCCCAAAGCTGCTAATTCTGTCCGGAACTCGGTCACTAGACGACGGATAGATTCTATCTCGCCATTATCTGGACCGGGTGCACCAGTACCGATTAAAGCTTCAATTCGGCGCAAGCAAGCATTTAAACCAGCTGCAAACTCAAACCGAGTCATAGCCCGGTTTCCTTGGAAGGTTCCATCAGGATAACCAGCAATACACTGATAACGCTCAACGAGGTTTCTGAGAGCTTCAAAAGCCCAGTCACGAGGAGAAACATCCCGGAGTTGGCTGATGCTGGTAACTTGAGAATTGGCTTCACCTTCAGCAGTATAACGATTTAACTGGGTCAGCAAGTCACTACTGTTAACAGTGGTTTCGGGAACTGCATCAAAGCTAGGGGTAGCAGTTTGGGTAACTGAGGGAGAACCTAGAGTTACGGGTGCAGTAGGTAAATTTAAGATTGTGGTAGAAGCTTCAGGGCTAGAAGTAACAGGGGTAGATGCGAGTTCTACAGGAGCTGCTACGGTGTCAACACTAAAGTTGGTAATTTCGGCAGTAGCATTTTGTTCTGTTTGAAGAGCGATCGCTTCAGGGCTTTGGGCAGCATAAGCACCACTAGCCATGAGTACTGAAGCACCTAAAATAGCGGGGCTAACCTTTAATAGGTTAAATAAAGACTTTGACATTTTGATCATCCTCACACTTAGTTGAATTAGAGCCTAGAGTTCCAAATGACCGGAACTGCACAGAAGATTTCAACAGATTTTCATCCATGATACCCCAAGTTGCAAATTCTGAAAAGGTTCTTTGAAAATTTTTTTAACAAAATAGCCTTCCCCTAGGGAATAAATCCTTAAAGGAAGGCAGAAATCATGAGTAAATTCCTAAAAACTTAGAAACTAAAAGTTGTCCGAATTGTGCCAACATAGGCAGTGCCATTATTCCGGTTGTGCTCAGGATTAAACAAAGCAATAATGCCGGGAGTGATGGCTACGTTGTCACTGACTTTAATTTGGTAGAAGGCTTCCAAGTGCAAGGAAGTATTAAAGTCACGGTTTAAGCTGTTGCGGATAAACCCAGCCCGGGGAGGAACCCCAGCCACCAGCCCTAACAAGTTACCCCGTCCACCAAAGTCTGGGAAAGCCGCTTGGACTGCATAGTTCCAAATTTCGGTTTTTTCCTTAAAGGGGCTACCTTCATTGATGGCGTTAGTATAGCCGACCCAACCCGCAAGAATAAAGTTGGGGCTAAACTGATAACGGGCTTGAATCCCGTAGGCATTGGCGGAGGTACGACTAGCTCCGTAGGGACGACTAGCATTAGCACTACCAGTACTACCAGATACGCTCCCACTGGTTCCTAAGTAGGAATTGGCGTAGGTGAAGGCGATCGAGGCTTGAGGCACTGGGGTGATAGTAATTTGACCGAGAGCAGTGTACTGACCATTGAAGAAGCCCCGACTAGGTGCTGGGTTGTTGGCATCATCGGCAGGTACTTGATAAGCCGCAGTGAGTCTAATATTGGGGCTGAGGGGATAGTCTACAAATAGCCCAGCATCAGCAGGTAGCCGATAAATAGGGTTGTAGGCTCCAAACCGAGAAATAATTCCAGCTCCGCCATTAGGTGCTGCGGGGAGGGCAATGCCTGCCTCATCCAATCCAGTCCCCACGGTGGACAGAAAAACTGTCGCAGGTCCCACAGGGAAGCGGTACTGCAACACGCTGAGGGCAAAGTTATTGTTGTTGCTGCCATCAAAGGCGAGGCGGGTCATGTTAGTTCCAGTCAAGGCAGAACCACTGAAAGGAGTAATATTATTAGCTTGGAGTCTTGTGCGGAGGCGGTCTCTGCCAGTGAAGCTGGTGTCAAAGTTTAACCGCACCCGGTTGGCAAAAATCATGTTCGTGTTTTGACCGGGACGAGGTTCTGGAGGTGTAGCTCCGTTGGCAAAGGCTCGATCGCCAAAGGTATCCGCTAGGGCAAAAATCACTTCGGCATTGAGTCTGGTGGTGGTAGAAAACTGCTGTCCTTCCAAGGTTGTCACCTGACCATCAAGAGCTGTCACCCGTGCGCCGAGAGCTGCCAATTCTGCTCTAAACTCAGTAGTTAGACGACGAATAGCTTCTAGGGCGCTGTTGTCCACAGGGGCAGTACCAGTACCAGCAAGGAGGGCTTCAATCCGGCGGAGGCAAGCATTAAGCCCTGCGGCAAATTCAAACCGAGTCAAAGCCCGATTACCTTGGAAAGTTCCATCGGGATAGCCTTGAATACATTGGTAGCGTTCTACTAAGTTTCTCAAAGCTTCAAACGCCCAATCTCGAGGTGAGACATCCCGAAGTTGACTAATGTTGGTTACTTGACCAAGGCTTTGCACTTCATTGTTATAGGTCTCAATTTGTTGGAGAGCTTGACCATTAGCATCGGTAGGGATGACTGGCTCGCTAACTGCTGCACCGGGAGTAATTAAATCAGAAACATTAATTTCATCAGCACTCAAGGCTAGATCAGCACTGGGGGCTAGGGTACTAGCAACAATTTGGCTAGAAGTGGTCGGCATTGAAAAAGCTAAGGGAGTGGTGCTGACTTCTCCAGCATTGATTAGAGGATTGACCTCAGATTCTGCCAAGTTTGTCTCAGCAGCATTAGCTCCGCTAGCTAGGAACAAAGAAGCTCCTAAAATAACTGGGCTGACTTTTGCAAGTTTCCAAAAATTATTGGTCATATATATACGTTGTGTCCTCACACCTATCATTGAACTTACACAAACCACACTTGTTCACAGCACTGAATAAATTAGTACAACCTGAGGCAATTTTATGATGATTGCTGGAAAATTGTATTCTTAATTACAGCGTTTTACCCGAAATCTTGATTATTGACATTTTCTCTTACAAACTATCACTCCTTCGCATTTATGCCAAGATACTAAGAATACATTTTTGAAGAATTAAAAATCTATCCATAGTTTCTTTGAGTGGGTTTGAACAATCCTAAAGTATTAACTTCCTAAAACTTACCAATCAATAGAGGATTTCTATGATTTTGGATGAATTATTCAGGGGCTAGAAGTACTGGTTAAGGTCTTTTGCTGTCTTTGTTGCATTTTTTGCTTCCACTCACGAATGGCGATCGCCGCCTTGGAATGGGGAGACTGGTAACTATGCTCATCTTCCGGTGCAGGTTCGTCAACGAGGGAAGAAGGGGGCGGGGCTGCTAGGCATTCAGCCATATTGCTGGCTAACTGATTGCCGTGGAGCGCAACGATGATCGATCGAGCCGTAGGAAAGCGATCGCGAGGGGATGGCTGGATCATCTGGTCAATAATTGCGTCTAGTTCTGGGCTAACTTTTAGTTTTTTTTGCCAGAGAATTTTTCCTGTGTGGCGATCGGTCTCAAAGTCTAGGGGGCCCACACCACTGAGGAGATACAAACAAGTGATCCCTAATGCATAAATATCACTGCTGTAGACCGATCGTAGGGCAAACTGTTCGGGAGGGGCAAACCCCACAGTACCGATAAAATGAGTTGTCACCCCTTTCATACTCGTGTCTTCCACTTGGGCAATCTGTTCCTTGACAGCACCAAAATCAATTAAGACGAGGCGGCGATGGTGTTGGCAACGAATAATATTTTGCGGCTTAATATCTCGATGAATAACTTTATTGCTGTGAATATAGTGGAGCAGCGGTAACATTTCCCGTAAAAACTGTCGGACTCCCTGTTCAGAAATTGGACCATTACGGCGAATTAATCGAGCTAAAGTTCCCCCCTGCACATATTCTTGGACTAGATAAAACTCCCCCTTGAGGACAAAATAATCCATCAGCATGGGAATTTGCGAATGGCTA
>JAIMKT010000006.1:53506-75425 GCA_020692245.1 Microcoleus sp. GA_180221_E-2-1-MAG-45_12
TTCGCGTCCCTTTCAAAGCGTAGCCGAGCAGTTTCTAGGGCATTGAGGCTGCTGACCTTGGGGCAGAGGAGTTTGATCACACAGTAGGGTGTATTCGGCAATTTTGTATCCTTAGCTAAGAAGGTGACTCCAAAGCCCCCCCGCCCAATAATCCGCATAATCTGATAGCGATCGCGAAATAATTCTTCCTGCCCACACAAACGCCCCAACTCGGTATTTGCCAAGAGTTCGGAGTGAAAAGAAGACAGATTGTTAAGCGGGAAATCCATATTCTGTCTGGAGCCAGATTAGTTTAAGGAAGAATAAGCTAGTTTAGATAATTTAATTCTAATCTACAGTATTAGGGAATCACGGACAGGAAAATTCTCTATGGAAAAAACCATCCTAACTTCATAACAGCTTGATGTTAACTTTACTTCTATTATTTAAGTCTCTTAAATCACTCTTAATTGCTTGATATAGTTCAGAAAGCTCCATTATCTATAAAGGTCTGGAAAGGAAATTCGCTCTGTTCCTAACTTTGCCTCCAACTGAGCTGCAAGGGTGATGATCGTTGCTTCGGCAGCAGGTTTGCCAACAATTTGGACACCTAGGGGTAATCCATTTTTGAGGCCAGTGGGGAGAGCGATCGAAGGTAATCCAGCCGCATTAAAAGGAGGACAGGGTGCAATCCAATTAGTAATTTTCTCTAGAGTTGCATCAAAGGAGAGATCAGCCCAAGCATTGGTAGGAATTTGGGGATGTAAATATACAGGCAAAACTAGGGCATCGTAGCGATCGAAAAAGCTGACAATCTGGCGGGCGATAATTTGCATTTGGGCGAGGGCTTGGAGGTAATCTCCGGCAGTACCTGCTTGGGAAGCAATCCATTGATTCATGGGACTAAGAATCTGGGGCGGCATGGGAACGGCGGCAACTCCCGCTTGCCAAATTTTGGTAAAGGGTTCAATTAGCCCCGTGAAATCGGGACAGTCTAGTTCTAAGCTATGTCCCATTGCTTCTAGCTGGTGACTGGTGGCAATTACCGCCTCAGCAAGTTCGGGAGTCGCGCTGCCTATAGGCTCTACGGTGGTTGTGTAGGCAATTTTCAGCCGGGGTAATTGAGCTTGCTCTTGGGTTGCATCGAGAAAAGAGTTGGGAGATTTTGGCAGCCAGTAGGGATCGCCAGTTACATAACCCGCCATCACATCCAATAGAGCCGCAGCATCCGCAACATTCCGGGCGATCGGCCCATTAGTAGAAATTCCCCCTAGACTATCACCCACAGGATACCAAGATACCCTGCCCCGACTAGGTTTGATCCCCACCACGCCACAGCAAAAGGCTGGCCCCCGAATAGAACCGCCCGCATCAGAGCCTTGAGCTAGGGAAGCCAAACCAGCCGCCACTGCCGCCGCACTACCGCCACTAGAGCCACCACTGCTATAGTCCAAGTTCCAAGGGTTACGACTGGGGGGAAATCCCGGTGGTTCTGAGTAGGGAAAAGAGCCTAACTCTGGGATAGCAGTTTTGCCAAGGGGAATAAATCCGGCTTGTTTCAGACGCAGGACGATGCCATCATCATGGGTTGCCATGTTCTGGCGTAAAGCTCCGACTCCATAACTACAGGGCATTCCTAACACCGGATTCAGGTCTTTAATAGCAATGGGAACCCCAAAAAAAGGCTGGAGTTTTGCCATTTCAGCAATTTCTGTGGTCGATCGAGTCCCTAAAAATTCTGTTTTTTCGCGTGCTTCGGCGATCGCCATTTCTCCAGCTACATAAAAATAGCTCCCCAACTTCCCATCGATATTGGTGATGCGATCGAGATAAATTTCCACCAAATCTAGGGGCGTAATCTCTTTATTGCGGATCAAGGCAGCTTGGGTCAGGGCAGAAGCAAAAGCTAATTCTTTATGATTCATGACTCTTAAGATACTAAGTTTAATAGATAATTTTAGAGCTTTAATATCTCAAGTTGTCTTAGATTTAGGAGATATTTCAAAAGCTAATTGTGAACAATCTAGGCAAAGGTTGTTAACCCGGCTAGGTAGTCTTGGAGTTGTCGATCGTGGTCGTGGCTCATCCCTCCTAGGGGTAAATCTTCTAGCTTAAAAGCACGGGCTTCCAGAATTTCATGGGTATCTTGGACAGCAATTTTTCCCTGCGCTTGGACTGCTACCACCACACAAATAGAATGGATCCGGGGGTCTCGATCGGGCGCAGAATACACCCCTACAAGACGATCGACCCGAATTAATTGCAACCCTGTTTCTTCCTCTAGCTCCCTAGTTGCCGAAGTGATCAAGTCTTCACCCCAGTTGACCATGCCCCCCGGAATTGCCCACTTGCCATTATCCCGTCGCCGGACTAGCACCATCTGCCCATCGGGTAACAGAGAAATGACACTCATCCCCGTGATTGGATGGCGAAAGATTACCCCTAAAACTGTGGTGATGAATTGCCAAGCCCTTGCCATGCTTACCTGTTTTTGCTGATTGGTTGTTAACAAATTCCCAATTGATCGCCCAAGATATTCTTATCCTTAATAATCAAAGATTGATGCACAGAGGCAGTTGTAATTGTACGATAGCTTAATTAAAGATTTTAGTGATCCCCTAGGGACAATTAAGAAGAGGTATTTATAGTTATGGCTGCTGTTATTCAAACTCCGGCTTTTTGTGAAGGTATTCAATATTTTGGGGAAACCATTCCTAGCTTTGATACCTACGGGGCAACCCCAGCGATCGAGACAGGTAGTCAATCCATTAGTGATCCCACAGATCCCAAGGCAGTATTTCAAACCCAGATATATGCTGATGCCCTGCGCTATCTCACCCTCCAAGTCACGGGCAGTAAAGCCTCTGGACACCCCGGTGGTTTTGCCAGCCAAGCCGAAGCCTACGCTGCCCTGGTCATGCTTGGTCACAAAAATATTCTCACGGAAGTTGGACACCACGCCCCCGGTTTCTATAGTGCCATGTTCCTCGATCGATCCCTCGAAGACATGGGGATTACCACCGTCCAGCAACTCCGGGATAGATTCCGAGAACAGCACGGCTTACTGGGACATCTCTCTGGCTTCATTCCGGGCATCCTCGCTCCTGCTGGGCCCCTAGGACAGGGACAACATTTTGCCATGGCAGCAGCTCTCCTCCACCGAGATAAGCTCTTTCCCTTTACCCTCGGTGATGGTGGCATGGGGGAACCCTATCCCATGAGCAGCATGGCGCATTTCCACACTGCCTATCCAGAAGTCACCAACTTTCTGCCCGTCCTCGTTTGGAATGGTTACAGTCAAGAACACCACAGCATGGTTTCCACGAAAACGAACCAAGAAATGATCGATTACTGGCGAGGTAATGGTTTTAGTGAAGTAATTCTGGTGGATGCCAAAAATTATGATGATCAAGATCAGCCCGGAGCCTATGTCGATAGCACTGCCTTTTCCCCTGCTGCTCGCCTTGAATTTACCCAAGCGGTGTTAGTGGCGATCGACAAAGCTGCTAAGTCTGCCCTCGGTGGCAAATTAACGGTATTTATCATTAAGCAACTCAAAGGAGCCGGAGTCCATGCCCGGGGAGCCAAATCCCACAACCTCTACCCCAAGGACACCCTCGATGCACCTCATATTTCGGGAACCCTGAAAACCATTGCCCTGCCTGTGGCTGCGTGGGAATTGGTACGGACAAACTGTGAACGGGCTGGAGGTGGGCCAGCAGCGAAAACTGCGGTGACAGAATTTACCTTGCCCCTCGTAGATTTAGGAACCTTACCCCTAACAGAATTTGCGGTGGGTGGTGATCCCCAAGTTTCCACAACCGCTATGGGCAAACTAGTCGGAGCCGTGGGCCAGATCGATCGAACCTTTCTGGTGACTAATGCTGATGGCAATGAAGCCTCTGGCATTGGCAATATTAACCAAGCCCTAAAAATTATTCACCCCACTGTTGATGATCTCTACAATCAAACTCCTCAGGGGCAAGTCTACGAACCCCTCAGTGAAGATGCCTGTGCAGGGCTAGCAGTAGGTTTATCCCTCATGGGAGCAAGGACGCTTTGGTGTTCCTACGAATCCTTTGCCATTAATGGCTTACCCATTTGGCAGACCGTGACCCAAGCTATGGCAGAACTCCGCCGCCCCACCCCAGCAACGGTGACTCTATTCACGGCGGGAGCTTTGGAGCAAGGCAGGAATGGTTGGACCCATCAGCGCCCAGAAATTGAGGCCTACTTTGCAGCCATGATGCGGAACGGGAATATATTTCCCCTGTTTCCCCCCGATGCCAATAGTACACAAGCTTGTTATGAATGGGCTTTGACTGCTAAAAATAAAGGGATTGTGATCACCGCCAGTAAATCACCCCTGCCAATTCGGACAACTTTAGATCAAACTCGCCAAGGACTTCAAGAGGGAGCGATCGTCCTCCAAGAAGCTACTGGAAGTAAGGTTGTAACGTTTGCCGTGATTGGAGATATGACCCTAATTCCTGTCTATGCCGCCGCCGAAACCCTCGCAGCCCAAGGAATTGGCTCGAAAATTGTCTCGGTGATCAATCCCCGCCGCCTCTACCGCCCCAGTGATGTAGCTTGGGATACCTGCTCGGAACCCGATGGTGAGTTTCTTGATGATGCTAAGTTTGAGGAAATCTTTGGGGGAGATGCCCTGATCGGAGTGACCGGGGGAGCCTCTGGAATGTTGGAGCCGATCATGTTGCGGAGTCTGGCAAAACGGGATACCTTTGCTTGGAAGCGGGGGGAAACCACGGCTACGGCTGGAGAACTCATGGCTTTCAATGGCTTAACGGCAGAAGCGATCGTCAACAGAGCGATCCAGTTAATTGCCTAGCTAATTTGATGACTGGTGATTGCTGGTAATTGCTGATTTAATAGGTGGTGATTGCTGGTAATTACTAGGGTGAATTGGGATAAACCGATGACAAATACTAGGTTAGGAGTTTTCCAAAGTTGGGGGCGGCAGTTGGTGATTCCCGGATTGGCGATCGCCACTGCCCTCGTGATTAGCATTCCAGTGATTGGTTTTGCCACCAATTGGGATTGGAGCAAGATCGGTGCTACCTACGGGGGTTTACTGGATGGAGCTTTCCTGAAAGGATTTGCCTTTGCCAATACCCTCGTGGCGACTACACCGTTAATTTTTACTGGTTTGGCTCTGGGGTTAGGTTTCCAGAGTGGAGTTTTTAACATTGGGGCGGCGGGACAATTTCTGATGGGAGCCACCTGTGCTGTCTGGGTGGGCTATGCCATACCTCTGCCCCCGATTATTCATCCCTTGGCTTGTCTGCTAGCGGGGGTGTTGGGGGGTGGTATTTGGGGAGCAATTCCCGGCTATCTAAAGGCGCAGTTTGGCTCCCATGAGGTGATTAATACCATCATGTTTAACTATCTAGCTTTCTTTTTGCAAGATTGGCTGGTGAAAAATCCCCTCAAAGACCCTTCTCCTAGTGTGTTTCGGACTCCTAATATTCTCGATACAGCCCTATTGCCCCGGTTCCTCGATCGCCTCCATTGGGGATTTGTCCTCGCCCTACTCACCACCTTGGGGGTCTGGTGGTTATTACAAAAAACAACCATTGGCTTTGAACTGAGAACCGTGGGTATGAACCCAGAGGCAGCCAAGTATGCGGGAATGCACCCCAAAAAGCTAATTATCTTATCAATGTTTTTATCGGGAGCCTTGGCAGGACTGGGGGGAGCGGTGCAAATCCTAGGGGTGGATGGGAATATGCCCACTACCTACTCGGCGGATTTTGGCTTTGATGCGATCCCTGTAGCCCTGTTGGGGCAGAATCATCCCCTGGGGATTGTTTTAGCTTCTGTCCTGTTTGGGGCTTTGCGGAATGGAAGTGATCTGATGCAACTGCGATCGGGCGGCGTAGTTTCCAAGGAAGTAATTTTTATTGTCCAAGGAGTTATTCTGCTATTTATTGCTGCCCCGGCTCTCATCCGCCGTCTATATCGTCTGAAACTCCAAAAAACTGCCCTAGAAGGTTCTCAACTCACCCGTGGTTGGGGTTAATAAAATTTTGTATATTCACTAACTTGTATATCTACTGAGACTAGCCGAAGTGTCCAATCGATTACTTTTTTCCTCCCCTAGACCTATTTATCGCCACCTCTACAGCCGTATTTATGGATTAATTACTATATTTTTGGGGGCGTTACTTGCCAGTATTCTGCTATCTGGTCTCCAACCACCACCCAAGGAAGTAGTCCAAGTTCCAGATTTTCCGAATACTCAAGTCCAGAATTATGATGTGATTGTTTTTGGAGATGAAATTCCGGGGGTGATGACTGCCTTGCACCTAAGTCACCAAATTCAAGGGGGCAGAATTGCCTTAGTTACAGAGGCAGATCTAAGTAAAGGTTTGGGTGGGCATTTAGTCCGGGGAGGCTTGGCTTATCTTGATCGCAACCAAGTGCCGGCGGATGTGCGTCGCCAGTTGCGGATTGATCGATTTGAACCCTCTAGTCAACTCTATGCAGAATTTCTTAAACTTACAGAGACAAAGGAAATTGCCCTCGATCGATACCGAGCCACCCAAGTTCTATCCCAAGCTCTCCAACGAGCCAGAGTAGAAGTTATTGACAAGGTACAAGTCCTCTCTGTCCAAACCAATGCAACCCAAGTTCAATCTTTTTTGACTGCAAAGCATGGTCTTTTCACAGCTAAATACTTTGTTGATTGTACTCAAGGGGGGAAGCTTGCCACCATGGCTGGGGTGAGATTTTATCAGGGATTTGATTCCCTTGGTCTGCCCAACAGTAGTCTGGCTCTGGGGCTGGTAATTGAGGTTTATGGACTGAATATTAATCAATTGCGGGACTCAGAAAGCCGGATGATCCAACGATTTCTAGACTCCAAGGATGCTGAGGCGCAGAAATGGATGGAGGTTGCCACCGGGGGAGACCCGGATCTGCGGCGATCAATTTTTAACTCTTGGATGAGTAATAACAAAATCCTGCCTCTTTATCAGGGAACGATCGACTCAGCAGATGTTAGGAGTTCGGCTCTGGGAGCAGCATTTCATGGGATGAATGGCCTGGTTTATGATCTTCGTAAAGCTAAAATGTTGCTCGATCGAGCGAATATTGCCATTTTTGCCGATCACCTCAGCCTGAATTCCTTACTATTCTACGCCGATGGGAAGACTTCACGTGAGTTGAGCTTTAATGGTGGCAAGCCGACCTTGGAAATGCTGAATGTTGCCAATAAAGTCGCAAATTTTTATAAGAGCTTAGGAGCCAAGGAAGTCCGAATTATGGACGAGCTTTATATTCGCAGTGCTGGAGCGATCGCCAAATCGATGGATGACCTGACCGCAACGAAAATGGCTAGGGGTGGAGTCAGTACCGCCGAGGCTCTGGGAACTTTTACTTACCATTTAGATGTCCGGGGTGGAATTACGGGCATGGGCCTTCGAGCCTTAAAGTTAGGGATTCCAAAGCTCAATCTCCATGTACATATGCCCACCTTTAATTATGGTTTCCGGCATACATTGCCCGTAGAGCGAGATAATTTGTCTGTCCTTAGTCCGGCTTCTGGGTTTGGGGGTTTGGGCATAGCAGCGGGGAGAATTGTGGAGTTTAATATATCTGTGGGTGAGGGGTTAGCGATCGCGGTGGCTAAGGCTTTGCGGGAAGATCGATCGCTCCATAGCATTACTAACCAAGAAGTCCGCCAAAATTTAAGTTTTCCGCCCCTAGTCTACGGTAGACCCAGCCCCAACTACGAAAATATTAAATACATAGAAACAGTCCTCCTAGAAAATAGCCAGCCCCCAACACCAAAAGGTTGAGCAGGGCTGGTCAATTCACAAATTGAACTCTCTACAAATCATCTAAAACTCAGATTGGCTAATGGGTCTAGCTTCTGGGACCTCTTTCTCGCCGAGACATCCCTTCTCCCATCCGGGGCATCCGTTGTCCTAGGGTTTGAATTTGCTCAGGGGTCAAAATTTGCCGAAAGGCTAACTGTCCATCGAAGCGGAGGTTGCCAATCTGTTGTTGGAGTTGTTGCATTTCTTGATGCTTTTGGCGGATCTGAGCTTCAGTGCTGGTACTACTACCAAGGAGAGTGCGGAGTTCCTCTCTTAGCTGGCGAACCTGTGTTTCGAGGGGATCGATCCGACTAGCGTACTGTTGACGAATTTCTTGGGATCTAGATACCTGTTCTGGGGTGAGATTGAGTTCTCTGGTCATCCGATCTTCCATGTTTTGCCGCATGGTGTCTCGATCGGGGCGTTGCATTCCTGGTTGCATCCCTGCGGGTCTTTCTGGTCTATTACCGGGTTGAGCAAAAGCTGCTGGATTTACCATGGTCATAGCCCCAGAAGCTAGGACTGCCAAGGCTGCTAAACTGGTGGCAGATTTGCGAGAAAAAAGTCGTGAAAACATATTAATGTAGTCTCCTTGATCGGTTATTAACAATCTAGATTATGTACAGCTTGACTATTGCCTCCCAGCTATGTTCCGTGGAACTTCTTGAGATCATGCAGTATGGATTGGTGAAATGGTGACAACTCATGGGATTCAGCAGTTTTATAGTTCTGTCAACTAGCGATCGCCCACCTGAGCCAATTCTCTGCCGCCAAAAATTGCTTCAGGATGGGAATAAAACTTAAACTCAATTAAATTATGGAAAGGGTCAGCTAAGAAAAAAGTCCGGTGTTCTGTGATCAGATTGGGAAAGCGGAGTTTTTCTGGCTCATAAAAATTTAACCCCTGAGCTTTTGCCCTTGTCAGGATAGCTTGCCAATCTTCTAGTGTAGAGAAAATTAGACCAAAGTGCCGGGGATAAATGCCTTTCTGGGGCGGAGGTAATTCTGGGGTAAAGTGAGTGACAACTTGATGCCCAAAGAAATTGAGAATTAGAGCCAGACGACTCTCTCTGCCAAGTTCACAGCCCAAACCATGAATATAAAACTCCTTCGCTTGGGCAATATCAGCGATCGGGATAGCGAGATGAAATAAAACTGGATTAACGGGATTTGTAGTCACGATGAGCTAATAATTGTATTGATAATAGTATTAATAATTTTGCTAATAGTTCTGTCAATTATTCTATAAATCAATCTAACAATTTAGGTCTTATCTCTGGCGGTAGTTACCCATGCCCACTAATATCTTTTCTCTCAATCCTTGGCTCCTTGCTGTTGCTCTGAATACCATCTTATTAATTCCGGCTACTCTCGCCCCAAAAAAACTCCTAACTCCGACGGGAACTGCCCATGCTTGGGTCTTGGGTGTGCTGATCTGGGGCTGTCTGGGTTGGCAAGGCTATGCAGTGGTGATGTTTTATTTTCTGGTAGGTTCAGGAATTACCCGGATCGGCATGGCAGAAAAGCAAGCAGCCGGGATTGCCGAGAAACGGGATGGAGCAAGGGGGCCAGAAAATGTCTGGGGTTCAGCTTTAACCGGGACTTTTTGCGCTTTGGGGGTGTTGGGGGCGGGGTACTGGGGACAAAATGGGTTGATTCCGTTGCTATTGCTGGGTTATGTGGCAAGTCTCAGCACCAAATTATCTGATACCTGTGCTAGTGAAATTGGCAAAGCCTACGGGAAAAGTACTTTTTTAATTACAACTCTTAAACCTGTACCGAGGGGAACGGAGGGGGCGGTGAGTTTGGAGGGGACGATCGCCGGAATAGTTGGGTCGATCGTTCTAGCCGGAGTAGCCTTGGGGTTAGGAATGATCAATTTCTGGGGATTTCTCTGCGCTATTATTGCAGCCTTTGTCGCCACTAATATTGAAAGTGTAATTGGGGCAACGGTACAAACCAAATTTCCGTGGCTGACCAATGAAATTGTGAATTTTATTAATACTTTGATTGGGGCGATCGTCGCCATGATTTTATTTATTTTGATTGTCCCTAATCTTTAATCAACTCGTCTTAATTAACCAGATGACAACAGCAAAAAAACAGAAATTTCCCCATCTAGTCGGCTCCAAATGGACAGCCCAAGATCAGACCTTTGGGTGGCGGCATTTTCAGGTAAAAAATCGGCAGCACGAGGGCAAGCTAGTTTTTGCTGAACTAGTGGCAGCCTGTGATCCGGCAGTCCGTTTCTGGATCAACGCTAAAAATCTCCAAGATAAAAGTCGCTGGCAACCGGGCTGGCAACCTCTCCAAAATCAACCATCAGGATAGTTTTGGGCAAGAAAATTATCAATATCTTCTAAGGCTTCTTTTAAGCCCACTCCTGTTTCTGTTCGATGGAGCTTGATGGCAGCAATCTTTGTTTGAGGATTCCGAGCTAGTTCCTTTACTCTATCAGATAGGGAAGAAGGAATTTCTAGTTCCAATTTATTCAAAATCAAATCTAGACAAAGCTCTAGTTTTTTTGTACGCCGATCAATCCTTTGGACTGTCTTGTCGATCGCAAAAAAAGTAATTGTAAAGCTCAAAGCCAAACTGCCATAAATAACAATATTCAGTATTGCTTCCATAAAGCTAATCCCTCAATTATGATATTTTCTTTTCCCAAAGAATAATCCCCCACCAGATGGCAGGGGAAAATATTTTTGACTTCTATCTATTAACTACAGATTAGTTAGCCGAAGCGACTAGACGTAGAAGCAATCAGGAAGGCAGCGTAGGTCAGGACATAGCCAACGGTGAAGTGAGCTAAACCAACCACACGAGCTTGGACGATCGACAGAGCCACGGGTTTGTCTTTCCAACGAATCAGGTTCGCTAAAGGAGTCCGTTCGTGCGCCCAGACAATAGTTTCAATCAACTCTTGCCAGTAACCACGCCAGCTAATTAGGAACATGAAACCAGTTGCCCATACTAGGTGTCCAAAGAGGAACATCCAAGCCCAGACCGACAGATTATTCGTACCGTAGGGGTTGTAACCGTTAATTAGCTGTGAAGAATTGAGCCAGAGGTAATCCTTGAACCAACCCATCAAGTAGGTAGAAGATTCATTGAATTGAGCCACGTTGCCTTGCCACACACCGAGGTGTTTCCAGTGCCAGTAGAATGTTACCCAACCTAGAGTATTGAGCATCCAGAACATGGCGAGGTAGAAGGAATCCCAAGCAGAGATGTCGCAAGTACCACCCCGACCAGGACCATCACAGGGGAAGGCATAGCCGAAGTCTTTCTTATCGGGCATCAACTTAGAACCACGAGCATCCAAGGCACCCTTGACCAAGATCAAAGTAGTAGTGTGCAGACCAAGGGCGATCGCGTGGTGTACCAAGAAATCACCAGGTCCAATGGTCAAGAACAGGGAGTTTTTACCACTGTTAATGGCTTCTAACCAGCCTTCCAACCACACATTACCGTAGTTCGGCCAAGCAGTGGTGGCAATGCTATCGGGGCTGGAGAGTAAAACATCCATGCCGTAGAGCAGTTTACCGTGGGAAGCTTGAATAAACTGAGCAAACACAGGCTCGATGAGGATTTGCTTTTCAGGAGTTCCGAAGGCAACAACCACATCATTGTGAACGTACAGACCCAAGGTATGGAAACCAAGGAACAAAGACACCCAACTGAGGTGGGAAATAATTGCTTCTTTGTGCTGTAGCACTCGGTCTAGAACATTACCTTTGTTTTGGATTGGATCATAATCCCGGACTAGGAAGATCGCTCCGTGAGCAAAGGCTCCTACCATAATGAAGCCGGCAATATACTGGTGGTGTGTGTACAGTGCTGCTTGGGTAGTGTAATCCCTAGCAATAAAGGCGTAGGGAGGTAAGGAGTACATGTGCTGGGCTACCAAAGAAGTGATCACCCCTAGAGCTGCCAAGGCAAAAGCTAATTGGAAGTGGAGGGAGTTGTTCATGGTATCGTACAGCCCTTGGTGAGGCAGGTTGAACTGACCTTCACTCTTGCCACCAACTAAGCCAGCCTTGGAGTTGAGCATGTCTTTGATGCTGTGACCAATCCCGAAGTTTGTCCGGTACATGTGACCAGCAATGATAAACAGCACAGCGATCGCCAAGTGATGGTGCGCCATATCTGTTAACCATAGAGACTCAGTTTGGGGATGAAAACCACCCAAGAAGGTAAGAATTGCAGTCCCAGAACCTTCAGCAGTCCCAAAGATTTGACCAGCAGTATCTGGATTTTCAGCGTAGACACCCCAGTTACCAGTGAAAAAGGGTACTAAACCTGCTGGGTGGGGTAGGGTAGTCAGGAAGTTATCCCAGCCCACGTGTTGACCACGGGATTCAGGAATAGCGACGTGAACCAAGTGACCAGCCCAAGCGAGGGAACTAACCCCAAACAAACCAGAAAGGTGGTGGTTGAGGCGGTGTTCCGCACTCTTGAACCAGGAGAGGCTGGGACGGAACTTGGGTTGGAGGTGTAACCAGCCAGCAAAGAGCATCACTGCTGCAAGAACTAGCAAGAAAATTGCGCCATTGTAGAGTTCGCCATTAGTCCGCATCCCGATGGTGTACCACCAGTGATAAACACCGGAATAGCAGATGTCTACTGGGTAGTTGGCTCCAGCTTGGGTAAACGCATCTACCGCAGGCTTACCAAACTGGGGATCCCAGATAGCGTGGGCGATCGGACGGACATTTAAAGGGTCTTTAATCCATTGTTCAAAGTTGCCTTGCCAAGCCACATGGAACAGGTTGCCGGAAGTCCACAAGAAGATGATAGCGATATGACCAAAGTGGGAAGCAAAAATCTTTTGGTAGAGATTTTCCTCCGTCATGCCATCATGGGTTTCAAAGTCGTGGGCTGTGGCAATGCCGTACCAGATCCGACGAGTGGTCGGGTCTTGGGCTAGGTCTTGGCTAAATTTAGGAAATTTGGTTGCCATCTGTTTTCGGAAATCCTTTTACAGTTATTAGTTGCAGTTCAAAAGCAAGGGCTAGAGAACCCAACTTTTTTGACCTACAGGGGAGTTGACCGACTAGGGAGCGCAATCACCCCCTAGCTGGATTTTACCCTACTGAAATGATGTGGGCATGGAAGAACGCCCAAGTAGTGGCGATCCCTCCCAAGAGATAGTGAGCGACCCCCACAGCCCGACCTTGAGTGATGCTCAAAGCACGAGGTTGAATGGCAGGAGCTACTTTCAGCTTGTTGTGCGCCCAGACGATCGACTCAATCAATTCCTGCCAGTAGCCGCGACCACTGAATAAGAACATTAAGCTAAAAGCCCAGACAAAGTGTGCTGCCAAGAACATCAAACCATAGGCTGACAGAGCAGAGCCGTAGGAGCTGATGACCTGAGAAGCTTGCGCCCACAGGAAGTCCCGGAGCCAGCCGTTGATTGTAATCGCACTTTGGGCAAAGTTGCCACCAGTCAGATGAGACACCGTACCATCGGGAGCTACCGTACCCCAGACATCGGACTGCATCTTCCAACTGAAGTGGAAAATCACGATCGAGATACTGTTGTACATCCAGAATAAACCGAGGAAAACGTGATCCCAACCAGAAACTTGGCAAGTACCACCCCGACCAGGACCGTCGCAGGGGAAGCGGAAGCCGAGGCTTGCTTTATCAGGAATCAAACGAGAGCTACGGGCATACAAAACACCTTTCAGGAGGATCAACACGGTAACGTGGATGGTGAAAGCGTGAATGTGGTGCACCATAAAGTCTGCTGTACCCAAGGCAATGGGCATCATGGCAACTTTACCGCCGACCGCAACTAAACCGCCGCCAAAGGCATGGCTAACAATTTCCGTGGCATTAGGAGCAGTATTACCGGGAGCCAGAGCATGGATATTTTGTACCCACTGGGCAAATACAGGCTGGAGTTGAATACCAGTATCGCTAAACATATCTTGGGGACGACCAAAAGCCCGCATGGTGTCGTTGTGGACATACAAGCCAAAGCTATGGAAGCCGAGGAAGATACAAACCCAGTTGAGGTGAGAAATCAAAGCATCCCGTTGACGGATGACCCGATCGAGGAGGTTGTTAACATTCTTGGCTGGATCGTAATCCCGAACCATGAAGATCGCCCCGTGAGCGCCAGCACCCACAATCAAGAAGGCTCCAATCCACATATGGTGAGTGAATAAGCACAGTTGAGTGGCGTAGTCAGTCGCAATATAAGGATAGGGAGGCATGGCATACATGTGGTGAGCCACAATGATGGTCACGGAACCCAGCATAGCCAAGTTGATTGCCAATTGAGCGTGCCAAGAAGTAGTCAGAATCTCGTAGAGACCTTTATGACCTTCCCCAGTAAAGGGACCTTTGTGGGCTTCGAGGATTTGCTTCATGCTGTGACCGATGCCCCAGTTGGTGCGGTACATGTGACCAGCCACAATGAAGAGCACTGCTAGAGCCAAGTGATGGTGAGCAGTATCTGAGAGCCATAAACCGCCAGTTACAGGGTTCAAGCCGCCCTTGAAGGTGAGGAAGTCACTGTAGACACCCCAGTTGCCAGTGAAGAAAGGAACCAAGCCTTGGGCAAAACTAGGATAGATATCCGCCATTAAGCTGGGGTTGAGAATCCATTCGTGGGGCAGGGGAATGTCTGCTACCGAGGCGATGAGTTTGCCACCAACGGTGAGGGGCTGACCAGCATCGATCGCATCCATACAAGCATTGATGGGCAGAGCCACGTGAATCTGCTGCCCGGCAAAGCCCAAGCAACCACAGCCTAACAATACTGCTAGGTGATGATTCATCATCGATTCTACATTCTGGAACCACTCCAATTTGGGAGCGCGCTTGTGGTAGTGGAACCAACCCGCAAACAGCATAAGGGCTGCCATGACTAAGGCACCAATAGCAGTGCAGTAGAGTTGATAGGAGTTGGTAAAACCATTAGCCCGCCATAGTTGGAACAGACCAGATGTAATTTGAATGCCGTGGAAACCGCCACCAACATCAGCATTGAGGATTTCTTGTCCCACGATCGGCCAGACCACTTGGGCACTGGGTTTGATGTGGGTAGGGTCGGTTAACCAAGCCTCAAAGTTGGAGAACTTGGCACCATGGAAATAAGCTCCACTCAGCCAGACGAAGACTACGGCTAAGTGTCCAAAATGAGCACTAAAGATTTTTCGAGAAATATCTTCTAAATCGGAGGTATGGCTATCGAAATCGTGCGCGTCGGCGTGGAGGTTCCAAATCCAGGTAGTGGTCTTTGGTCCTTTAGCAAGAGTGCGATCGAAATGACCGGGCTTTGCCCACTTCTCAAAGGAAGTAGGAACCGGATCCTTGTCGACCAACACTTTTGCTTTCGCCTCACGCTCTGGAGGACTAATTGTCATGAGGAGTCTCCTCTGATGAACAAGGATAGGGAATAGTTCTAACTTTGATTGATGATAATCCCAATAGGTAATTTGTTCAATTCTGGTTAATAATAGTTCAAATTTCTCTCAGGAGCTATTCGCCCAGATTCCCAACAATGCCATAGCTAGATTCAGTTACAGCTATTTGAGGGAACGCAACGAAAGTTAACAATAAGCAATACTTTTTACAATTGGCTTTAAATTTCCTAAGGATTAGGGAAAAAGCAACTTACTAGATTAGTCGTGGTAATTGCCAACACTAATTAAGCCATAGTGATGGCATTAATTACAAAAGTTTATAGACATAACCCATTTTTTGCTGGCTCTGGTTACGGGAACTGTCATGTTAGGATCGATACTATGGACGAGATAAATAGTCAATCATAGTTAATGTCATGATTAATGCCGGGAATTTGAGAGAAAATCTTGAGGGCAGTTCTCAAGTTATGCTAAGGCAATCTCAAACCTGAGCATCGAAATTTATTGATGTAATTTTATAGCGTAATTTATTTACCAATAATTGTAATGAGGAGAACCTAAGGTGTTATTTGCAAAAGAATGGTGGAAAAATCTCCGGCGTTTGACCTTGAGCTTGTTGTTTTTGGTCTTAGTGGTTAATTTATGGGGATGTAGCGATCGCATCGAAACCTCTTCTACTACTGCTAGTGAAGCCTCCCGCCCCACAGCCCGACTCAAACAACTCAAGGAAGTGGCCCCTCCTAACACCATTCAACAACTCCACCAAATCCTCGAACTCAAACAGCCCCAAGTTCGGATCCTCAGCCCTCAACCAGAGCAAATCCTCACAGACAATCAGGTTAATATCCAACTCCAAGTTACAGATTTACCCATATTTCAAGACAAGGAACTCCAGCTAGGCTCCCACCTCACCGTCATTCTGGATAATCAAGACCCCCAAGATGTATACGATCTTCAAGAACCTTTAATATTTTCTGACCTTGCCGCCGGAAGTCATACCCTCCGGGTCTTTGCTGCCTACCCTTGGCATGAAAGCTTCAAAAACGAAGGAGCCTACGCCCAAGTTACCTTCCACGTTTTCACCAAGACTATTAATAACCAACTCAATCCCAAATTACCGTTACTAACCTACAGTAGTCCGGCTGGGGAGTATGGAGCCGAACCGATTCTCCTTGATTTTCACTTGACTAATGCGCCCCTTCATTTAATTGCCGCCGAAGATAGCGAGGATGAAATTCCTGACTGGCGCATCCAAGCCACCATCAATGGCGAAACTTTTGTGTTAGACCAATGGCAGCCAATTTATCTCAAGGGTTGGCAACGGGGCAAAAACTGGGTACAACTGAAATTTATCGATGAACAGGGAAATGTTGTGGAAAATATTTACAACAATACTGCCAAGGTTTTCACCTACAAGCCCGGTGGCAAAGATACTTTGTCTCGCTTAGTCCGGGGGGAACTCTCAGTTGCGGCGGCAAAAGGTATTATTAACCCCACCTACGAAGCCCCACCCACTCCTGCACCAATTCCAACTCCTACGCCATCACCAATTCCTGCACCAACACCTAAAGCGATTCCCAGCCCAATTCCTTCAGCCTTGGCAACCCCAACTCTTGAAGTCCCGACATCTCGATCGACCGATATTCCCACACCAGACAAAACTATTACTCCCTCAGAAACTACGACTCCAGAAATTCCTGATCTAGAGTCTCCAACTATAACTTCTGAAGAAACTTCACCAGAAACAGACTCGGCTCTGACAGCCGAAGAGCTAATTGAAGAGTTAACAGAGAATTAATAGTTACACTCCTGATTAATTAAAAATGATTTTTCAGGAGAGTCTGGGTCATGGTGGCAAGTTGCTCTAGCTGGTCTTTCTGGGCGTTGGCTTGGTTTTGATAGGTGAGCTTCTTTTTTAGTGCTGCCCTGGCGAGGTCTTCTCGGTTTTTCTTCAGAGCCTTGAGAGCCACCTGCTGCCATTCCTCTGCCTCTTGCAGGTTCCGTTTGTAGTCTGGTTGGAGATTATTCCAAGTTACTCGAATTTGGGCGATCGCCTGATCTAGCAATAACTGAGAATTTTCCTGACTGTTTCCTTTCAGAGCTTCCCGAATAGGTTCGGCTACTTCTGAGGGATCCATAGTGCTGAGGACTGGCAAAATATCCCGGACTTGTTTACTTTCGCTCACTCCCGTTTTACACCAAGTCGCAAAGTGTTCACAGTTATTAAACAACAGATTATATTTCTGCTCTCCTAGGCGGCTAGTAGCTCGACGAATCACTACATCAGGAATAAAAGAAGAGGGATAGTTCCGCAGATAAATTTTCTGCCCACCACTAAATATCCCCATAGAGGTGCGTTCAATAATCTCGTTTCCTTTCCGATAATGAATCACTGTCCCGTCACCACAATCAATCCCATGGTGTTCGTACACTCCTTGGAGATTAAGAAATTCTCGCTCTACATATATCTGGTCGCCCCGTGCCATAGCTAAAGTCTGATTGATAGTATTTGATAGTAATTTACTTTAAAAAATGGAACCCCATAAATTATTCCTATTGTAGCTATAGCAATCTAGTTTTTGTGTTTATGGAAAGAGGGGTAGGGAGTTGGATGAACTGAGAAGTGTTTGGGAATTAGCCAAAGAAGAATTGCAGCAGTTGGACAAAGCTGCTAGGCAGAAAGTGATTTTTTCTTTAGCATAACTCTCCAAAATCGCCAAAGATAAGCGATCGCTGCGGCTGCTACTCCTATATATCCTCCAATCCAAACGCCTAGACCAGCTAAGGAAGTATGGAATCCTAGTAGATAGCTCGTCATTAAGCCAATACCCAAATAAGCGATTATTCCCAGCAGCACGGGAATTCGAGTATCTTGCAAACCTTGTAAAACACCGTTGGCTGTTCGTTGGATCCCATCTAAAATCAGTCCAAAAGCTGCGACCTTTATAATTGAAATGCTGATATCTAAAGCCTGCCTATTATCTGGATTATTCAAGTCAAGATACAATCCAACGATTTGAAGAGGATAATTAAACACCACAATCCCAGCGATCGACATAAACAATACTGCTAACCCAATACTTACAAAGGCAGCTTGTCGAATCTGTTCCCAATCTCGTTGACCAAACCACTGCCCGACTCGAACGGTTGCCGCATAAGACATAGCTAAAGGAATCATAAACAGGATAATCACCGTTTGTGATACCACTTGATGAGCTGCTAACACAGGGGTTCCCAATGTTCCCATAAAGAAGCTAACTACTGTGTACAATCCATATTCCAACACCGCAGCAACGCCGATCGGCCCGCCTACCCAGAGTAACTGTTGGAGAATTTTGGGGTTTAAGCGATGGAGAGAATGAAACAGAGCATACTCATGGAGTGGTTTATGCCAGAGTAGATAAATTAGTAGCGACAAAAACATGATCCAGTGAGCACCGACACTGGCGATCGCTAACCCGGCAATTCCCAGATTTGGAAACCCAAATTTCCCAAACCCTAAAACATAGTTGCCAATGATATTAAACAAAGTTGCAGCAACGACAATGAGCATCACTGGACGGGCTTTGGAGAGAGCCACAATACAGCCTCTGAGTACGGCAAAGGCGATCGCTGGAAACAATCCCCACGCCATCACACTCAGGTAAGTGTCTGAGAGAACGATCGTCGTTTCAGCCTGTCCAAACTGGCGCATCAAACCATCAAGATGCATAATAACCAGCATTCCCGGAATTGATAGCAGTAGAGCGATCCACAAGCCTTGACGAGTCAATTGCCCAATGCGTTGAGTTTGTGCAGATCCATAGGCTTCTGCGACTAACGGACTGACACCAGAGATCAATCCCACTCCAGTCATCATAAAAGCCATAAAGATGATTGTGGCTAATCCCCCTGCTGCAAGTACATCTTGACCCAGCCAACCCATCATGACAGTATCCACAAACCCAGTCGCCGCCTGAGCAATCTGAGCACCCGCTAGAGGTACTGCCAATTTAAGAAATTCACGGGCTTCTGCTTGAATGCTGAATCGACTTGAAATATTTGTCATGACATTAAACCCAAGTAGTAGGTAAATACGGGATGGTGAAATTTCCCCAGAGGTGTCCTCTAGAGCAACAAACGGTCACAGGAAATAATCCGGCAAGTGCCGAACAGAGACAAAAAATTGACAGAATCAGTTAAAAAGTCAGTTAAGGTTGGGCAAGTTTCAATACGGTTTCAATGACTTGCGATCGCAACGGGTCTGGCAAAGGCGCAAAATTATGTAAATGGGTTAACCATAAGCCATCCATTGCTAACCGAACCACCGTAGCCACTTCGGGAGCAAGTCCGCTAGAGATGATCTTGGTGTGGCACTCTTGCCAAAAATCCCGCATGGGCTTTAACAATTCAGGATTGGTAAAATTCGCTGCCAACAAGTTAAAGTGCAGCTCATAATTTTCTTGATCATCTAGAGCCGATGCTCGAATATAAGCCCTAGCCCAATGTCCCGGCGTATTAGGTGTAGGGTCTTTGGCAAGTTCATGATTTAATGCTTCAACGAATTTATCCAAGGCTTGCTGAACCATGCCAGCAATTAACGCCTCTTTATTTGGAAAATGATGCAATAGTCCACCTTTACTTACGCCTGCTTCGATCGCAACCGCATCTAAGGTGAGTGCATCAACTCCCTGTCTGACGACTACTTTATTTGCCGCCGCCAGCAATAGGTTAGGTTGGATTGGCTTAGAGCGAGATCTTTTTGTAGAAACCATAAATTTCAAACCCGCAAATAATAGAACTCTTATCGCCTGAGTTAAAGGTAAGTTTTAGAGAAATTAAACCGACTGGTTGGTCTGACATTTGTAAGATACCGTCTGGTTGGTCGGATGTCAAGCTGATAAAGTCAAGCTAACAAAATAGTGGAGGGTACGGAATCGAGTCTTTAAGTCTTGTTCCAGCACAGTAAAGAGATTTTATATTGGTGGAATGTTGAATCTGTGCTTACGGTGCTTACGATCGTCCTATCTTCTAGCTGAGCTTGGGCAATTTTCAATACCGGGTTTAGGCAACTAAGGCTAGAATGTTAACAAAAATAGATCTAATAATTTTGGTGTTGTGGGGGTAGAAAAATTGGATGAACTAAGAAGTGTCTTGGAATTAGCCACAGAAGAAGAATTGCAGCAGTTGACAGAGTTGCTATTTCGCCCCAAATTTAATCCTCTAGATTATGTAAAGGCAGATCAAGTCATGGAAATCCAGAGCCGGAGCCGGGGAGAATGGTTAGAAGCGATCGAATCTCGCTTTCGGTTTCTTGCTGCTGATGGGATGACCGTCCTCCGCCGTCAAGCCAATCAAATCACCTACCGTCAAGCCCTAATCCACGTTTGTCACTACCTCAAAATCCCCTACTCAAAAAATCAACTCACCACAGATATTGAGTCGGAAATTTTCTTGCATCTTCTGGAAAAGGCATGGAAAAAAATGCCCAAACGGGAGCGTCAAGCCCTGAATAGTCGGGTAAGTCGATCGATCACCGAGTCCAATAATTTACCCGCCTTGGGTGTAGCAACTCCGGCGATCGCTGCTATTAGTGCCGACCCGATTAATAGCTTAATTAAAAATACTAGCATTCTTGCCCTGAGTTCTGTGGTGAAATCTGCCATTCTTCAACAGGTTGCCCAACAATTTGCCCTGCATTTTGCTACCCACCAAGTTGCCCAATCGGCTGTCCTCAAAGGGGGTCTTGCAGCCGCCGCCCAATGGGAGAGTTATGTGGCTCTGCAAACAGCAAAACAGGGGATGGCTCTAACCGCAGCTCGGTATGGGGCAGTACGCACAGTATTCGCTATGATTAGCCCGGCTCTGTGGGGATATTTTGTTGCGGATCTGGGCTGGAAAGCGATCGCCACTAACTATGGAAGGATCATCCCCGCCATCTTTGCCCTCGCCCAAATTCGTCTCACCAGAGGAGAAGACTGGCAACTAGCTCATTAAAATAATCAAAACAACTTAAATAACTTAATTAACCTAAATTAAATAACTAATGAAAGAATGGGTAGTCGAGATCATGACCTCCTTGGGTTATCTAGGGATTGGTTTATTGATGTTTTTAGAGAATTTATTCCCGCCAATTCCTTCGGAGTTGATCATGCCCTTAGCTGGGTTCACTGCTGCCCAAGGGAAAATGGAATTAGTTCCAGCGATCGCCGCCGGAGTCCTTGGTACGGTTTTAGGGGCGTTCCCTTGGTATTATCTTGGAAAAATGGTTAGTGAAGAACGAATTAAGGGTTGGGCTGACCGCTACGGGAAATGGTTGGGGATTTCTGGGGGGGATATTGATAAGGCAAATCGCTGGTTCGATCTCCATGGCAAAAAAGCCGTACTGCTATGCCGGATGGTTCCGGGAGTCCGCACTTTAATCTCTCTCCCGGCGGGGATTAACGCCATGCCCATGCTGCCCTTTTTGCTCTTTTCGACGATCGGCACTGTCCTTTGGGTAACATTCCTCACCGCCGCCGGATATTTATTGGGCAACAACTACGAACTAGTAGACGCATACCTTGCTCCGGTCTCCAAAATTGTCGCTGTCACCCTAGTCATTGCTTTGATAATCTGGATTATCCGCAAACGCACGAGAAATATTTAATCTGCCTTGAATTTCAGAATTCATCCCAACAAGTAGTTGTAGTGAAAATTGTGGGTATCGATTCCCCAAAGGGAAGGCTGCGCCAACGA
>JAIMKT010000006.1:75478-87339 GCA_020692245.1 Microcoleus sp. GA_180221_E-2-1-MAG-45_12
GATCCGCTTCCATATGATGGTGGAGAACACCGTGGATCGTCATTTCCGAGAGGGAAGTCCAGTGGAGACGTTGGAAAAAGCGGACATTCTGGAGTTGTACTGTGGCTAGGAATTGTTCACAACCCCACGTATTAGCTGTAGTCACGGCTTTAGAGATTAAACCTTTGCCGATCGACCAACCCCGGCGATAATCAGGATGAGTTCCTAATCTGCCCCCATACCAGTAGCCCGGAGCAGTTTCGTAGATGCGGACAACGCCCACAACTTGAGGGGAATCAATAGTTAGAGAATCAGTATTTGAGGAGTTTGTCACCGCCGGAATCGCAATGATCGGGTAGGCGATCGCATCTAAATCATCCACATCGCTACCAATAAATAAGCCCTGTTCTTCCACAAAAATTTGGTGACGGAGCGCAAAATAGGCAGCAATTTCGGCGGGGGTGGTGGCGAGTTTGAAGATGTAAGAATTACTCATAGGTTTATTACTCAAAGTTAGAGAGGGCAGAACAGGCTCCACACTTGGCACAACCAGCTTTGATATCAGCAGAAGACATCCCTGCTTTTTTGAGCATGGCTCCGACCTGTTGATAGATCGCCAACATAAATTCACTGGAGGGAGCGGGATGATCGGCGAGGGGAGTGTCGGTAATGGGGACAAAGGGGACGATGAAGGGATAAACCCCCAGATTGATCAAGCGATCGCTCACCTCTAGCAAAGTCTCTAGGCTATCTCCCAAACCTGCTAATAGGTAAGTATTCACCTGCCCCCAACCAAAGACTTGCACGGCTGCTGCAAACGCCTCGAAGTAATACTCTAAGGGAACCGTAGCTTTTCCCGGCATAATTTTGGCTCGGACTTGGGGATCCGCTGCTTCTAGATGCATTCCCAAGGTGTCTACCCCGGCGGCTTTGAGACGATCGAACCAAATAAAATCATCGGGGGGTTCACACTGAGCTTGGATGGGGATATCAACTCTGGCTTTAATGGCTTTGGCACATTCCGTCAGGTAGGCAGCGCCTCGATCACTGGTGTGGGGGGTTCCGGTGGTCATGACCAAATGCTTAACTCCATCTAACCGGACAGCAGCTTCCGTCACTTCTGCCAACTGTTCTGGGGTTTTCCGGGCGATCGTCCTCCCAGCCTCAAGGGATTTTTCAATGGCACAGAATTGACACACAGTGGCGGGGTCTCGATAACGCTTACAGGTTTGTAATACTGTGGTTGCCAATACATCCCGACTGTGGAGGAGAGCGATCTGGTTGTAGGGAATACCGTCTTTGGTGGTGAGGTTATAAAACTTGGGGGTCGGCGGCAGGGCGATCGGGGCGATATCTTGATGATCTAACTGCAACATGAGGCGATCGGTTACCGGATCAATAGTTGCCGTGTAGGGAGATTTGGCTGAGGCGATCGTGTAGATAGGAACCATCACTGTCGTATCTTCAAGGGTAATAGCCCGATGATCAGATGGCCCCGCCCCACCCTTGCGACCTGTAACCCCGTCTTCAGTGTCCACCCAGCTCAAGCCTTGGGATTGGATATCCGTAATTAATTGTTGTTTATTCATTTATTTACCTCAAGTAGGGTGAGCCTCGCCCACCTTAAACCACCAAAAACCTAAACCACTAAATAAAATAAGGAAAGTAATGAAGCTGGAGTTGAGATCAGCTACCGCTCCCAGCGAAACTTTCTCTCGGATTCTTCGATCGGGACATCGTTAATACTTGCCTGCCGCCGTTGCATCAAACCATTAGGGGCAAATTCCCACTGCTCATTGCCATAGGAACGATACCAAGCTCCAGAATCATCGTGCCATTCGTACTCAAAACAGACGGAAATGCGGTTATCCATAAAACTCCACAGTTCTTTTCGGAGACGATAATCCAATTCCTTGGCCCACTTCCGCTCCAAAAACGCCTGAATCTCTGCCCTACCCGTCAGGAATTCTGCCCGATTCCGCCACTGGGAATCCTCGGTATAAGCTAGGGCAACTCGCTGGGGGTCACGGGTGTTCCAAGCATTTTCTGCTGCCTGAACCTTGGCTTTGGCAGTTTCTAGGGTGAAAGGTGGTAAAGGGGGTTTGGTTTCCATTGCTTGGGTAACTTGATTTAACTTGATTAGGAATAGGGTGTTATTTCTGGAGGTGGCAAGTCTTCTATGGGGGGATTTGGCTTTTGCCAAGGGTTTTTTGGATGAGAGGGGAGGTTAGGAAGGGAGGGCGTGATCCCAGCAGAATTTTCTGGCGGTGCTGTAGTTAAAGGGTTAGTTTGGGAGTTAGTTAGAGGGGTGGTTTGGGTTGTCACCGTTGACCAAGCACTGGCATTAAGGTTGAGTTGCAGGAGATCGGGGCGGGAGTAGTGACCTACGGAATCCATCATCCGTTTGCGTTTGGTGATTAGGGAGAAATCTAGATCGGCGATCGCCATCCCTTCACCTTCGGTAATTGGTGGACAAAGAGGTACTCCCTCTGGGCTAATAATGGCTGTGTAGCAACCTCCCTTGAGGACTCCCTGCAATTTCTCCTCACTGGTAATCTGTCCTACCTGTTCTGGAGATAGCCATCCCGTGGAATTAACCACAAAACAACCAGATTCCAAGGCATGATGACGAATGGTGACTTCGATCTGATCGGCAAAAATTTGTCCCACAAGGGAGCCGGGAAACTGGGCGCAGTGAATTTGTTCGTGCTGGGTCATGAGGGCAAACCGAGCGAGGGGATTGTAATGTTCCCAACAGGCAAGAGCACCTACTTTCCCTACAGCAGTATCAACTACTTGCAATCCGGCTCCATCTCCCTGTCCCCACACCATTCGCTCATGGTAGGTCGGGGTAACTTTCCGCCGTTTCAGTAATAGCGTGCCGTCTCGATCGAAGATTAGCTGAGTATTATAAAGAGAACCATGATCCCGTTCATTAATCCCCAAGACTACGACTATTTGGTGCGATCGAGCGGCTTGGCTGACTGCCTCCGTGACTGGGCTGGGAACTTCTACCGCTTCGGCGTAGAGGCGCATATGTTCTTTGCCCATGAGTACCGGGGGTTGCACAAAGGAAAAGTAGGGATAGTAAGGGATAAAAGTTTCTGGGAAGACCACAATTTGCGCTCCTTCCTTGGCAGCTTTAGCGATCGCCCCTAGGACTTTTTCTGTGGTTCCATCTCGGCTAAACAAAACCGGACTAATTTGCACCGCTGCCGCCCGAACAATTTGGGAGTAATCCATTACTTACCTCTGCACAAATCCAACACGAATCAATAAAATTTTACCGTCAATTACAAAGTCCAAGTATCAAGAATAAATGCGCCTTCTTTGCGATGCATCAGCACGATATCTAAAACATCAAGGGGGCTAATGGGGCGAATACCGGGGAGGAGAGAGCCTTCACCATGACCATAGAGAGCTTGGAGGGCAAACCGACAGCAATAGACTTTGCCACCTTCGGCAATGAATTTGGTAATCTGATCACCGAAGTTTTGATGTCCGGGAAAAGCTGCATCACCTAGTTTGGGAAATCCTCTTTGGACTCCAAGGGTGACACCGGGGCCATAGAGCAAAATCGAAGTTTCAAAACCTTTTCTTTGGAGGCGAGTTGCTTGAAGTAAATTCACAAAACCGATCGAACCTTCAAAGGCAACAGTGTGGAAAGTAACAAGGGCTTTCTCGCCGGGTTCTGCCTTGACATCGGGAAATACTTTTTCTTCGTAGTCAACAAGAAAGTCGCCAGTTTGATGGGCGGGAGCGGTTACTTCAGGCATGGATTTTTCCTTAGTTCTCTAATAGTTTTTTGCAACAATTTCTGTCAGATTATAGGTTGCTTCCAGAGTTATTTGTATCTCCAGTTACGAAATTTTCAATCCTAACCATAAGACTAGGGAGTTCGATCGCCCCATGACTTTTATGCTCCCATCAGCCCCCCATAACTGTTTAAATCACTAGTTTAGATTGCTACCAGATTTTCTAGAGATGCAATTCTTGAATATTTCCTGATGTATTAGCTGACATCAAATTACTTATATCTATTTGCCTGGAGATAGTCAGGGTCGCAGGGTTATTGATATTATTATGATTTGGAATCGAGATTAGGCTTGATAAGTAAAACTATAGAGTTATACAAGTAAAAGATGAGTAAAGTAATTTTGTATATTGCTACTTCTTTGGATGGCTTTATTGCCGATGCTCAGGATGGCTTGGATTGGTTGCATCCCTTTGAGGACGTGGATTATGGCTATGCAGAATTTGAAGCGGGGATTGGGGCGATCGTAGCAGGGCGGCGGACTTACGAAATTGTTGCCCAGATGGATTGTCCTTGGCCTTATCCAGTACCGATGCTGGTCTTGTCTCATCAACTGGCTCATCAACTACCAACCCCACCAGAGGGAGCGCAACTCATTTTTCTGGCAGGAGATGTGCAGGAGGCGATCGACCAAGCCCGACAAATTACCACCAAAGATATTTGGATCAATGGGGGAGCCAAGATTGCCCAAGAGTTTTTACGGCAGGGTTTAGTCGATGAAATTATTTTATCAATCATTCCCGTGATCCTTGGGGGCGGGATCTCTCTGTTTGGCAGTTTGGGGCGATCGATCAATCTAATTCTCAAGAATAGTCAAACCTTTGAGAAGGGGTTATTGCAACTCACCTATAATGTAGAAAAATAATATCCAAAATATCCAAAAGTTGCGATCGTTAACAATTTTAGAAATCCTATGGGGCAAAATAACAATCTTGATTCCTCTCCAGCAAAACTAGGTCAGAGCATTGGCAACGCCTTGGGGCAGGTGGTGGTCGGGCAGGATCAAGCCGTTCAACAGTTAATTATTGCTCTCTTGGCTGGGGGGCATGTGATTCTTGAAGGTGTACCGGGGACGGGAAAAACCTTGATGGTGAAGGTGTTAGCCCAACTAATCCGGGCAGATTTTCGCCGAGTCCAGCTCACCCCAGACATTTTACCGACGGATATTATTGGCACAAATATTTTTGATTTAGAAAAGCGAGAATTTACCCTGAGAAAAGGGCCAGTGTTTACCCAGATTCTCCTTGCCGATGAAATCAATCGGACTCCGCCTAAAACCCAATCAGCCCTCCTAGAGGCGATGGAAGAACAACAGGTAACTTTAGATGGAGAAAGTTTGCCCCTTTCGGAGTTATTTTGGGTGATTGCCACTCAGAACCCCTTGGAATTTGAAGGGACGTATCCCTTGCCAGAAGCCCAGTTAGACCGATTTTTATTTAAGGTAATTATCGATTATCCCGATCGAGCCAGTGAAAAGAAAATCTTGCAAAATCGTCAAGGGGGCTTTCAAGCCAAGCGGCAGGATTTGGGACGGATTACTCCAGTGGCCACGGTGGCAGCGATTCTTCAAGCTCGGCAGGAAGTTAGCAAAGTCCGAGTGGATGACCAGATTATGGATTATTTACTGGAACTGGTGCAACGATCGAGACAACATGCAGATCTAGCGATCGGGGCTTCTCCTCGGTGTACGGTGGCTTGGATGCAGACGGCAAAGGCAAGGGCGTGGTTAGATAATCGGCAATTTGTCACTCCCGATGATATTAAAGCGGTGGCGATTCCCCTCCTGCACCATCGGTTAATTCTCCGCCCCGAAAGTATGCTTGATGGGTTAAATATTACTGGAATTATTAACAGCATCTTACAACAGGTTCCTGTGCCTAGATAGTTAAATTACCCCAAGATAAATAATCATGATTCCTAGCACTAAAACTTATTTTCTATTATTTTTGGGGATAATTCTTGGCACTGGTTTAGCTAATATTTTAACTATTAATTCGAGTATTACCATCACTGCTGGATTTGATTTTATTGTTCTGGGTTTAGCTGCGATCGATCGCTTTCGGAGCCAATCCCATCGAGTCCAAGTTGAGCGCTTACCCCTAGGTAAATTATCCATTGGTCGGGATAATCCTGTGCATTTAATCGTTAGTACTGCTGCTGATAGTAACAAACATCTCAAAGACTCAAATAATAAATCTAATTCCCCCAAAAAACTTGATCGAAATTATTCTATTACCTCATCAATTGCCAAACCTACCCAAATTAAAATCTACGATCATTACCCTTGGGAATTTACCACCGATCCTCAGCAACAGGCAAAACTGCCTTTAGAAGCCCTCATTGAACACAACTCGACCATCGAACTAAGCTACCATGTCCATCCCCAGCATCGAGGAGAATTTCAGTGGGGTGATCTTCAGGTACGTCAACTAGGACAGTGGGGCTTGGCTTGGGATAGTTGGACAATTCCTGCTAGTACCCCAGTGCGGGTATATCCAGATTTAATTGGTTTGCGGCAGTTGACGGTGAAATTAACCACAGAGAATAGCAACAATCAACAGCGATCGAGACGCTTCACGGTAGGAACAGAGTTTTCCGAACTGCGAGAATACCGCTCTGGGGATGATCCCCGGTTGATTGACTGGAAAGCCACCGCCCGCAAAGTGAATACCGCTCAACCTCTACAAGTCCGGGTTTTGGAACCAGAGCAGGAACAGACTTTAATTATTTTGCTCGATCGAGGCAGATTAATGACTTCCCAAGTGCAGGGATTAGCTCGGTTTGACTGGGGCTTAAATGCGACCCTTGCCCTAGCTTTGACGGGTTTACATCGGGGCGATCGAGTGGGCATTGGGGTGTTCGATCGCAAAATGCACACATGGCTGCCTCCAGAGCGAGGACAAAACCAAATCTCTCGCCTAGTGGAATCCCTGACCCCCATCCAGCCCGAACTATTGGAGCCAGATTACATGGGGGCGGTGACTCATTTAGTCCAACACCAAAGCCGGAGAGCCTTAATTGTCTTGATAACCGATATTATTGATAGCACTGCCTCTGGAGAACTTTTGGCGGCGCTGACTCGACTCACCCCCCGTTATTTGCCTTTTTGTGTCACCCTGAGGGATCCAGAGGTCGATCGACAAGCCCAAGCGCTCACCCCAGACCTGCAATCGGCTTATATCCGGGCGGTGGCTCTAGACCTGATTACTCAAAGAAATGTCACCTTTGCTCGGCTCAAACAACAGGGAGTGTTAGTGTTAGATGCTCCGGTGTCCCAAATTAGTGATCAATTGATCGATCGATATCTCCAACTCAAAGCGAGAAATCTACTCTAAACCCCGTGCCAAATTCCCATGTCTAATCCACTGATTAACCCTACTACTAATGACCCAATTGATATTACTAAAAGTGCTGCCCTAGAACAGGTAGCTAATAGTAATTCTCCCAGTAATTCGACTAGTAATCCTACGGTTTATGTCAACCCCAGCACTGGCAATAATCAAGGTTTAGGTACTGAACAATCTCCCTATAAAACTCTAACTTTTGCACTCCAAAGAGTTATCAATGGGGGCATAGTCATGCTGGCTCCGGGAACCTATAGCAATGGGGAAGTATTTCCGATCGTGATTCCGAGTCGAGTCATGGTTGTCGGCAATATTAATACAAAAGGTCGAAACATTATTATTAGTGGCAGTGGTAATTATGCTACACCTACCTTTGGGAATCAAAGTGTTACTTTTCGCATGGAAAATCAATCCCAACTCCGGGGCGTAACGGTAACAAATCCCCAAACTAGAGGAACAGGTATTTGGGTAGAATCTACTAATCCAGTAATTGTGAGTAATACCTTTACTAATTGTGGTCGGGAAGGAATTTTTGTTAGTGGGACAGGGAAGCCCTTAATTATGGATAATCTATTTACAATTAATGGAGCTAGTGGTATTTCCTACGGACGGAATGGCAAGGGAGAAATTCGCCGGAATACCTTTACAAAAACAGGTTATGGGATTGCCTTGAGCGATACAACTGCTCCTTTAATTATTGATAATACTTTCACCGCTAATCATGGTGGCATCTTCCTTTCTCGCCAAGCAAAACCCGTCCTCCGGCGTAATGTGATCAGCAAAAATACAGGAATTGGCTTATTAATTAATGAAGCAGCACAACCTAACCTAGGAAATTCTCAAGACCCGGCTGGCAATGTGATTAGAGATAATAATCAATTCGATATCCAGAATAATAGTACGGCAGCAATTACGGCAGCAGGAAATCAAATTAATCCGGTAAGAGTTCAGGGAAGAATTAATTTTGTAGCGACAGAAATTGCAGGAACTGTAGGGGTTTTATCCTTCACCGATATTGAGGGACATTGGGCGATTCCTTTTATTTTGGCTCTGGTTAGTCGGCAGTTTATTAGTGGATTTCCTGATGGAACTTTTCAGCCAGAAATGCAGCTTAATCGAGCGCAGTATGCAGCTTTAATTGCCAAAACCTTTAGCTTGCCAACCCGGCGAACAGAGATTTTATTTCGGGATGTGCCGAGTAATTTTTGGGCGGCAGGAGCTATTAATAAAGCGGCAGCTATGGGATTTATTGCGGGGTTTCCTGATGGGACTTTTCGGGGTGATCAACCTTTAACTAAGGTGCAGGCGATCGTGTCTATTGTTAATGGTTTGAGTTTAAGCGGTGGTGAGGCAGATTTAATTTTGAAATACAGCGATCGAGCGGAGATTCCCAGCTATGCAACTCAAGCGATCGCGACGGCTACGAGTAATTTAATGATTGTTAATTATCCCCAACCAAATCAATTAGAACCCATGCGATCGATCACCCGTGCAGAAGTAGCAGTCTTGGTCTACAATGCCCTCGTCACCACAGATAAAGCCCCCAGAATTGATTCTCCTTATCTAGTGCGTCCTTAAATTAATCAGTTAACGTGAGTTCGATAGAAACCGATGGAAACCTTATAGTCAGGAAAAAATGACTTGCTTGTCATCAGGCTGATAAAAACCGTCGAACTCACGTTAAAAAATACCTGATGTTGTCGAGCTAACACGCCAAGTAGGTGATTAGGCAGAAAAACTCCGTCTAGTCACCCCAAAATGTGATCTTAATAATATCCCGTACTAGGATGATTAGTCAGAAACTTGACATTCAGCCCATATACCATATAGTAAGATTAGACAAAAATTTCCGTCTAATACATAGTTAGACTGCTTAGCTTTTAGTAGAGATGATTCTGTCCGCCGTTGGATATATGTTGAAGTTGGATTGAGGTAATTACTCGTTTTGTCATGTTGTGAAAGTACAGCATGGTATCAATTATTTCTTGTGTAAAGTATTTGTATGAAAGCTAAGACGACTGAGCTAATGGAAGAAGAATTTCAGTACACCTTAAATAACTTGTGGAGAGCGAGAAGACTAGTTGATCTTTCAAAAGGAATCAAAATTCCCAAGGAGACTCAAAGTGATCTGCTAGGTGCCGCTAAGGAGACTCAAAGTGATCTGCTAGGCGCCGCTGTTGTTTTCTTACATGCCACTTTAGAAGAGTTTCTACGAGGTGTTGCTCTTAGAGAGTGGTTTAAGTTGGATGATGAAAATCTTAAATCTGCGCTGAAACGTTATGCTCGTCTTAGTAGTAGAAATATAAAAATTTCCTTATTGGATTTAGTAGATAAACGCCAGGAGTCCATTGAATCCATTATCCAGCAGGAGGTGGAATCTTTTCTCTATCAGGATATAAGTTTCAATTCTCTTGATGAAATAGAGAAATTTCTAGAATTGATAAAAATTTCTGTTCAAGATATTAGAAAAGAAATAGGTCAAGAACATTTTGATAACATTCAATCACTAATTAGAAAGCGTCATTCAGTGGCACACCAAGCAGATTGCAGTCAACTTGATTTTAATCAAACGCTCGTTTTGGGAAAATCGCTACTTGTGTTTCTAACCCGCTTATCAGAATCTCTTAGTTTGAATATAAAATATGGCGAGGAACTTAAGAATATTTCCTTTAAAGGAGAAGAAGTTTAGCTAATTTTGAGCGAGAGAACTTACTAGTTGCAAGGCTTATGACTCTAGATTAGATTCCCACATGGGTTCTACATGTGCGGTCTAACAGCCCCGTTGCACTCCGACCGAAGGAGTTAATCGGTCAGGTGGAGAAGAGATCGGTGTCGGTTGAACGGGAGTATTATCCATCTTCATCAATTTTCATTGAATTCACGTTCAGTTACTAAGTTAACAGTTATCAGTTACTTCTCCTAAACAGTTCGGCAGACTTACTGTAAAAAGTTTCTAGCGACTAAAGTCGTTACTACAAAAAAGTACTCTGTTCACTGGTTACTACATTTTTAGGCTAAATAAAGTGGAAAGAATTTCATTAGAAAATAGGAAACCTTGGGGATCGTTTAAGCTGATTTGCTGATCTGTTAATTCTACCCAGCCCCGTTGTTGATAGGGTTGTAAATTTTCTATAGTCCATGTGGCTAATTCGGTGCCAAATTTGGCTGATAATTGCTGGATATTTAAGCCTTCTTGTAATCTTAAACTCAACATTAAAGTCTCTAAAAATAACTCATCTTTCGTCAAGATTGGCGTATCAATTACACAACCATCCTCAAGCCATTGATAATAACTTGATCGAGTCCGGGGGCGGGTAAATCTTTGCCCATTGAGATAACTAGCGGCTCCCATACCGAAGCCATAATAACTTTCTCCTTGCCAATAAACTCGATTATGGCGGCACTGTTTTCCCGGCTGGCTATAGTTAGAAATTTCGTAATGTTCATAGCCTGCTTGGGTTAAAGTTTCTTGAGCTAAAATATACATGTCGGCGGTGGTGCGATCGTCTGGCAGGGGCTGATCTCCGGGCTGGTATTGCTTGGCAAAAGGTGTCCCGTCTTCCACAATTAAGTCGTAGCTAGAAATATGATTAGGAGCTAAATCTATGGCAGTTTCTAGGGAATTTTGCCAGTCTGCTAAAGTTTGCTGAGGTAGCCCCGAAATTAAATCTAAACTCCAATTATTAATATGAGCTTGGTGAATTAAATCAACAGCATGAAAAATATCTTCCCGGCGGTGCGATCGACCAGCTAGAGTTAATAAATGATCTTGAAATGATTGCACTCCTAAACTAAAACGATTGATTCCTACCCGTTGATAATCTTGGATTTGAGCTAAATTAAAAGTTGCCGGATCAATTTCCATAGAAATTTCGGCACTGGGATTAATCCCAAATTTTTGCTCTAGGTTTGTGAGAATAAGTTCTAGTTGAGATCCATCTAATAAAGACGGCGTACCACCACCAAAAAAAATTGTTTCTAGGGGTTTTCCTAAATCGGGGCTTTGTTGGATTTCTTGACAGAGAAACTGAAGATATTCTGTAATAGTTTGCGAACTTTCTCCCCGCAATTTGTCCCCGACTACCGAGATGGCAAAATCACAGTAATAGCAACGCCGCCGACAGAAAGGAATATGAATATAGGCTGCTTTGGGTAGGGGAAAATCGTTTATTAAGATTGGGTTGGGCGATCGAGTTTCTGGCAAGTAGTTCTGTAGAGGCATAGGGTTTATAATATAATAATTCTTAATCTAAAGTAACTTCTTAAATTTCCCAGCTAATCCCAACTATGTCTTCAGAAAATTCTACTCCACCAACCAATTCCAGCCCATCTAAACCATCTGCTCAACCTTCTCAACCTGTTCTTAATCAACCAGAACCTGCCTTTGGTTTCACCGCCTACGCCGAACAAATTAATGGACGGTTTGCCATGCTAGGGTTTGTAATTTTGTTATTACTAGAATTATTTACTCGTCAAGATTTCTTTACTTGGCTAGGGTTACGATAGTCCTTGGGTTGCCATAAAATTGTAGGCTCGATCGAACTATTGCTGTAATTTTAGAATCTCTAACGGCGATCGTTTACAATTCATTTTCCTATTGACCCCAGTTCAAACCTTATTTCTGTGAATAATTGCCCTAAGATAGAGATTGCTATAGAATATCTCCAGATATAACTAGGGTGACGGGCTTATGTTGGCAAGGGTTTGGAGTGCGGCGGTGGTGG
>JAIMKT010000006.1:87350-95452 GCA_020692245.1 Microcoleus sp. GA_180221_E-2-1-MAG-45_12
GTGCGAGTGGGGGTAGAGGTGGATCTCTCTGGGGGGATGCCGGGGATCGTGGTGGTGGGACTACCCGATACGGCAGTGCAGGAATCGAAGGAACGGGTGAAGGCGACTCTCAAAAACTCTGGCTATGCCTTCCCCATGCGAAAAATTGTGATTAACTTGACTCCAGCCGATCTCCGAAAAGAGGGACCCAGCTTTGATCTGCCCATCAGTGTGGGGATCATGGCTGCCTCCGAGCAGGTGAGTGGGCAACTGTTGGGAGATTATTTATTTTTGGGGGAAGTTTCCCTCGATGGTTCTCTGCGTCCTGTAGCTGGAGTATTACCGATCGCAGCCGCTGCCCAAAAGATGGGAATTATCGGTTTAGTTGTCCCCCAAGATAATGCCCAAGAAGCCGCCGTGGTGGAGGGATTGGCAGTTTTTGGCTTTGCTGACCTATCTCAAGTTGCCGAATTTCTCAATCAACCAGAAAAATTCTCCCCGGTGGAAGTTAATACTAAGCAACTCCTCCAGCGTAGTCAATTTACGGGGCAGGATCTCCACGATGTCAAGGGGCAGAGCTTTGCAAGAAGAGCTTTAGAAATTGCGGCGGCTGGGGGGCATAACCTAATTTTTGTGGGGCCACCGGGGAGTGGAAAGACCATGCTGGCGAGGAGATTGCCGGGAATTTTACCGCCCCTAGAGTTTGCCGAAGCCCTGGAAGTTACTCAAATTCATTCCGTAGCTGGACTTTTGAAAGAACGGGGAACCTTAGTGTGCGATCGACCCTTTCGTAGTCCCCACCATTCTGCCTCTGGTCCTTCCCTCGTGGGCGGTGGTAGCTTTCCCAGACCGGGAGAAATTTCTCTTTCCCATCACGGCATTTTGTTTCTGGATGAACTGACGGAATTTAAGCGGGATGTCTTGGATTTTCTGCGCCAGCCCCTCGAAGACGGCTACGTCACCATTTCCCGGACTCGCCTTTCTGTCACCTTTCCCGCCCAATTTACCCTCGTGGCAAGTACCAATCCCTGTCCCTGTGGTTACTATGGTGACACCCTCCAGCCCTGCACTTGTTCGCCTCGGCAACGGGAAAGTTATTGGGCAAAACTCTCTGGGCCTCTAATGGATCGCATTGATCTACAGGTAGCAGTGAATCGCCTCAAACCAGAGGAAATCACCAGCCAACCCACGGGGGAAACTTCAGCAACGGTCAGGGAACGAGTCCAACTAGCTAGGGAACGATCACAACACCGCTTTCAAGCCGAAAAATCTATTAGTTGCAATGCCCAGATGCAAAGCCGCCATCTCCATAAATGGTGCAAGCTAGACGAGGGAAGCCGGATGTTGTTAGAGGGAGCTATTAGAAAACTGGGATTATCTGCCAGAGCTAGCGATCGAGTCCTCAAAGTTGCCCGGACGATCGCCGACCTTGCCGGAGAAGAAAACCTCCAAGCTGCCCATGTTGCCGAAGGAGTCCAATACCGGACGATCGATCGAATGCAGTAGTTCTCCTATTTTTTTGATATTGCTGATTGATCTATTCTCATAGGGAAGGCTCATCGCCAATAGAGGTAATACTTGCAAGGGATAGAAATCTTTGAATGTACAAAATCCTGAACCATGAAAGGCTGTGAAAGTGGTCATGACTTCGCTATTTTTCTGTATAACATTTTGTATAAAATAATTAGCCAGAAACTTGACATTTAGTATATATGCCCTATGGTGATATTGGATAGAGTTTTTCCGTCTAATACATAGTTATAGCAACCACTCAAATGCATAAGCTTGCCTTATATATTAAAATCTAAGAGTGACGAAATAACTAGTCGTTGGAACCGACATGAAACGACTTCTAGTTAACCGCTGAGCGTAGGGAATACGGTTCGACTCAAACGTTAGGCTACACAACGCGCCATGAATACACCTGACCCAATGATTCCTTGTCAATTGTGCGGAGTTCCTGTTCGAGCATCGCGACTTGAGAGACACAAGTCCGAGCGATGTCCCAAAGCAGCGAAGCACAAGATTTACGTCAGCGATAGTTCAAGAAGTTTCTCGCCAAAAAGCTGCCGTTTTTGCGGACGACCTGTGATGAAGAGGGCGCGTTCTTGCTACACATGTATCAGGGATGGACCCAAGTCCAAGCGTTCCAAAGCAGCGAAGTACAAGAGTTACGTCAGCGACAGTTTCAGCGACAGTTCAAGAAGTTTCGCGCCAGGAAGCTGCCGTTTTTGCGGACGATCTGTGACGTATGGGGCGGATGTTTGCTACACATGCAGCAACTGACTATGTGTTACGGGTGGCCTAACCATGCTCTGTAGTGAACCAAGCCGTTGCGCTCCGGTTCCAGTCCACGTGTCCTATCAGCCGAGTCGTTAGCCGTTTTTATCAATTTTTATTAAATTTATGTTGCATTAGCTTAATCTGGGTCTGATGCCGTAGTGACGATAATCCTGCCAGATTTTATCGTGGTTAAAGCAAATGTCACTTTTTATTCAAAGACTAGAAAAGATTTCACTGCAAGAAGTCAGAGGAGTGGGCAGCTATGACACTAATCTGAGAATCATCCTTGTTCAGTCATTAATCGATCGAATGCAGTAGAATTTAGTCAGGGTAGTTATGAATTGAAATAACTGGAGGGATTAAATGACAACTAAAGAGCAAATGATCAACGAAATTAGCCAAGCCTCTGAAGAATCATTGATCCAACTAATGAATCTTTGGCAACAAATAAAAAAAACTCCTCCCGCCAAACTTGGTTTTATGCGTTTCGCTGGATCTGGCAAAACAGAGAGCCATATACTACAACAAGTTGAAAAAGATATTCAAATTAATCGTGAGCTAGATTTAAAGTAATTACTTTTTAGGACGCACTACGCTAACTAATTTATTTGATAAATCTAATTCTCTCAAAGTAACTGCATGAATCCGTTCCGCCAAGGCAATTCTATCGGTATCATCTGTGCAAATAATAATACCAGCATGATGAGGCTGCGATCGATGTAAACGTTTAAAATCCTTGCGATTTAAAGTTAAAATAACTCTATTATTACTAGTTGCAAAAGCAAGAACACGATCATCAGAAATTTTTAAATTAGCATTGCCTGCCTCTTGGACAGTAAGAACATCATGCCCCAAAGCTCGTAAATGCTCTACAACCCTAAAGGGAAACTGTTCATCTGCATAGAAACGAGTCATTCATCCTCTATATTTTCCTTAATTGCTATAGCGATTTCCTCTGGGTATACTGCTGCATAAAACCAAGCATTATCTAAATCAGTTGCCGATAGAGTCGGATAATCTTGTAAAAGTTCAGCTTCAGTAATCCCTAAGTTACGAGCATTTACCAGCACCCACACAGGGATACGAGTAAAGGCAACACAGGCATCTCCACCACAGACCCCAACAGTTTTTTCAATTCCTCGCCAAGGATTCCCCAAACTATGAGCTAACATATGAATTGCTTGGGCTTTCTCTTTTGGGGTTAAGGCAAGTAGCTGTGGTTCTAAGTTCTGTAATGTCATAAAAGTAATGCCATAAAATCTTGAATATATTTTAATAATTAAAGCTTACGATCTAACTTATTTGGTTGCTTAACCAGTTACTTGGATCGGCCCCGTGGTGCTGCCACTAAAAAATTGTTTAATTAAGGGTTCATCAGTATTGTCTATTTCATCAACGCTACCCGACCATTGGACTTGTCCTTGATGGAGAAAAACTACTCGATCGGCCGTCCGGCGAATGGTGCTTTCTTGGTGTGTAACCATCACGTAGCTACTACATCCGGCTTTTTCTGCTTGGAGTTGCCGGACTAGATCCTCAATTACAGTGGAAGCGATCGGGTCTAGCCCCGCCGTTGGTTCATCGTAGAGAATGACTTCAGGATTATCTTTGGGGTTTTCTGGGTTTGCCATCACTGCCCTCGCAAAACTCACCCGTTTCCGCATTCCCCCCGATAGTTGGGAAGGTAATTGATCAGCAACCTCGGCGGCTAGACCGACCATGCCCAATTTTTCTTCTACCAATTGCCGAATGCGGACTCGATCGATACGGGAATGTTGATAAAGCAGGAACCCCACGTTTTCATCCACCGTCAAAGAATCAAACAAAGCTGCCTGTTGAAATACCATACCAATGCCGATCGGGTCTGGAGCATCATCAATTAAGCCCTCACGTTTTTGTCCCTGCACATAAACATCCCCACTATCAGGAGCCAATAACCCAGCAATAATTCTGAGGATCGTAGATTTGCCAGTCCCTGAAGGCCCAATAATTGCCAAAGCATCGCCTCGATAAATAGTCAAATTGGCATTAACCAGAATTTTGCTATCTCCAAAAGACTTAGAAATGTTCTTTAATTCAATCAATGGTTCTCTAGCCATTGCCCATCTCAATATTTTTAATTGTTTTTGATGATTAATTATCAATAACCTAATCAATAATTACCAATAAATTGTCATGATTACCACTTAAGAAAAGCAGCTTCTATACCTTGTTCGCGACGTAGCTTACTATCTTTCTCAAACCAATCAATAATCTGTTTAGCGGTTAATTCCTCTATCATTACTGATTGATCCTTGGCTATTTGTTGGAGAACACGGGCAGAAGAAATAGTTAATCTAGTCAGAAATTTTTCTGAGGATGAAAGCAGGGCAGCATCGACCTCTGCCGACTCTTCAGCAGTAAGAAATTGGACAGAATTAGTTGGAGATTCTACCATATTAATTTTAGAAATTAAGTTTACGGGTAAATTATAGATAAATTATAGGTAAATGCCTAGATTGTTAGCATCCGCCCATCTTAACGAATTTTATGAGATAATATCAAGAGTTAAATCTAACCCCACAGGCTGGATTTCTCGCCCTGATTCTGCATACACATTTCTTTAGATGTGATGAAAAAATTAAGTAAATTTTAAGAATTAAAAGGACATAATACTGCGTGATAGTGAATACTAAGTTAAACCCTGCCCCAGCTTCTGGGAATGATCCTAGAAATACCGAAAGCAACTTGAGTCTAGCCAATAGACACTTAAAAGTTAAGTACGATCGCACCAATGATTTTCATCAAGAACTAAAGCAACGGGTAGATGAATACTTCCAGAACACTGGTCTATCGCCCAAAGATTCCCCCCAGATGTATCTGAAAACCATAATTATTTTTGTTTGGTTTGCCATCTCTTGGGGATTGGTGGTATTTGTAGCCCAGACTTGGTGGCAAGTCACCCTTGCTTCTTTGTCCTTGGGGATGGCGATGGCGGGTATTGGTCTTAGTATTCAGCACGACGGCAATCATAAATCCTATTCTGATAACACAATTCTCAATCAAGTGTGTGGCTTTGGAGCCGATATTTTAGGTGTGAGTTCCTACCTCTGGAAACAGCAACACAACCTCCTGCACCACAGTTACACTAATGTTTGTGGCGTAGATCATGATATCAATATGGGGGCTTTATGCCGTTTGGCTCCCCAACAAAAACGTTATTGGTTCCATCGTTTCCAGTACATTTACTTGCCAGTCCTCTACAGTTTGCTGGTGGTTGCTTGGCACTTCTATCGTGATTTCAAAGACCTCCTCCTCGGCAGCATTGGCGAGTACAAAATTCCCCGTCCCCAAGGTAAAGATTTAGTCTTAGTAATTTTCGGGAAACTGCTCTTTTTTACTCTCGCTTTTGGGATTCCTCTCTATTTACATCCAGCTTGGCAGGTGCTTAGTGTTTATCTAGGAGCTAGTGCGATCGCCGGGCTATGGTTGAGCTTTGTGTTCCAGACTGCCCACTGTATGCCTGAAGCCGAGTTTGTGAGCTTGCCAGAAGATGAGCAACCCTTGGCAAATAACTGGGCTGTGCATCAATTGGAAACCACGGTGGATTTTGCGCCCCACAATGCTTTGCTGACTTGGTACATCGGCGGATTGAATTATCAAGTGGAACATCATTTATTTCCCGGCATCTGTCACGTCCACTATCCGGCGATCGCTCCCATTGTCCAAGCTACCTGTGCGGAGTACGGAGTAAAATACAATGTCTTGCCTAGTTTTACTGCCGCCATTAAGTCTCATATCCACTGGCTCTGGTTAATGGGTCGGGAAGACAGTGAGCAGTTATCAGTGAACAGTTAACAGTTATCAGTGAGCAATTAACGGTGAATAGTTATCGGTGAATAGACCTTATCTAATCCAAGTATGTGGAATACAGCTAAGGTCTAGGGAGAAAAGATGCAATGGATTATCAAGCTGCCTACAGTTTTCTGGCTGCCCAAGGGAAAGATTACCAAATTACCCCAGAGTCTTTTTTGTCTCGGCTCCAACAGGGAAAACCTCCAGTGCCGGGACAGGTGACGAATATTTTGGTTGCCCTGAAGATGGTGTTTGGAGATTTGCAAGGGGCGGAAAGTATAGATCGAGAAGTGATGACTTCTATTTATCTAGTGGCTTACGAAAGTAGGCGGGCTTTCATGACAGGAGCAAGGGCTGGAGTTCTCTGGCCGCCCCTGTTGGATGAGGATATCGATCGAATTGGTCTTGGTGTAAAAAGCATTTTGACTGGAATTTGGTATGAAAAGTAGAAAGTGAAAAGTAAAAAGTAGAAAGTGAAAAGTGAACAAGATTGACGAGATTCTTCAGCCTTGGCAACGTTTTGGGGTGCATTTGGGGCTAGAACGGATGCAGCGGCTTTTGGCAGATTTAGGTGATCCCCACCGTGCTATTCCTGTGATCCATGTGGCGGGGAGTAATGGCAAGGGTTCTGTGTGTGCTTACCTAACTTCGGTGTTGACAGCAGCAGGTTATCGAGTTGGGTGTTATACTTCTCCCCATTTGATTAGTTGGCAGGAACGAATCACCCTCGATCGAGTCCCCATCCCCGAAGAAGAATTAGTCCAAGTCCTCCAGCAAGTCCAAGCCGCTATTCCCCCAGAGGTAGCAGATTCCCCAACTCAGTTTGAGGTGATCACTGCCGCCGCTTGGCTATATTTTGCTCAACAAAAAGTAGATATTGCCATCATTGAAGTGGGTTTGGGAGGCAGGTTAGATGCAACTAATGTGATGGATTCGCCCCTTGTTTCGGTGATCACCTCCATCAGCCTGGAACATACTCAGCAGTTGGGGGATACCTTAGGGAAAATTGCCTTTGAGAAAGCGGGAATTATTAAGCCTAAATGTCCGGTGGTGATTGGGCAGCTGCCCCCGGAAGCGAAGGCAGTATTTCTGGAAAAAGTTACCGATCTGGAATCGCCGACTACTTGGGTAGAACCTGCTAAGCCCTTGGAAAATGCGTGGGTTGTAGCTGGGGGGATCAAGTATCCCTTGGCTTTGTTGGGGGATTTTCAACTGATGAATTCGGCGGTGGCGATCGCAGCTCTCCAAGTTTTACAAGCTCAGGGTTGGCAGATTAGTTTGGAGGCAATCCAAGCGGGAATGGAGCAGACCCAGTGGCGAGGAAGGGTACAGTGGCTAGAATATCAAGGCAAAAAGCTATTAATTGATGGGGCGCATAATCCGGCGGCAGCGATCGTCCTTCGTCAATACGTTGATAGCCTAACTACCAAGTCTGTGAATTGGGTCATGGGGATTCTGAGTACCAAGGATCATCGGGGTATTTTCCGGGCTTTGCTCCGACCGGGCGATCGCCTCCACCTAGTTCCTGTGCCAGACCATAGTTCCGCAGATCCCCAAGAGTTGGCAACCCTCGCCCAAGCTATCTGCCCCGAACTCGCCTCTTGTCTAGTTTATAATGATGTCCATCAAGCCCTAGAGCAATCTTTGCCCCAACCAGAGCTAACGATCCTCTGTGGTTCTCTCTACCTAGTTGGCTATTTTCTTTCACCCAAGCCTAATTCCACTCACCTTGCAAGGTAAACGCTGCCTAGTAGTAGGGAGCTACCCAACGCTGGTCACTGAGCGTCCTGTCTTAAGCGGAGCTGAAAGGAGCCGAAGTGCGAAACATTTCTAGTTGTGCGGCTCTCAATGCGGCGGCTGGGCTGAGATTTTCCTGCAACATCTTGCCATAAAATTCACTCATCAAACTAGCAGTTTCCGTGTCTGGAACTTCCCATAAACTCGTTACTTCCCTGGGAGTCCAGGCATACATCAAGCCCCGTGTTAAACCAATTAATCCCTACTCC
>JAIMKT010000078.1 GCA_020692245.1 Microcoleus sp. GA_180221_E-2-1-MAG-45_12
TTATCTCAAGTTTTGGGAAGTGCCTATTCCCGCCTAATTCATACCTTGATTCAGCAACGCCACTTTTTAGACACCTTTTAATTCTGTTCTAATTTTATTGTGCTAAACTTCTAGGGACAATTGGGATGGATTGCACCTTGGCTACAAAGGTAAGTCAACTGGCGTCGATCGAGATTCTTCACTCGACTAAAATCAACTTGTTGAACCATGGTAGATGATTCCTTGGGGATCACTGCCCGAATAAACTGGTCGGGATCAGCACTAGGCGGCGTAAAAAATACCACCCCTTGAAAATCTGCCCCGGCTAAATTTGTCCCCCGGAGATCAGCAAAGCGGAGATCAGCATTTTGGAAACTGGCATTTTGGAGATTGGCTCCAGTGAAGTTTGCCCCCACAAGTTTACTATTGCTCAGATCAGCTCCTATCAGATTTGCCCCGCTAAAATTTCCCTGAGAAGCATCAGCCAACTGCCAATTAGTTTTAGTTAAATTTGCCCGACTAAAGTTGCTATTAATCGCCCTTGCCTTCCCTAGATTTGCCTGAGCAAAATTAGCACCCATAAATTGAGAATCACCAATATTTGCTCCAGTGAGGCTGGCTTGCTCTAGATTTACCCGGTTAAATTGAGAATTAATAATTTGGGCGCCACTAAGATTAGCTCTAGTCAGGTTGCTATCACTGAAATCTGCTTTATTAATTGCCGACCAACTGATATTACTTTCCACCATCAAGGCTCTGGTTGCCCTTGCCCCTGTTAGGTCTACCTGTTGGAGATTGGCTCGAAAAAAGTCTGTGATGCGATCGTCGTAGGTTCTTTCAATTTTGTCTTCTCCCGCATTGAAAAATTGACCGTAACGGAGATTAGCATTAAATAAATTAGTACCTTGAAAATTGATTCCAGCTAGTTCTAACCCTTCTAGCACCACAGGAATAGAACTAAAATCTACTTTGCTGAGGTCAATTTTTTGGGTTGTAGGTACAGAGATAGTTAAGATTTTGGCGATCGAGCGGGCAACGGATTTTTGCCGAGTAATGACTAAATCTTGCTCCTCTTTGATGGCTCTACGGATGGCCGTTTGCAGATCATTTTGCAGAGTTTGGCTAAGTTTTTGCAGGGGTGGTAAAGAAATTAACCCATTGGCAACTAAAGCTTGCTCGATCGTTTCTATGGAGCTAGGGCTTCTTTCCCGTGCCAACAGATCTACCAAAAAAGGCACAACTCGGTGATCTTCAATTCTGCCCAAAGCCAAGATCACGCCCTTCCTTTCTTCAACGCTCCTCGCCTGATTAAGCTGATTAACTAGGGAGAGAAATACTTGATTTTGCTGTTGTTGAAAATTGCGCTGATTGGTTTCCCCTTGAATATAAACCTGAGTTCCCACAAAAGTTCCTAAAACAAGGCTGATACTACCCACCAGAGCCGTGAGGAGAGTTGCCCCCGGATAGCGGCGCATGAGGCTCCAGAGATGAAAAGGACGGGATGATGGCAGGGTAATAGTGGTAATTGCTGGGGCTGAGGTAGAGCGATGGTGAGCAGCGAAGGAGGCGGAGTTGTCATTAGGGTTGACTGAAAAATCTGGAGAAAAGTTGGCAGAATTTCCTGAGTTGCCCTCTGCCGTCACGCTAGGGGAGAAATCTGCCTCCGAAAAATCTAGAGAAAATGCTGGGTCTAGGATTGAAGACACGGGGATCTGCTCCACCACAATATTGCCGTCAATATAAGTAACTTGCTGGTTGACTTCGATCGATCCCCCTCTCCTCTCCCTCACTGCCTGTTTTAGATCATCTAGCTCCGTCTCCCCAAACTCCATCTCCCCGGTTTCAATTTCTGTTTCTTCTTCCAACCACTCCACATCAACCACATAGGTTCCCGCTAATCGGTCATGGAAAGAACGGCGGCGATCGAACAAAACCGTAGCACTTTCAACGACGATTAATCCCCCCACCAAAATCAGCAAAATACTTAGATCAGGAAAAGCTCCCGTGTAGCGCCAGATTCCGTAGGCTGTAGCAATCGGCAATCCCCAGCGTCCCAAGCCTTCCCGGATCATTACCCGGAGCAACCCCGGCGGCGACCCATCAGCCCGTACCACTGCCACTGCAAACCACCGCTTAGGGCTAGTTTGTCCCGTAGTCATCAAAAATATTAACTGCGTGCCTCCCCACAAAATTGGCAACAGCAAGGCTCCTGACCAGAGCAGATTAGTTAAGGGGGCAACCTGTACAGGCTGAAGATTCCGAGGTAATGCTAGGGTTTGGGCGATCGACTCCTGAACTTCTACCAACACCGGATTTAGAGGCACTCTTTCTTTAAATCTCTCGTTAGCTCCCTGCCCCAAACTCAAAGGCACTACTGCCGCCACTGCCACCAAAGAAACCTCTACCAAAGTCGCCGCCCCCCGCCGAATTCTCAGGGGAATAACTAGACGAAACTTAGGCTTAGTCTCCGGTTTAGAAGAAGCAGGTTGTGTAGTCTTGGGGTTGCTATTTTGGTTGGTATTAATACTATTGGGAGCCATTAATCATCCTAATTTTCAGCCCTTATTTATCCGTGATCTGATTTGCCACCAGAAATTTGTAACCTAAGTATAGCAAAACTCCTAGAATTGCCAGACTAGCGATCGCCGCCACGAGTTGCAATACACTCCGCAACACAGAAAAGGTGACAAACGCCCCGACCACGACTACGGCAATCTTCCCAACTTGAGGCAGGGCATTAAACCAGACTAGGGTTCGATCGAGCAACGGTTGATAGCGAGCCGGATTAGCCATAGCCTTTAGCTCTTCTGGAATTGTGTAATTAGTATAATTTCCCGGTGTTGATTCTGGATTATTATTCTGCCCATTAGTTTGCCTCTGATTTTGTTCAGAGCTTTGCCCAGCAGTTTGATTAACTTCAGCTTCGAGTTCTTGGAGGCGTTGTTGCCAGTTGGAATTATTGGAAGATTTCATGACAGTTTTTGACTTTATGGCTAGCAGTTTACTACTAAGAATTGTTGACGAGAATTGTTAACGAGAATTACTAACGACTTAAGAAGATTAATATTAACGATTAATCCTACCAAATTAGTTAGAGATAACCATATAGCGATTCTAATTGATTTCGGAAATTTTCTCGATCGCCTCTATAGAAAACCACGATAGAGATTACCGCCCTTGCTCTGAGAAATAAGTTTTGTTAATTTCCCGCACAGGCAAAGGTTTAGAAAATAAATAGCCCTGTCCAAATTCACAGCCTAGTTGTTGCAACCATTGGAGTTGCTCTTGGGTTTCAATGCCTTCTGCTACCACCGCCAGTTCCAGTTGCTTACTCAGGGTAATAATTGTATTCACGACTTGGTAGTTCCGACTTCCAGCTTGGATTTGATGGACAAAAGAACGATCGATCTTGAGCATATCTACAGGAAAGCGGTGCAGATAACCTAGGGAGGAATAGCCTGTGCCAAAGTCATCAATGCTGATCTGAATTTGCCGCGATCGAAACTGTTCCATCAAGGCAATCGCTAGTTCTGCATTCTCCATAATGGCACTTTCTGTAATTTCTAGCTTGAGACGAGCCGGATTCACAGCAGTTTCTGCCAAGATGCGATCGATATCCGCCAGCAAAGTTGGGCAAGAAAATTGGCGCACTGATAAATTTACACTGATAGTTAACTCATTCCAGCCCTGTTGTTGCCATAGATATAATTGCTGACATGCCTGCTTCAACACCATCATCCCGATAAGGACGATCAACCCAGTTTCTTCCATACAGGGGATAAATTCTCCCGGACTAACCATGCCTCGATCGGGATGCTGCCAGCGTACTAAGGCTTCAAATCCGGCAACTTTTTGAGTTTGAAGATTGACGATGGGTTGGTAGTAGACAATAAATTCTTCATGGGTAATCGCCCGATGTAAATCATTTTCTAGGGTGAGACGATTCAACATCGCTAAGGACATTTGGCAATCAAAAATTTGATAGCAACCCTTGCCCCGCAGTTTTGCCTTATACATCGCCGTATCTGCATCTTGCAGGGGTTCTTCCGGTATTTGATACATCCCATTACCAAGAGCCGCACCCAGACAAGCTGTCATAAAAATTTCGCAATCAGCAATGACAAAGGGGGCATGAAAACAACTTTGCAGAATCTCCTTGATAAATGGCTCTAGGGTCTGTACGTCTTCAATCTGGTGTAACAAAAAGCAAAACTCATCCCCTCCCATCCGGGCTAAGACATCCCCAGGGCGTAGACAATCTTGCAACCGCTGGGAGATCGCCAACAACAATTGATTGCCCACAGCATAGCCAAAGGAACCATTTATTAGCTTGAATTCATCGCAGTCTAGATAAATTACTCCGTAGGATAATTCCCCAGAGGCTAAGATCTCAGATAATTTTTGCAGTAAGAACACCCGACTAGGTAAATTGGTGAGAGCATCCTCAAAGATCATGGTTTGTAACTGAGCGGTTCGTTGTCTAACCATTACTTCCAATTGAGTATTAAAAAGCTCTAATTGTTGATATTGCAGATGAATCCTCAGCATCGATCGCACCCTAGCATTTAACTCCAACCGATTCACAGGCTTACTAATAAAGTCATCTGCTCCGGCTTCTAGACATCTAGCGAGATCCCTTTTAGTTGTCAGAGCTGTCACCACAATAATTGGCACAGCTTCCCATTGAGGCATAGCTTTAATTTGACGACAAACTTCGATCCCATCTATCCCCGGCATCATCACATCTAGCAAAATTACATCAGGCTGAAATAGATCGAGCAATTCGAGGGCGGTTTGACCATGGGAAGCATATTGTAATTGATAGTCTTCCCCATTCAAAAGAGATTCAATTACACAAAAATTATCGGGTTCGTCATCGACAACTAAGATGGAAAACATTAATATATTAAAAGTTCAGATTTTCATTAATAAAAGTGAAATCTTTTATCTAGCTTATCTAAATTCACCTCCTTCCATCAAAGTAAACATTAGGCGCAAGGTAAAATAACCTCAACTGTTGTTTCTTGTTTATAAATGCTCGAAATTGAGAATTTACCTCCATGATTTTCAATTATTCTCTTCACTATTTTTAAGCCTAAGCCAATGCCTTGCTGTTGGTAATCCTTCAGGTCAAACTTGATAAAGGCTCCCATTTTGGCAATTTGGTCTGCGGTCATGCCCCGCCCTTGATCAGAGATGGAGAGATGAAAATTTCCCTCTTTTAACTGACTAATTATCTTGACAGGAGTACCAGAATCGGAAAACTTAAAGGCATTTTCTAATAATTCATCCACAATAAAGACAAAATCCTTCTCGCTCATGCAGATATCTAGCTCTGCAATATCCCAAACTAAATCTCCAGTTCGATCGACACTTTCAGCCTTAGTTTTAGTCGTGTTTTTAATTAGAGTTTTAGTTGAAATCTTTGCCGGAAGAGTATTTCGAGTTTCGGCAGTTTTGGGATTATTACTAAACATTTCTAACTGAGCATACTGGAAAAATCGCTTGGTTAATTTTTCTAATCTTTGTAAGGATTTCTGAGCTATAGTCAACAACTCATGTACTTCCTCTTTACTCATATCTTCATAGTCTTCTACCAATAATCCTACTACTCCAAAAATCCCATTCAAAGGTGTATTTAGTTCATGGGGCAGAGTATAAGCTAGGTTTCCACACAATTCATCTAGGTTATTTTGTAATACGTCAATGGTATTTTCTTGCAGACTATATAGGGTATTGATGCGATCGTATTGCTGTTTAATTCGCAGCATGGATTTAACTCTAGCCCGGAGTTCTAAACTATTAACAGGTTTACTAATAAAATCATCTGCCCCGGCTTCTATACAGCGAGATAAGTCTTCCTTGGAGGTGAGAGCTGTCACCATAATGATCGGTACGGGATGCCATTGAGGCATGGCTTTAATGCGCCGACAAACTTCAATCCCATCTATCCCCGGCATCATCACATCTAGCAAAATTACATCGGGTTGAAATACATCAAGGAAATCAATAGCTTCTTGACCACCAGCAGCATAATGTAAGGTGTAGTCCTGTTCATTTAGGAAGGTTTCGATTACGTCAAAATTATTGGGTTCATCATCAACTACTAAAATAGAAGGTGTATTCATTGCTTATCCTTATCTGGCTATTAGTTTATACTTAAAAAATTTTCGATAGTAATTACTAGTTGCTTGAGTCTGACTGGTTTAGATAGATATTCGTTGGCTCCTGCGGCTAAGCATCTTTCTCGATCGCCCGACATGGCTAAAGCTGTGAGAGCAATAATTGGCAGCTTACTAAGATCAGATTCTAGACGAATTCGTTTGATCGCCTCCAATCCATCCATCCCCGGCATTTGAATATCCATCAAAATCAACTCCGGCTGACGAGATTTAGCAAGGTCGATCGCTTCTTGACCATCCTTGGCAAGCAAAATCCGATAACCCTTAGCTTCGAGATAACTAGAAAAGGTACTAATGTTATCTTCGTTATCTTCAGCCAATAAGATTAGGGGCGATGGTTTGGGAGTTGGGGAATCTAGCTCTGAAGGAATCATAGAGGGAGTTATAGAGGGAATTATAGATTGATTATCTAGACTATTTATTTGGTTCTGGGCCTTTACTTGATCCTCTCCTTGATCTCTTGCTTGATCTTCTGCTTGATCTCCTGCTTGATCCTCTGTTGACATTTCTAGGCAAGGGGGAACCTCAGAAACCCAAGGCAGCTCGATCGAGAAACAACTACCCATCCCCAACTCACTAGTCAGCCAGACCTTACCACCGTGGAGTTCCACAATTTGTTGTACCAATGCTAATCCTAAACCTGTACCGGAGTATTGACGATTCAAGGCACTATCAATCTGCACAAAAGGTTGAAACACTTTTTGTATATTCTCGGAGGATATGCCAATTCCGGTATCAGTTATAGAAATCTTTAGAATACTTTGCTGAGGATAGGGGGGCAGAACCGAAAAATCTGGGATCACTTCTAGGGTAATCTGTCCACCTTCTGGGGTAAATTTAATTGCATTGTTGAGGATATTGATCAACACCTGTCGAATCCGCCGTTCATCGACCATGATATCTGGAAGATTTGTTGGCAGTTTGACCTCTAACTGGATTTGCTTTTTGATGGCTTGGTGTTTAATAAAAGCAAGACTAGATTGACAGAGATGCTCTACGGATACAGAGGTATATTCTAGGGTAATTTGTCCGGCTTCAATTTTTGCCAAATTAAGAATATCGTTAATTAGTTCCAAAAGATGAGAGCCGCTACTGTCAATAACTTGGAGAGCGTTCAGCTGTTGAGGGTTGATCTCCCCAAAAACTTCATCCTCTAACCCTTCCGTCATCCCCAAAATGGCATTGAGGGGGGTACGCAGTTCATGACTCATGTTGGCCAGAAATTCATCTTTGAGGCGGGTAGCCCGGAGTAGTTGTTGGTTAGAAATCGCTAGCTGCTGGTTAATTTTAGTGAGTTTTGTATCTGTTAGTCTTAGCTCCAACTGACTAATTACTAAGCGACTTAGAGATTCTAGCTGAGTGAGTTGTTCGGGGGTTAGGGTTCTGGGGTAGCGATCGATCACACACAGAGTTCCTAAAACGTAGTTATCAGAGGTCACGAGAGGAGTGCCTACATAAAAACGAATCCCCAGTTCCCCAGCCACTAGAGGGTTATCAGCAAATCGATCGTCTTGGGTAGCATCAGAGACAATTAAGGTTTCCTCATTCATGACCACATGACCACAAAAGGAAATATCCCTAGGAGTTTCTGTAGCTTCAATCCCAACCTTAGACTTAAACCACTGGCGATCCTGATCTACAAGAGAGATCAATGCAATCAAGGAACCAGAGATCGCTGCTGCTAACTGAGTTAAATCATCAAATTCCTGTTCTGGCAAAGTATCGAGAATATCGTAGCGTTGGAGGGCAGCTAGCCGTTCCGGTTCATTAAAAGGAATTTGGGGTTTCTGCATAGGGTGCAAGTTGCTGAGCTGGATTTTCCGGTTCTGCTGATTAACAGTATAACTCTTTAAATATATATAGATTGAAAAAAGTAGTTACAACAAGATTCATAAAATTTTGCTTTAACATTTCTCATATCTCCATTAAGCAACACTAATTTTCTCTAGTTATAGGCTTAACTGTTGTTTAGTTATGAATTTTCTTGTTATCATTGTATTCCTAGATATGGTTACATTCTAAACTTAGATGTATCATCATAAAACTCATTGATCAGCTAATTTTTTGGCTATAAAGACTTTAGTTACAAAGATGTATCTACTTCTCCAGCTAGGAGCCTTTGAATAGTAGTGGTAAGTTGTTTGAGCTTGACTGGTTTGGGCAAATAAGCCTTTATTCCAGATTCTATTTTTGTTTGCTCATCTAGCATGGCTGAGGCGGTCAGGGCGATAATAGGAGTATTAACTAAGTTAGGTTCTAAGTGAATTTGCCTAATAGATTCCAGTTCCTCCATCCCCGGCATTTGCATATCTATGAGAATTAATTCTGGCTGGTGAGCTTTGGCAAGGTCGATCGCTTCTTGACTATTTTTGGCGACCATAATTCGATAACCTTTGGCTCCCAGATAGCCAGAAAAGGTACTGATGTTGGCTTCATTGTCTTCGGCAAGCAAAATCAGGGGAGATTGTTTGACAGCAGGAGACATCTCAAAGGCTGTGGTGACTAGGACATCACTGGCGGTAATTACTGGTTGGGCAGGATTGTAAATATAAGGTAGCTCGATCGAGAAACAACTACCAACCCCTAATTCACTAGTTAAGCCAACTCTGCCACCGTGGAGTTCGACAATTCTTTTTACTAAGGCTAACCCCAGACCCGTGCCATTATATTGACGATTCAAGGCACTATCAATTTGCATAAAGGGCTGAAATAGTTTTTGGATGCCCTCGGCAGAAATGCCAATGCCTGTATCAATTACAGCAATCTTCAAAAAGTTTTGGGAAGATTCATCAGCCAGATCTAGATTACGAGGGAGATGAGTAACTTCTAGGGATATCTGCCCACCTTCTGGGGTGAATTTAACGGCGTTATTTAGTAAATTAATCAACACCTGCCGGATTCGCCGTTCATCTACTAATAAATTGGGTAAATGCTGGGGAAGTTTTGTCTCAAACTGAATACCTTTTTTTAAAGCCTGTTGCTTGATAAAAGCCATGCTCGATTGGCAAAGTGAGGCAACTTCAACGGCAGTACATTCTAGTTCCACTTGACCGGATTCAATTTTGGCAACATCAAGAATATCATTGATCAACTCCAGTAGATGGGAGCCACTGCGCTCAATGGTTTTCAGAGCCTTAATTTGCTGTTGATTAACACTCCCAAAAACTTCATCCTCTAACCCTTCTGTCATCCCCAAAATGGCATTCAAGGGGGTGCGGAGTTCGTGGCTCATATTGGCCAGAAATTCATCTTTGAGACGGGTAGCACGGGCTAGTTCTTCATTAGAAACGGCTAGTTGTTGATTGGTTTGGGTGAGTTTAGTCTCTGCCTGTTGACGTTCGAGGAACTGCTGTTGGAGTTGTTCAAATAGGCTTGCTTGCTGAATGGCGATCGCCAATTGGTTGGCAACTTGCTTTAGTAAATTAATTTCCCATTCTTGCCAAGAGCGGGGCCGATCGCATTGATGGGCAATCAGCAGTCCCCAAAGGGTTTGATTTTGAATAATAGGTGCAACCAATCTCGCTCTGACCTGAATTTTGGTGAGAAATTCTACTACCGTCGGCGATTTAAGCTGGTTTGGATCTTCACGATCGGTAAGGATAGACACCTTGCCCTGACTATAGCAATCATCCCTATCTGCTAGAAAAATCTCTTCTGGAAAAGTGACATTTAAGACAGAAATAAATTCTGGAGATACTTCTTCTGCAATGGCACCACCTGTACCATCTAGAAACAATCGATAGATAAAGACGCGATCTGAATCTAAAACCTGATGTAGTTCATTGATCGTAGCCTTGAGAATATCTTGCAAATTCAAGGACGATCGCATTTGTTGAGTGATAGCTCCCAGTAGGCGTTCCTGCTTTGCCTGTTGTTGGAGTTTAATTTCGGTTTGTTTGCGATCGGTAATATCAGCAAAATATCCCACAATTTCCTTGGGGTTTCCCTGTTCATCCCGGACTAGGCGCAGTTCATCTCTGATCCATATATAGTAGCCATCCCGGTCTCGAAATCGATATTCCTGGGCATGGTATCCCCGCTCAAATAGCTGAGGAAGTTCAGCCAATATTTTATCCCTATCCTCTGGATAGAGATGATTAACCCAGAAGCTAGGCTCAGCCAAATATTCGGCGGCGGTGTAACCTGTAACTTCATAGACATTTTCGCTGATAAATGTGGCTCCGTAGCTTCCCTCGGCTCTACAGGTAAAAATTACTGCGGGGCTGGTCGCCATGACAAATTGCAATCTTTCTCGCAAGTTTTGATTTTCCTGCTCTGCCTGTTTGCGATCGGTAATATCGAAATTAATGCCGATCATGCTCTGGGGTATTCCTTGGCAATCTTTGACTAATACCCCGTAGGCTTTGATAAAGTGAATGCTGCCATCACCATGGATGACCCGAAACTCAGGGTTATATTCTGCTTGCCCTAGAGCGGCTTGTTGTAGTAGGTTTTCTGTGGTTGTTCGATCGTCAGTATGCAGTCCCTTTGCCCAAATATCGTAGACTAAAGAAGTGTTATGAGCTTTTGTCAGCCCGTATAGTTCGTACATCCGCTCATCCCAAAGAATGGTGTTCTGGGTGATATCCCATTCCCAACAACCGATCGCCCCAGATTTGAGAGATAGGGTCAAACGCTCTGATAATTTTTGTAGTTCTGCTTCGGCTCGTCTGCGATTGCTGATATCCTTGGCAATTCCTAAAAAGCCTATGATCTCCTGCTGATCATTCTTGAGCGCCGTCACTGATAAGGATACGGGAAACCGAGAACCATCCTTACGAATATAAGTCCATTCTGTTTCGCTGATTATGCCTTGACGGGATTGAGCCACGAAAACTTCAAACCCGGGGAGGATTTCTTGCCCCAGTTCGGCAGATAGGACAACGGCTCGATCGATCACCTCTTGGCGATCATGGAGTATTTCTGGGGTAAGTTTGCCAATTACTTCTGCGGCATCATAGCCCAACATCCTTGCTGCTGAGGCATTAAAAGTCTGAATGATCCCATTGATATCAGTGGAAATGATGGAATAATCAGCACCATTAAGGATCGCCTGTTGAAGGCTGCTAACTTGGGAAAGTTCTTGGGTGCGTTCTGAGACTTTGATTTCGAGTTCTTGATTAAGTTGGAGGAGTTTTTGCTCTGCCTGTTTGAGTTCCCGGAGGGCAGCGGCTCGATCGCTAATATCTCGAATCATAAACAGAGCTTCATCCTCACTACTCTTAACCACTCTAATTTCTTCATCTTGGAGGCGACCATCATTCTCAACTTGTTGTTCATACACCTGTAGTTCCCCTGTGGAGAGAGCTTGTTCTAGGTAATATAAATGTCTCTGGGCAATCTCTGGGGGCAGCACATCTACCATAGATGAACCCGTAGGATCAGATTTTCTGGTAAGAATATTGACTTCTCGATCAACAGTAACAAACCCCCGATAAACTCCATCCGCACCCATGCGAAACATAAAATCAGGAATTGCTTCGAGAATGGCTCGGCTTTGGGCTTCACCTTGAATTAAGGCAGCTTCAGCTTTTTCACGTTCCTGTAGGGCAGCATACCGTTCGCTAATATCTCGAATCAATACTAATACTTCATCTTCATCGTAGGGAACAATGCGGACTTCTTCTACTTGGATTTTGTTACCAACCAGAAGCTCTTGCTCATAGATTTGGATAGAATTTGTATCTAGAGCAATCTGTGTATAATCTAGACGTTTTTGCGCTAATTCGTAGGACAGGTTTTCAAAAATACTAGTTACCCCCATCTCTGATTCCTCATTTACGATACAAAAATCATAGGAATTGGGGATAAAGTCTAGGATAATTCCCTGTCGATCATGTCGTATTATCAAATCAGGAATCGCATTCATTAAAGCCCGTTGATGAGCCTCACTTTTTTGGACAGTGGCTTTTGCCTGTTGAAGTTCCTGTAAAGCGGCTTGCTGTGCGCTAATCTCTCGGACTAAGACTAAAGCCTCATCTTCGCTGTAGGGAACAACCCGCACTTCCTCAAGTTGAAAGCCGTGATCCCAAGGAAATTCTTGCTGATAGATCTGAATAGTGTTAGTAGCTAAGGCTAGGTGAATAGTATCCAGCCGTTTTTGGGCTAGAGGTAGGGGCATTGTATTAAATAAAGTATCTCCTAGCATTTCTAGCGGATTCCCAAAGACATGAAAGTTGTAGGAAGAGGCAATAAATTCTAGATACACTCCCTGTCGATCGATCCGCATCATCAAATCGGGAATTGCACTCATTAAAGCCCGCTGATGAGCCTCACTTTTTTGGATAGCGGCTTTTGCTTGTTGAAGTTCCTGTAAGGCGGCTTCCTGTTGGCTAATATCTGTGATCGTGCCTACATAACCAATCACCTCCCCCTCGGCATTTCGTTCTACCACCGATTGTCCATAAACCCAGCTAATACTTCCATCAGGACGTTGAAAACGATATTTTAACTCAAAGGAATTATGTTCTTGCAGAGATTGGGTGCGTTGATTAATCACAAATTCTCGATCGTCTGGGTGTAACCGCTGCTGCCATCCATCCCCCAGAGCCGTCTCTATGGTATTACCTGTGATCTGGCAATATTTATTATTTACATAGGTACATTTACCTGTGGCATCAGTGTGAAAAATTCCGACAGGAGAGTTGGTGGTTAAGGTTGCATAGCATTGTTCACTCTTAAGGAGGATAGCTTCGGTGCGCTCTCGCCGGATCAGTTCTGCTTCTAACTGTTCGTGGGTAGTGGCTTGCTGGATTGCGATCGCAACTTGTTCAGTAACTTTTTTTGTAAGTTCAATCTCATCGGTTGTCCAATCGTGGGGCAAATCTCGATAACTCGTGAGCATCAAACCCCATAATTGCTGCTCAATCACAATCGGGATCATCAGTTTGGAGCGAATCTCAAACCCTACAAGGAGTTCCTGATGGCATTGGCTCATCGATTCCTCGTATATATCCCTAATAATGCGAATTGCACCTTGGCGATAAGATTCTAGCCATTCAGAGTTAAGACAAGGATCGTGAGCTTCAGTATAAAGTACCGATTGCCCAACTCCGGTAATAGCTTCAGCGATGACTGTGCCACTAAAGTCAGGACGAAATTTGTAAATAATGACGCGATCGCAGCCCAATAATTGCCGGATTTTCTCTACAGTCGTGTCCAAAATAGTTTGCAAACTCAGGGAGGAGCGGATTTGAGTTGCAATCTCTACTACCAATCTCTCTCGTTCTGCTTGGGTCTTTAGGGCGATTGTCCGGGCAGTAACCTCCTGCTCTAATTCCACCGTCCGATTCTCCAGGAGAGCGATCTTATCTGCTTCTAACTGCACTACTTTTTGTTCTAATACTTCCGCCGTCCTATAGGAATCTAGGGAAATAAGAGTTTGGAATAGGCTTTCATGGTTTACAATCCCCACCACCTGATCTTGATCATTAAGAATAGGCAGATGGCGAATATGATGCTGCTCAAGCAGATTAATAGTCGAGAATATATCAGTAAGGGCAGATTCTTGCAAACTAATAACTGGCGAAATCATCACCTCTCGTATAGTTATTTGTTTTAGGGAGCGTTGCTGGGTACTCAGACGGACTACATCTCGCTCTGTGAGAATACCTAATAGCTGCTGATCTTCTACTACTAATACACAACTCGATCGAGCCTCTAGACACATTTCCTCTAATGGCTCATCGACTAGTTGCCCATCGACATTTTTTGTAGAATCCCAGATAGCCCGTATACCACTCATCTGGGCGATCGCTTCACTGACTGTCGTATCCGGCTTAACTATCAGAGGATATCGGACAATCATTGACTTTAATTCTGAGGGACTAAGCATATTGTTAGGAGACAGTGATCGAGGAGTGCATCTATATACTTCTTAATCTTAATTTGAGTTTTTTTGAGCCTTAGTAAAAGCTTTAGCACCAATAGATAACGGATACTAGGAAAATACAATCAAATAAAACCATAAGTATCTAACAACTTTAGTCTAGTTTATATATCTGTCTCTTAAGGAAAGCTATATTTTTTCTAAAGACTAACCGATGTAACCAGCGAGGGATTATTCCTAGGGAACCTTTTCTAAATTCAAGCAGTCTCCTGAGACTAGCTCTCTAAGATAAATCTTCAATAAATAATCATCTTTAAGTCCTAGATAAAAGCTCTTCAATTAATCAGGATAATTTATGAAAAACTTAACCATTAGTACTTTAGCCACTCTCTCCTTAGTTCTCTTAGGTAGTTATCCAGCCCTTAGCCAAGGGATTGCGATCGCCCCCCGCTTTCAGCCAGACCCCATGGTTTTACAAGGAACCTCTGGTGGTAGCCAAGCCAGCCCCAACTGTGGTCAACTGCCCGCCACCCCTAATCATGTAGTCCAACTCAATAGTGATTTTCCTTACCTAAGATTCAGTCTCCAAGGTCGTGGTCAACCTACCCTGATGATTCGCCTCCCCAACGGCAGCACTTCCTGCGTTTCGGCCGATCGAGCCACTGGCACCATCAACGCCCCCGGCTATTGGGAACAGGGCAGCTATCAACTCTACGTGGGCGATCGAACCGGAGAGCAACATCCCTACACCCTTTCCATCACCCAACAACGCTAAAAACCGGTACTAAAAACTAGCCCTAAAAACCAAACACCCTGAATACGCAAACTTCAAAACCGCCTGTTATCATAAGTTAAATGATTATATTAATTTTTTGATAACCCGTGGAGCAAGGGAATTTATGGATATTCAGGCTTTTTTTGACCTCAGTGCTGGCAAGTGGTTTAGTCAGCGTACCAGCCATCATCTCGCCTTTAAGCAAGCAGAAAGCGGCAAATCTGACATTGTGATCGAAACCCTGCCCAAGGATCACCCAGAAGTCATCAAACTCTGTGAACAACACAACGTGGATCCCAGCTTGGCAACGGGCGGAGCCAGGGTAGTTTGGGATGGCTTGATGGAATGGGATGAAGACAAAGAAAAACATTCCGGCTCTACAGTATTAGTCCCAATTCCTGACCCAGACAAAGCCAATGAAGGGCAACTACTCCGAGAAATGGGTTATGCCGAGAAAGCTCCCGTGGCTGGAAAGTATGTCATGGGCAGTGATGACTCTCTGACCCTAATCACGGAGTACGACACCATGTATTCCGAAGAGCGCCTCTGGTTTGCCAGCCCCAATCTCCGCCTCCGGCATAGTGTTCTCAAACGTTTTGGAGGGTTTAGTATGACTTCTTTTTGTTCCGAAATTCGCATGGGTGTAACTAAGCCGGCGGCAACTCCCGAAGCCGAAAAAACTGTAGCTAATTAACCATGGATTATCAACTATAAAACCCATTTGATATCTTAGAAGAAACGAGACAAACTGAAGCAAGATCGCTCGTTCTCCAACAATCTTGTTATCCTTGCTATCTATTGGGGCGAATTAACACTACGGGAGTTTGCTCATCGGCGTTTCCGGCGGGATTACTGCGGAGAGCATCTTGGAGAAGTTTCTTTGGCACTCCTGAACTAGCGAGGACATCGACAATTTTTAGGTCATTAGCATCAATAATGGCGACATCTAAACCAGTTTTTTGTTTGATGCTATTCACCAAGTTTTGTTGATCTGCTGGGCCAAGGACGATGAATTGATCGTAGGGTGGCAAAGTTCCGGTGACATCATCAATGAGGCGGGCTTGATCCCCAGAAAGAGCGTAGAACATTCCCGGTTTTTTCAGGACAACTTTCGCAAAAGTCCCGCCCACAAAGGCATAAATCACTCGCACGGGCCCAATCAAATCAATCAGTACTTGCAAGCCGCCAGCCGTGGCAAAACTAGAGGTGCGATAGAAATATTGACAGAGACGTTTAGCTAACCAACCGGGTTTAACTTCGTTGTGGTGAATCAATCTTTCTTGCATGATTGCCATGGGAGTTTCGCTGATGGCGACGATATCTCCGGGCTGGGCGTGGGGTGCTACATAACGATCGATGATATCCTCTGCTCGATCGGTGTGGGTGAGGACGTGGGTGCGAATGGGCATGACTTGGGCAACGGGGGTTTGTCGCCACTGGGGGGTGATCGAGGGATCCGGGAATTGAAGAGGCAGGACAATGTGGCGAGTTTTGAAGATTTGTCCGGCGGGCCCATAAGTATCGTACTTAACTTCGATCCATGCTGTCTGTAGAGGCTGGAGATTTTCGCCGTGGATTTCTAGTTGAATTTCGAGGGCTGTTTTGTCGCTGGGTTGGACAATATAAGCGAGCCAGTAACCATCATCACGGGGTTGACTATCTTTGTGGCGGGGGATGATTCGGCATTGGTGAGTAATACCCTCTAGACTTTGCTGCGAAAGGAGAGTCACCTTGGCTTCTAGCTGGGGAATCATCACTTCCCGGTAGGGATTTCTATTAATTAATTCCAGTTTTCCCGTTAATAAATACTTTTGGGGTTTAAAAACCACATAGCTCCAATCTCCGGCGGTTAGTTCCAATTCGTTGCCGGGACGCGATCGCCAACGTAGCTCCAAAAATAAAGCCGCTGCCCCAAGTACCAATAAAATGAGAAAAATAAGTTTTCCTAAAGCAGCAAATAAAATTTCCATTGTTGACAAATATAATTAATGAATTAAATACCTGATTCAGATAGGCGGCGATCGCCAATAATTAGAGTTTGATAGTTTAGTATTTGATTCCATTAAACCAGAAACTAGACTTTAGAAGATTGTCTTCCCCTTGTTCAGGCAGTAAATTCACCGTTCAGGAATCATTTAAGAAATTAGGATTGCCCACTTTCTTGGAACTCTAGAGAGATAGAAGGAACCGTCAAAACCTTCTGATAATCAGATTGTTGATCAAACCAAGGCAGGAAAACCCAATGCCCTATAAAGCCCATTTGACATCTTTTCAGGAAGAAGGATGAATATCCCTCAACCTTGGGTCTTGAGTATGGATCGCACTGAATGGTCTTTAGGCTTAACTCGGCTCAACATTTTACTACTAGAACCAAGTATCCCTTTTCGCATCAGAATTAGAGAGAGTGAGAAAATCAGTGATGGCTGCAAGAAACTGAGAACCTCTGTAGTCTTTGCCCATCTGAAAATAGGTGAAAGCCAAGTCTTATCGGGTCGTCGATGGGTTTGGGGTCGCTCGGTTTATATAAGCACAATGAGGCTAGAGGATGGAGAGTTATTAGTGGTGATTGGTTCAGACTGAAGAAAGTTTCCCTATTTCAAAGAGCTTAACCGCTGCCAGAATTGATAACTCCCTTGATATGGTTTCTGGGGTTTCCTTGAGACTAATCAACACTTCTTCAGGAACTTCAAGTTGGACAATGCTCATAAATTTATTTCTGGGATTACGATCGCACATCTATCACTATCTTACACTGTAACCATTTCAGCTTTTGGATCAGATGGGTACTGAGATTAGTTAAAAATGAGTTCGATCGAGCCTAGCTTAGTTTCAACAACTTGAGACTCGATCAAACTTAATTATCCTTACTCACCAGTGATCGATAACTCTCCAACCCACACCCTAGGAGACAAACCGCCGGGCGTGATTTCAGGTTCAGATTCTACATAGACGATCGACTTCAGAACTTCCCGAAAATCTCCTGCCACCGTAGCAGATTCAATACTCGTCTTTTTACCCTTATTGACAATCCAGCCATCGAAGGGCAGAGAGAAAGAACCTTGGAGAGATTTTACCCCGGCATGGAGGGCGTGGAGTTCATCAATCAAGATCACATTTTCAGCAGTTTCTAAGCTCAAATCCTGCTCCGCCTTGGCTCCCGGATAGACATGATAAAAATGGGGAGAGACACTTACCTTCGCACCGATGCTGGCATTTCCTGTCGGCTGGGCATTCATGCGTTTGGCAGTTCCGGCACTGTGGAGAAAAGAAGTTAATACGCCATCTTTAATTAACTCTACTTTCCGGGTGGGTGTACCTTCCCCATCAAAGGTTTCTCCCCCCAGATTTTCGGGATGCAGAGGATCATCCGCTACACACAGGAGGGGCGAGGCGATCGCTTCCCCCAGAGATTCAGGAGTCGACAGGCTCAATTTATCCAAAATATTCTGGGCATTGAAAAGATTAGAGAAAGCACCCAAAAGACCTAAAAAAGCTTCGGCAGAAAAGACTACGGGATACTTGCCACTAATAATTTTCTCGTAATCCAGATGGCTAATGGTTTTCTCGGCGGCTTCGGTGACACAGCCCTTCAGGTCTAGCTCTGGTAAACTACGGCTAATTTTGTAGGCTCCGGCGGCTCTGGGTTTCTTGCCCGGTTCTTCGGTTTTGCTGTACAGATAGACAGAAGCATAGGAACGAGCCTCTTGGCGCAAAGCTCCCTCACTGTTCAGGTAGAAGCGATCGCTGTCATTTTGAGACAAGCCATTGTAAGGCACATCAGTAATCGCCGGATGACTTTCGAGCAAATCTTTCTCGGCTTGCAACAGACTAGTGATCAACTCTGATACCGGAGCTTGGGGAACCTTTTGATCTTCTTGGGCGGGCATGGCGATCGCTGCCTCTGGGCTAAAATCTGGAACGTTTTCCTTCACCCCAAAATTACTAGCTTCTTGGGCAGTTTGCAGCGCCATTTTCAAGCCGAGGGGATTGAGATCCGTGGTGGTAGTCACGCCCATGGTTTGCTCATCATTCCAGACCCGAACAATGATGCTCGATCGACTAGAGGCTTTAATTTGCTTGGCTTCCCCTTGATAAACCTGGACGCTGTTACTATCGATCGTCGCCCCATAGATATCAAATTTACTAATCCCTAATTCCGTCGCACTTTCTTTGACATTATTGAACAAAGTTTTTACATCTGTCATATTTCTATTCCTTAAATCAGTTATCAGTTATCAGTTATCAGTTATCAGTTACCAGTTATCAGTTACCAGTTATCAGTTACCAGTTATCAGTTACCAGT
>JAIMKT010000007.1:0-20574 GCA_020692245.1 Microcoleus sp. GA_180221_E-2-1-MAG-45_12
CGGATTAGTATTTGCAGAGCCTATATCTTGGGTAGTAATAAAAGAGTTAATTGATCGAATATTAATATTTCCACTATTACCAAAGGTAGCACTTGTAAAAAATGGAGCAGCAATAAAAGCCCCACCAGTAATTACATTAAAATTTCCACCGTCAGTCGAAAGATTAATATTATTTTGAAAATTTCCGCTTGAATTAACATTAAAACTTCCGCCACCAGTACCAATTGCACTATTTGAAATGAAATTTCCATCTAGATTTGCTGTGAAAGCTCCGCCACTAGTATTAATTGTACTATTTGAAATGAAATTTCCATCTAAATTTGCTGTGAAGGCTCCACCGCCAGTAGTAATCCCAGCCGTATTACTGAAATTACCACCGATATTAGTAATAAAGTTGCCACCACTAGTATCAATATTTGCCCCAATATTAACATTGCCACCGGGAGTAGTATTAAAGCTAAGATTTAAGGGATTACCAGTACCTAAAATTGGTTGATTAACATTAATATCTCTTGTCGCAAATAGGCTAAAAGTTGCCCCGCCGGGTGGCGTAGTTGCGGCAATTAAAGCATTCACATTTATATCCCCATTTCCTCCTGCGGGGCCAGGATTGGTACGAATTTCTACGGAGGTTCCCGCATTTAATAAAGTAGTGATAGTATTATCAAAAATAGTTGCCGGGTTAGTAACTCCATCGGGGGTGAATATACCACCAGCAAAAGCACCTCCAATAGGAATTCCAGCCCCAGCAACTATATTTACATCTGTTGGATCTAGCAACCACAAGCCCGGATTACCAAAGGATGAACTAGCATTAATTCTAATTCCTGAAACATCTAAATTAATTTTGCCAGAGGTTTCAATAAATCCGCCGTTGCCTCCGAAGTTACCACCCCTAGCATTGATGGTGCCAAAGAAGCGAGTTGTTCGATCGGCCCACGCAATCACCCTGCCACCGGGGGAGTTACCCAAACCATTGGCATTAATCCGAGTATTACTATCCGCAAAGGTGAATTGCGCCGTAGGAATGGTTCCCTGTCCCAGATATTCTCCACCCACAAGGATCGTCCCACCACCATGAACTCCACTAGCATTCAGCACACTATCTAGCAAAGCAATTCTTTCTCCTAACACCTGCACTCTGGGAATTGCCGAGAAATTAATATCTCGATTTGCGGTATCAATACGTCCAGAAATAATTGTATTACCTTGGTCTAAAGGGATACTAACCCCTGCTAGAGAAAGAGTTCCCTCTGGGTTAGGAACAAGTCCAGTAATGCCACTAGTTCCTGTTAGTAATTGAGGTAAATTCAAGGGCGTAATTGTTCCAGTTGTGGGTGGAATAACTTCGAGGCTTAATAGGTTTCCCGGTTGAGATAGGCGGACTAGATTACTGCCGGGTACTGCCATGAGGGTAATATTTCCCCCCGGACTGGTGAGATTTCCAGTGTTGATGATCGCCCCCCCTAAAAGGGTTAAATCTTGCCCCGGATTCAGGGTTAAGTTGCCAGTATTTACAATGCTTCCCGCTAGAGGAGTATTAAATACAAATTGATTGGGAGTTCCTGTGAGATTTTGATAGTTATTCTCCCCAAAACTATTAAGCCAATTATTATTTCCCAAACCAATCTGGTTTGCCGTAGTTGCTGTAAAAGCTGCCGGGACATTGAGACTCGCACTGTTGCCAAATACAATTCCGGCTGGATTAATTAAAAATAGATTGCTATTACCCCCGGTCACTTGAATTAAGCCATTGATTACGGAAGGATTGCCCCCAGTTACTCGGCTCAGGATATTTTGGATATTGGGATTAGAAATAAAATTAGCGGTTTGATTAGTCGGGACATTAAACTGCTGAAAACTATGAAACAAATTTGCGCCATCCCTAGATAAACTACCACCAGTAATATTTACTAAATTCCCCTGCTGTTGAATTCTCGTTCCGGTACGATCGGCGGCTGGTATAATAGGTTGGGCTGTAGTTAGGGTAGCCAAATTCGCTGTTGTAGCTATTCCTAAACAAAAACTAATTGCTAGTCTAAGAGATTTATACATGGGTTTAGGGCGTATTTAGATTGAGCCTAGGTTTAAGGAATATTTGGGGAATATTTTCTAGTTAAGAAGGTTGAGTTCCTAATCGATCGTCCTACGTAGAAATACAAGGGAATTTTTCTAGAATCGAACTTTTTGATCAATGTCTTAACAATACTTAACTAAGAATTTATGCCTAGGGAATTGGTTATGGGGCTAAAGAAAATCCTCCAAGCACAGATAGCGGGGGCGATCGAGACTCCAGAACTAAAAAACTTAAACCTCAAAAACTTTGATCTAAAAGAGTTAGAAATTCCCCTCCGCAATTATGGTTTTACCCAACCCCGGACTAAGGACGATCGAGGGGTAAAGGTTCCTGCTAACTATCCATGTATTAACTATCAATGTACCCTTGCCCTACAACTTGCATCGACTTGGGGAATGAGCCACCTAAAAGCCGCAGAAAATATCTTAGAATTATTAACTTATAGCTCTCAACCTTTAATTTTTCAGCCCCAAATTTTACCCAAAGGGATTATTAATCTGGCTATTCTCGATCGATCTCTCGCTGATTGGCTAAATCAATTAATTCCTTGGTTACTAGTTTCTTCCACAAAACAATTAGCTATCAACCAAGAAATCAACTATTTTCTGCTGCAATCAACCCATGCTAGATGCTGCTCTCTGATTCGATTGGCAAAGAAAGAAGGTTTATTTCTCTCATCGACAAAAACACCTTGGTTAGATGCTCAGGGTAAATGGTATTTAGATTCTCAATCCGCTCGAAAATTGCTAAATCAAATTGTGAATGTAGTTGATGAATTTGATACCAATCCATCATTTCTATCAACAGAAAATCAGCAAGAAATATCTATTTCTACTTATAAAGCAAATCCCCAGCTAAGGCACAAATGGCAGAAGCTAGGGACAGAAATTAGTTTAAGTTGGCAGGAGTTCGATCGATTCGATCGCATCTTTGGAGAAGTCTGTCGGAATAATTTACCCTTGGCTCAAGCAAGACTGGGTTTAGTTACCCTAACTCAGGCAGTTTTACAGAAAATCCTTGAAGAATATCTAGGCTCGATCGCTCCCACAGAACTCTAAAAACCTATCAATTTTCTCTACTTTTGATACTGACCAAACTGCTGCTCATAGACTTGATCTTCTTGCTCACTGATAATTTCTAAATCCGACAGAGGATAAGCCACACACAGCAACACATAACCATCTTTTTGCAAGTCTGGGCTAATCCCCATGCCTTCGCTTTGATTCACCTGACCACCGTTAGTAATTTTGGCAGCACAAGTAGTACAAACCCCCGCATTACAAGAGCTAGGCAAACTAATCCCCGCTTCTTTTTCTGCCACTTCCAAAATGGTCTTGTCTGCCGGAACTTGAATTGTGGAGGTTTTCCCCTGATGGGTGATAGTAACGTTATAAATAGTAGTCATTAATAAAAACCTATAAATCTTAAATCAAAAAATTACCCCCAATATCCTAACAGGTTTGGGGAATAAGCAAATTATTGAGAGATTGAATCAATAGCTGATTATAAAATCAAGAAATCTTACCTAGTTCTTCTGGGCAAATACTCAACTCGAAAATCTTGAGATATATTACGGAGTTGACGAGCAAACGTCTCTGCCTCTGAGCGGTTAATATAGGAGGCAATCCGAATAAGTTGCCCTCTGGGATGATCCTCTAGGGCTATTTGAATATTTGCGTCTCTTTGCGTCAAATAATTTCTATTTACAATATCCTGCCGAATACGTCTCAAGGTAGCAAGGTCTCCCGGAATCATGACTACATAAGGGCAAACTTCAGTATCAGTAGGTGTCCTGTTACATAAGCGATCTTGACTGGAACTTGAACCTGCACGGGAAAAAAGTAAATTAGCTGTAGCTTGATCCACAACTCCATTCGCTGGCAGATTACTAGCACGCTGAAACCGGATCACTGCATCTTCAGTTACTGAACCAAAGAAACTTGTAGGGTTGACTTGAAAAAAACCTGCTCTAGCCAAGGCTTCCTGAATTCTTCGCACGTCACTACTACTATCACCACGTCGCCGAGGAGTAGTTATTGGAGCCACCTCTGTGGGGATGGACAGTAAATTGGCTGTAGTTTCATCCACAACCCCAGTAACAGGTAATCCATTAAAACGCTGAAAATTACTGACCGCATCTCTGGTTAATATGCCAAAGAAACCTGTAATGTCTGCGGAATTAAAAAAACCTGCTCTAGCCAAAGCTTCTTGAATTCTTCTGACTTGTTCATTTCGATCGTCAATACGGGCAATAACCCTTTGGGCAAATGCTGGAGCAGAAAATTGTGATAATCCCAAAATACTCAGCCCCGGCGTTAATACAGCTAGGATAGATGCGATCGCTACTACATTTCTAAATTTCATGATCTTAAAGCAACCTCTTCACAAAATATCTAATTAAATACCCCGTAGTACCATTAGATTACCCTAATTATGGAGTTTCTAAAAGTGAGAATTGATACACAGAGCAATAGATATTCTGCAAAAGTCAGCCCTTTATTTATTCATCATTGAGTTTAATTAAGTTTAATTATCGCAAACCTACTCACCACAAAATAGAAGGGCAGCAACAGTGGCTAATCCCGTGATCCCCAAGGCGAGGAGGGGGTGTTGTCCTTGGCTGACCGCAAAAGAGGTGACAATCCCCGCACCCAAGGCAGCAGTGATGGTGGCAGTAATCCAGTCTTTTTGAGAATCTTTGTTATACATGGTTAAAAACTGTTAGTTATGGAGAAAATTTATAGTGGATTAAAAATAACACTCCAAACTAAAGAAATTAACAAATCAACGGTAGACTGCAACCAATGTTTATATTCAGGAAAGTTTCTTTACAAACTCCAAAAATTAACTAGATTTAACTAGTATTAATAACTATCTAAATAGGGTGGATGCTGCCATCTTGCACAACTTAAAAATAATTAGGCAAAGCCTTGTCCTTCAGTAGTTTGCTGCCAGATCAAAAGCTGCCCTTCATCAGTTCCCGCCGCAATTTCTGTACCTTGGGGATGCCATGCTAAACAGGAGATTTCTAGCTTGCCACCGGGGAGAGATTGTCCCAATTTATGAGCTTTATTCCAGAGACAAACCTGTCCATCGGCTCCCCCAGAAGCAAGGAGAATAGTATGGGGCTGAAAGGCGACATTAGTTACCTTCGCTAGATGTCCTTCCAATACCCGACCACTCCAGCCTGTGTGTTTTCCTGCTTCTTTTTCCCAAACAATAATTCCTTCCGCACTGGCACAGGTAATGAGAGGTGCATCATTTTTGGCATTTATGGGACTCCAATCGATCGACCTCACCTTTCCCGGAAAACCCTGCATCACCCACGGATGCTCATTTCCCCATTCCAGCACCACCAGAGTTTGATCAAAGTTGCCCGCCGCTAGGTATTTACCATCCGCAGACCACCGGATCGCCTCAGTTGCCGAGGGAATATTCAGGTGATAGGGATCCTCGTCCCAGTCCTTAGCTTGCCAGATTTTCACCCCTTGATAGCCAGCGATCGCTAGATGATCTACTATCGGATGCCAAGCAACTCCCAGCACCGAAGACTCTTCAAAATTGAGGGTAGTGATTACCTGATCAGCTGTCACATCCCACACCTGCACGTAGCGACCATTACTAAAGGCAAGGCTTTTCCCATCCCGGCTCCAGTCTAGATGCTCAATCCAGCGAGGCGACTGGTCTAGGTCAATAATTAACTGCTGGTCGGTCATTTGCCACACCCGGAGATGCCCATCCTGTCCCGCTGCCGCTAGGTACTTCCCATCAGGAGAAAAAGCTAGACAATCCAAAGACTGCTCCGTGATCCCCAAAAGCTCGATCGACTCCTGCCGCCGATACAGAATGAGTTCTCCCCCCGCCGTTCCCGTTGCCAAAAAACTCCCATCGGGACTATAGGCAAGGGCTGTAATATATTCTTGCAAGGTATCTCGCACTAGCAGGGGGCCAAAGTAAGTACGCTGGTGTTGCTTGGCAGACTTCTTAGATTTTTTAGAGTTATTAAACTTATGAAAAGATTTATCTAGACTAGACACTGCTTAAATCCCTCTCTAAGTTGGTCTGCATCAAGATTTCTGCCAATAAAAACTAGTTGACTGACTCTGGCTTCCTCTGGCTTCCATGGTCGATCGCTGGTGCCATCAAACAGCATATGCACTCCTTGAAACACAAAGCGGTTTTCTTCTCCGGCAATATTCACAATCCCCTTCATCCGAAATATGTCCGATCCTTGGGTTTGCAACAACTCATCTAGCCAAGCATTCATCTTTTCGCCATCGATCGCTCCCGGTAAAGTTAGAGCCACAGAGGTCACGGTATTATCGTGGTGATGATCATGGTGGTCATGGTGTTCTTGATGATCTTCATGATCTTCATGATCGTGATGTCCTTGAGACTCTTCATGGTGGTCATCGTGATCATCGGGTTCTATTAAAAAATCTGGATTGATTTCTAGGGCATTTTGGAGATTAAAAGCCTGCACTCCCAGAATCGATTCCATCGCCACATTACTATTTTGAGTCCGGTGAATTTTGGCGATCGCATTCATACCCCGGATTTTTTGTTCTAATTTATCCAACTCTTGGGGCGTAACTAGATCAGTTTTATTTAATAAAATCACATCAGCAAAGGCAATCTGTTCCTGAGCCTCCTCCGCTTCCCAATGCTGGATAATATGCTTGGTATCTACCACCGTGATCACCGCATCCAGAGATACCTGTTCTCGGAGATCATCATCAACAAAGAAAGTCTTAATCACCGGGGCAGGATCAGCGATTCCTGTAGTCTCAATCACTATATGGTCAAACTTATTACGCCGTTTCATCAAGTTACCAATGATCCGAATTAAATCACCTCTAACTGTGCAGCAAACACAGCCGTTATTCATCTCAAAAATTTCTTCGTCGGCATCAATAACTAACTGATTGTCAATGCCAATTTCCCCAAATTCATTAATAATAACTGCAACTTTCTTACCGTGTTCGTAGGTCAGAATATGATTTAATAGCGTGGTTTTTCCAGCACCTAGATAGCCAGTTAAGACGGTGACCGGAACGGCGGTTGTAACCATAGAAGTGATAGTAAGTAGATTTTGGTAGTAGGCAAACGGCTTTTAAAAACTTAGCATTACCTAGGCACTAAAGCGAATTTTTAGGTAATCATTTTCCATTTTCGCTCCCGATGGTTTCAGGGCAGCAAGGGATTGGGGCAGCACCAGATTCCGGCGATGGTTGCCGATCGTGATATTTAGCTCATCCCCACTCTTACTCAGCTCAACCTTATCCTTTGTAATCCCCGGCAGGTATAACTCTAGACTATAGTGTCCTTCCACTTGCACAACTTTAATTGTCTGCTCCTTGTAATAAACTTGGGTAGGGTCTTCATCCTTGTAAAGGGTTTCTTTTAATCTTTCTAGGGCTGCTAAACCGCATAATTCTTCAGAATATAGAGGTACTTCTTTCACAGGTAAGGGGCGGAAATTGTCGTGAATCTCTTGGCGATACTGCTGCTGGCTATTTTTCCACTTCTCGAAAAAAGGATCCGTCACTTCTTGGGGAATGATCCGGTTGGCAATGATTAAATCTGTCGCCACATTGTACAAACTCAGGTAGGCATGGGCCCGGAGAGATTCCTTAATCACCATTTTCTCTGGATTTGTCACCAACCGCACAGAAGTCTGAGTATTATCTGTGAGGACTTTTTCAAGGGCTTCGATCTGCTCATAAAATTCGTAGGGGGCATCCATCACCTCTTTATCTGGGAGCGAAAATCCGGCGATCGGGCGAAAGATCGGTTCCACCAAAGGACGCAGCGCCACAGAAATCCCCTGAAAAGGCTTATAAAACCTACGCATATACCAGCCCCCCACTTCCGGCAAGCTCAGTAACCGCAGAGCCGTCCCTGTAGGCGCAGAGTCAATGATTAATACATCAAATTCCTGCTCATCGTAATGGCGCTTCATTCTAACTAGGGCAAAAATTTCATCCATCCCCGGCAAAATTGCCAACTCCTCTGCTTGGATCCCATCCAAACCCCGTGCTTGCAAAACTTGGGTGATATAGCGCTTAACTGCCCCCCAGTTTCCCTCCAACTCCAGCAGGGCATCAAGCTCAGCTCCCCAGAGATTCGGGCGGATTGGCTTGGGATCATGTCCCAGTTCCAGATCAAAACTATCGGCGAGGGAGTGGGCAGGATCAGTACTCAGGACGAGGGTTTTGTAGCCCAATTCTGCACAGCGTAAGCCCGTCGCCGCCGCCACTGAAGTTTTACCCACACCACCCTTCCCGGTCATTAAAATTACACGCATTAGCGATCGCCCTTAGTTGTATAGATTAGTTGTAAAGATTCGTGAAAATTGTTTGCAAAGATTATTCATCTATTTTAAGGGATTTTTTCGGCATATTTAGGGGATGAGCTTGAAGATATTTTTTAAGGAGAGTTTCATCTAGTCCCAGAGCTAGACAACCACAATGGTCAATTGCAAGGTGTCACCAATGGAAAAACTATTATCAATGTTGCTGCTGCTCTTTCCTCATAAAAGCACCACTATCAATAGCAATTTATCTAAGTCAGAAATCCTGACAAGGCTAGAGCATAAATTCATTCCTGAGCTTACTATTGGCGTTAGAACTTTTTGGTCAAATGATTCCCGTTATGTAGGGCATCTGATTGGCGATCACATGGATATTGACGGGCCCTACGGATACAAAAAATGGACTCTGAATACCCAAGTCAACATCCTTGATCATGGACAAGTCAGCAAAGTCAAGATCAACAGCAGGCTATCTATTGCGAATATACTTTCTATTATTTTAGTCTTCGGTTTTTATTTTACCTACGCTATCTTTGTCATCCAGCTTTCTTTCTGGCAAATATTGATTTTTCAAATATTATTTATCTACGGGGTATGCCTAATCGTCTTTCATGCAGAAGCTGAATACGTAGTCAAGCTAATTAAAGAGTCTCTTCAAGAATAAATTAAAACCCCGACCCTACAATACCCACCACCCTTGTCAGTCGATCGAGGTTAGTTGCCAAGGCGCTGGGTATGTTACACTCTTGTACAGTTTTGTGCAAAGTAAAGAAATCTAAAGTAGGTATCGGTTAATGGAACCGCTTTATCAGTATGTTTGGTTAATTCCTGTCCTGCCCTTAACAGCGGCAATGATTGTCGGCATGGGGCTAATTTCGGTTAATCAATACACCAACAGTTTGCGACGGGTTAACTCAGTATTTATTATTTCCTGTCTGGGCATGGCGATGGGCTATGCCTTTGCCTTGTTGTGGAGCCAGATTCATGGTCACGAGGCAGTTACCTACACCCTAGAATGGGCGGCGGCAGGGGATTTTCGGCTGATGATGGGCTACACGATCGACCATCTCACCTCCTTGATGCTGGTGATTGTCACCACTGTGGCTCTGTTGGTCATGATCTACACCGACGGCTACATGGCTCATGATCCCGGCTACGTGCGCTTCTATGCCTATCTGAGTCTGTTTAGCTTCTCCATGCTGGGGCTGGTGATGAGTCCCAACATTGTTCAGATTTATATTTTCTGGGAATTGGTAGGGGTCTGTTCCTACCTGCTGATTGGTTTCTGGTACGATCGCAAACCAGCCGCCGATGCTTGCCAAAAAGCCTTTGTAGTGAACCGAGTCGGCGATTTTGGGCTACTGCTGGGAATTCTTGGTTTGTACTGGACAACCCAGAGCTTTGATTTTGAAATCATGGGGCATCGCTTGGTAGATTTGGTCGGCAGTGGGGAAGTTAGTGGCTGGCTAGCTGCTTTGTTTGCCATTCTCGTCTTCCTTGGTCCTGTGGCAAAATCTGCCCAATTCCCTCTCCATGTTTGGCTCCCCGATGCCATGGAAGGACCTACCCCAATTTCTGCCCTGATCCATGCGGCGACCATGGTTGCTGCCGGGGTATTTCTGATTGCTCGGATGTACCCAGTGTTCGCGCCGATCCCCTCGGTAATGAATGTGATCGCTTGGACGGGAGCCTTTACTGCTTTTCTGGGAGCCTCGATCGCCATCACCCAAAACGATATTAAAAAAGGCTTAGCCTACTCCACTATCTCTCAACTGGGTTACATGGTTATGGCTATGGGCATTGGTGCTTACAGTGCGGGACTTTTCCACCTGATGACCCACGCCTACTTCAAAGCCATGATGTTCCTAGGCTCCGGCTCCGTAATTCACGGGATGGAAGACGTGGTTGGGCATAACCCAGTTTTGGCTCAGGATATGCGCTTAATGGGGGGATTACGGAAGCACATGCCCATCACCGCTTCTACCTTTTTTATCGGCACTTTAGCCATCTCTGGGATTCCCCCCTTCGCTGGTTTCTGGTCAAAGGACGAAATTCTCGGTCTTGCCTTTGCTGCTAATCCGGCTCTGTGGGTTATCGGCTGGCTGACGGCGGGGATCACCGCTTTCTACATGTTCCGCATGTACTTCTCCACCTTTGAGGGAGATTTCCGGGGCAATGACGGCACCATTAAACAACAACTTCTTGCTGCCGTAGGGATCAGCCCAGAACCGAATTTTGGACCCGGAGCCATGAATGTTAAGGAACTAGAAAGCGAAGACCACGGCGACCACCATCATGCCGAGTTTCCCCACGAGTCTCCCCTGACCATGACTCTGCCCTTACTGATTCTGGCTATTCCTTCTGCCCTAGTCGGTTTGGTGGGAATGCCCTTCAATAACTACTTTGCGGAGTTTATCTATCCTGCCGGAGAAATTGTGGAACACCACGAGGAATTTAACCTCCAAGAATTTCTGATCATGGGTGGAAACTCCGTGGGGATTGCCTTGATTGGGATTACCCTTGCTTCTTTGTTCTACCTATCTCGGAAAATTGATGCGGGGGCGATCGCCAACCAGATTAAACCTCTATACAATCTTTCCCTGAACAAGTGGTACTTTGACAACATTTACCAAAGTGTATTTGTCGTTGGTCTACGTCGAGTTGCCCGTCAAGTCATGGAAGTCGATTATCGAGTTGTTGATGGCTTGGTCAATCTCACAGGATTTTTTACGATCCTTTCTGGAGAAACCCTCAAATACTTTGAAAGTGGTCGAGTCCAGTTCTATGCTCTGATTATCTTTGGAGCCGTGTTGGGCTTGGTAGTAGTTTCTGGGATCAGCTAGGGTTAGGTGAAGATTTAGCCAAATCCTGAGACTAGATTGTCTCCATTGACCTAAATTAAACTAGCTAGACTACCAAAACTAGACAATACAAGCTAAATTGCCAACGTTAAAATACAAACGTTAAAAAAAACCGGGTTTCTAGCTAAAGTTTCCATCTGGACTCTAAAGTTTTACAAAAGAGGCTCGGTTTTCCCTTTGCAGCCAATTTTGCCTTAATTTAACTATTTCATCTCTAGCAATCACCTTAATTTCAACTAATCAAAACTGCGATCGCAATATAAGACTCATGGATAGTAACTTTCCTTGGCTAACAGTAATCATCCTCTTTCCCATCATTGCCGCTCTCTTCATTCCCCTCATTCCCGACAAAGACGGCAAAACTGTCCGGTGGTACTCTCTAGTAATCGGGCTAATTGACTTTTCCCTGATTATCTATACTTTTGGCAGATTCTACGACTTTGATAACCCCGACCTGCAACTGGTCGAAAGCTACTCTTGGGTATCCCAAATTGATCTCAGGTGGTCGGTGGGTGTCGATGGTTTATCCATGCCCCTAGTCCTGCTCACAGGATTTATTACCACCCTCGCTGTCCTTGCTTCTTGGCCTGTCACCTTCAAGCCCAAGCTGTTTTATTTCCTGCTTCTTGCTATGTACGGGGCGCAAATTGCCGTATTTACCGTGCAGGATCTATTGCTCTTTTTCCTCGTTTGGGAATTGGAATTAATCCCAGTCTATTTACTCCTGTCCATCTGGGGGGGCAAAAAACGCCTCTACGCTGCCACGAAGTTTATTCTCTACACAGCAGGTGGTTCCCTTTTTATTCTTGTTGCAGCTCTAGCCATGGCTTTTTATGGGGATACTGTCACCTTTGACATGCGGGCTTTGGCAAATAAAGACTACGCTGATAACTTTGAGCTACTCCTCTATGGAGCGTTCCTGATTGCCTACGCTGTGAAGCTGCCGATCTTTCCCCTACACACATGGCTCCCGGATGCCCACGGGGAAGCTACGGCTCCCGTCCACATGCTCCTGGCTGGGATTCTCCTGAAAATGGGCGGTTATGCCCTAGTGCGGATGAATGCGGGAATGCTGCCCGATGCCCATGCGGTTTTTGCGCCAATTTTGGTGATCTTAGGCGTGGTAAATATTGTCTATGCTGCCCTTACTTCCTTTGCCCAGCGCAACCTGAAGCGCAAAATTGCCTACTCTTCCATCTCCCACATGGGTTTTGTGTTGATTGGCTTGGGTTCTTTTACGGAACTAGGTTTGAGCGGGGCAGTATTGCAGATGGTTTCCCACGGTTTGATTGGGGCGAGTTTGTTCTTCTTGGTGGGGGCAACCTACGATCGAACCCATACCCTGATGCTGGATGAAATGGGGGGAGTTGGGCAGAAAATGCGGAAAATCTTTGCGATGTTCACCGCCTGCTCCATGGCTTCCTTGGCTTTACCGGGAATGAGTGGATTTGTTGCCGAGTTAATGGTCTTTGTGGGTTTCACTACCAGCGATGCCTACGATACCAACTTTAAGATTGTGATTGTCTTCCTCATGGCTGTGGGGGTAATTCTCACGCCGATTTACCTACTTTCCATGCTGCGGGAAATCTTCTACGGTGGGGAAAATAAAGAGTTGGTTTCCCACGAAGCCCTCATTGATGCCGAACCAAGGGAAGTATTTATCATTGCTTGTCTCCTGGTTCCCATCATCGGTATTGGTTTGTATCCCAAGCTCCTAACAGGGATCTACGACTCCACCACCACTCAACTCACCGCCCGTCTTCGCAATTCTGTCCCTTCCCTCACAGAGCCAGCGTTGGCGCAGTCTCCCCATAGGGGAATCGCCCTAGATATTCCACAAAATTTACAACCAAGTTTACAAAAATTGGCAGGAATCCAAGCCCCGGCTCTCCTTGACTAGGAGAATCAATTAACCTAGAACTCTTGCGGAAACGGGAGGGTAAAAGCGACAAAAGAGGAAGTTGAAAATTCCTTGAAAATAATTTGGAGTCCTTAATAATGCCAACTTCGGTTTTCTTAATAACTTAAATGCGGCGGCTAAAGCCGTTACTACAAGAGTGAAATTAGTCTTTGTAGAGTGCAAAATAAGCTGTTATACCTGTAGTTGGCATGAATTCAAACCTTGTTGTAAGCTGCACCCAATCCTTATTTCCGCAGGCAGTTCCCTAAACCCTCTTACCTCCTGTACCTTCCCTTACCTCCCTGTACCTCCTTCCCCCTCATCTCCCCAACAACCGATGACGCACACTCTCGGCAATTTTCTGCCCTAAATATTCGGGGATCAAACTTTCATTGGGGCCCAATAGGTACAAAATCAGCCTTGTCCTGCCCCGCCATACTAATAAATTGGCATTGACTACTAAGAGATCCTCTTGCCAAATGGCGTACATAACTTTGTAAAACAACCCCGGCTGGTTATCTGCTTCTACTAACAATGCTGGGAGATGAAACACCGGGTCTACATAAAACTCGGTTTCCACCTGCTCTAGCCCCGCATCGAGATTAAATTCCACTGCCAACATTTCTTCAACTTCAAACTTTCCCGCCAAGGCTTCCCGCACTGCCCGACAAACATTTTCTGCTGTCTTATCCGTTAGGGGCTTGCTGCCACGGGAGACCACCAGCTTGATGAATACCAACATCGGCGGCGTAATTTGTCCATAGAGACTCAGGCTATGAATCGTCAAGCCATAGGCTGCCAACACTCCAAAGATATCACTCAGCAAGAAGGACTGGTTTCGATAGGCAAAGTGGAGGGTACTTTTGCTGCCCTCTTGTTTTAGCTCAATTACTGCCCGTTTCGTTTGATAGAGACGGTAGGCTAGTCTAAGGTTTTGGAGTTGAATTTCGCTACTGACAAATTGTTCATAGAACTGGGGGAACGATCGATTGAAGCGCTTCAAGAGTTCTAGTGTTGATGGTTTTAAGCCCGCCGTCATAGTTGTCATAATTATCCAGTGAGACCTGCTTTCATGTCTAGAAACCCATTACCCATTTATTTGATATCTACCCCAGAGCCGTAACAGGCAGCAATTAATAGGGCAAGTTTAGTTAAATTCCATACTAATTGCCCTGATAACTCTAGTTTAGCTAAAATTATGCCCAGCGTAGCTATCCCAGATGGAGTCAAGCCTCCAGATAATTAACTCTGAATTTTAGCTAGAGGGAACTGGTAAAAAGTATTATATTTACAGTAAGTAGACAGCCCTAATATTAAGCCCTAATTTAGCTCTAACTTTAAATTGTGTCAGTAGAGACGCAGTTCGATCGTGTAGTTAGATTTAGATATTTTCATTTAAATGTTTGCGTCTAAATTTTTTCAACTAGTTTTTATAACTATTTTTTAGGCAGACAGGTTTATATAAATGTAATGATAATAGAGAAACTTCAATTCGATATTCCGTAATGATGGCGAGTTGTTGATTTTGAGCTACAATACCCATGCAGAGCTATTCTCTCAGTACAGCCTCCCGTGGTCTGGCTCAGGAAAGTTGCCCGATCGTTAAATAGTTAGCCCGAAGTTTTTAGTAACCATACCCCATGGCTTTTTGGAAAAGTTTATTTAGTAGCTCAGATACAGTCGCCCCCCCCCGCACTTACGATGGGGAAGTTGGAGTGTCCGGTGGTCAACCCCGGATTTTTTTTAGTACCGATCGAGAAATCGACCTTTATGAACTGGAGGAACTTTGTGATGCTGTAGGTTGGTCACGCCGTCCCCTCCGCAAAGTAAAAAAAGCGATTCAATTTAGTTTTCTGGTGACAACTATGTGGCAACAACGGGGAAATTCTCGCCGCTTGATTGGTTTTGCCAGAGCAACTTCTGACCATGCTTTTAATGCCACAATCTGGGATGTGGTGGTGCATCCAGAGTTTCAAAGTCAGGGGCTGGGGAAAGCGATGATGAAGTACATGCTCAAGAAACTCCGCAGTGAAGATATTAGTAATATCACCCTTTTTGCAGATCCCCACGTGGTGGATTTTTATCAAAGAATGGGTTTTTTGGCAGACCCAGAGGGCATTAAGGGGATGTTTTGGTATCCCGATTAATTCCCTAATTAAATTCCTGATTATTCCTGACTAGATAATTAATTAATCCTAGAAATAAGCTAAAGAAACAAGCTGGAGTAGTTATTCATGGTGGTGGCAACTAACATCGAAGATAATAATCAAAATTATATTGATCCAGTCAAGGCAGGTTCACGGGCTGTCCCCAAGGAATATCTAGACCCACCGGGGGGATTCAACCCCAATGTGATGTTGTTTCTGGTATCGATCGCCATCCTTGTCATTTCTACCTGTGGCTATTGGCTCTGGGACTGGCGCAGTTGGTGCTGTTTTTGGCTCAATGTTTTGGCGCTCCACATTGCTGGAACAGTGATTCATGATGCTTCCCACAATTCTGCCCATAGGAATAAAATTATCAATGCCGTTCTCGGTCATGGCAGTGCCTTGATGCTGAGTTTTGCCTTCCCGGTATTTACGAGAGTCCATCTGCAACACCACGCCCACGTTAATGACCCCAAAAACGACCCCGATCACTTTGTATCTACGGCGGGTCCTTTGCTGCTCATTGCTCCCCGATTTTTCTATCATGAAGTGTTTTTCTTCCAGCGTCGTCTGTGGCGAAATTGGGAATTATTAGAATGGTTTCTAAGTAGATTGGTGGTGGTGGCGATCGTCTATGCTTCGTTTCAGTACAACTTTTTCCCCTTTGTGGTCAATTACTGGTTTTCTCCGGCATTAGTAGTCGGCATCACTTTGGGATTATTTTTTGATTACTTTCCCCACCGTCCCCACCACGAACAAGGGCGCTGGGAAAATGCTAGAGTTTACCCCAACCGCTTGCTAAATCTCCTGATCTTGGGGCAGAACTACCACCTTGTCCATCATCTCTGGCCCTCAATTCCTTGGTATCACTACCAAAATGCCTACTACACCATGAAGCCCCTCTTGGATGCCAAGGGCTGTAAGCAAACCCTAGGAATTTTTCAAGGCAGGGATTTTTGGCAATTCCTCTACGATGTCTTTATTGGTATCCATTGGCAGCGTAAATCAGATTCTGTTGCAGTTTCTCCCACGCCAGAGGAATAAAACATTAGAGAAGCAATTAGGTAGCGATCGCTTGATGCAGGTCATCGGGAGAAAGGTAGGGATGGATCACGTTCCCATCTTTGAAGTAGGCAATCCTATTCGTCAGCTTGGCAACATCTGGCTCGTGGGTGACAAGAATGACGGTAATCCCACTCTGGTTGAGGTCAGTGAAAATCTGCATCACCTCTTCCGTAGTCCGAGAATCTAAGGCTCCCGTGGGTTCATCTGCCAGCAGTAACACTGGACGATTGACAATGGCTCTGGCGATCGCTACCCGTTGTTGCTGTCCTCCAGAGAGTTGATTGGGACGATTTGCCATCCGATTCCCCAAACCCACCTTTGTTAAAGCCTCCGCCGCCCTTTCTTCCCTTTCCTTCCCCGCCACCCCGGCATAAACCATGGGCAGCATCACATTCTCGATCGCACTCAGTTGGGATAAAAGATGAAATTGCTGGAATACAAAACCAATTTTTAAATTCCGAATATCCGCCAATTCATCATCAGATAAAGTTGCCACCTCGATGCTATCGAGATAATAATTTCCTGAAGTTGGTCGATCGAGGCAACCAATAATGTTCATCATGGTCGATTTCCCAGATCCCGAAGTTCCCATGATCGAGCAGTATTCGCCTTCTTGGATCGTTAAATTTACCCCCTTCAAAACCTGCACTTCTGTATCTGCCATGCCGTAGGTTTTAGTAATATCTTCCAACTGAATCACCACCGGAGTAGTTAACTTTTGATCTAACGAACGCAGGGTAGAACTTTCCATAAAATAAATTAATTTCTAATAATTTTTAAGGTTTCATAAAACCTCATAGCATTTAATCAGGACGCAAAGCCTTGCGCCCCTACATCTTTGACCTTCTTTACCTCCTCTACCTCCATGTACCTCCATGTACCTCCTTCCCCTAAGCAATACTCCCCCGCTTCCGACTCTCTTTGTAAGAAACTCCCACATTTTTAATCCCCGCCTTAATCATTTGTTGTTCCAAAAGACTGAAAAAACGCGATCGATCGCTTCCCCTCACCACAGCTTGATTGTGGGCTTCTGCCAACGCCACCGGATAGCCATAACCTTTTTGTACCTGAGCAATCACTAAGCTGAGCGATCGACCAAGTAATTCCTGATCTAAAGCTACCCATTCCGGCATCTCGATTCTAGCAATTTCTGAACCTACGTGCAGATAGCAAAAATACACCCGATGCTGACCATAGCTATCGAGAATCTTGGTAGAACTCCGCCACAAAGGACTGCGCTGCCCCGGCTCCAAGACACTGCCCCAGAGATTACTATCCCGCAGAGGATCAAAGATTTGGCAGGGCAACTTCTGCACCTTCTCCGCACAATTCACAACACAGTTATGGGTCGGAAAAGTACAGGCGGGCAATCTTAAAAAGTTCAAACTTTCACTACTCCGAGAAGAACTAATATAGCCAATTAAGGGTATTTTCGCTGCTGCCAACTGATCCCATGCAGCCAAGATCGGCTGGATAATTGTATCCCGTGCTTCTGGAGGTAAAGATTCTAAAAACCAATAAATTAACGAACCATCTACTAAAGCTAATAAAGGGGCAGCAGATTTTCTTAATAGCAAGTCTTGGATTTCTAGGGATAACTCAGCCAGCATGACGGTTTCCGAAACTGTACGCCGATACCCCATCCATTCTTCAGTTTTGATCCCCCATTGTTGAGAAATATATAAATCTTCTTGACGATAAAATACCTCAGGAATACTATCTAAAATTGGGTGTAAACTCTGCCCATAATGTAAAACTATCCGACCCACATTAATTAAGTAACAATAGGCAATTTCATGGTGGCTGGGGGAAATTTGTGAGCCATCGGTGGCAACGATCGTATGACTTGGGGGTGGTGGATCAATATCAACCCTGGTATCTAAGGATTCCACTGGAGTAGCCACAGCAAAGGTGAGGCGATCGCGCCATTCTGCTTGAATAGCAATAAAATCATCGGTTTCTGGCTGAATCTCAATTAATAAATTCCTTGCCCTCTCCAACCGCAGCCGACTAGTAGTTGCCTCAGATTTTAAGTGTTGACTAATTCCCGGTAATTGTCTAGCAAGTTGCGAAAGATCAAGCATTATTTTCTCCTCATTTTCTGATCTCGAAAAAGTCACTCCTGAAATAATTTTTATTCAAAGCAACTCCTGAGTTTTTTTGCCATCACATCCGCATGGCGCCACCATTCAAAACCATTTATAAATCTGCGGCTGGGTAAATGTCCCCTCGGAGCTTGGTCAGTAAATTTGTAACCATCATTTAAGATGGAAGAAGTATAGGGCAACCAACCTATTTTTTGGCAAAATTTAGTGTAGTCACTATCCATATCTTCATAGATTAAACTTTGGATTGTAAAGCCAAACTTCTTTTGACTATAGATTGACCATAGTTCATCAACTTTGTACAAGTCTCCGGGGGGGATTTTCTCTAAATCACTCAGGGATAAGTAATCCCCAACTAGTTTGCCTATAGATTCTCGGAGTAATCTCCAAGTCTCCGCATCAGCTTCTTGCCATTTTTTCTTGAGTAGAAATACCTTTAGGGTGCTGTAGTTTAAGCCTCTACTAGAAAGCTGGTTTTGATTGCTAATATTAGCAACTAGATCATCGTTAGGATTGCCTGCTTCTGGAACTACTTTCCGTCCCCGCACTCCCGTCATATTGCCTAAATATTTACTAGTTAAAGGGAAGGGATTATTGATATTAACTACGGGGGCAAGTTGGAGATCATCTATTACTTCTTGGGCTGATTGATAGCGTTCATTGAGTTTGCGACTGATTAATTTATTGAGAACCTGCGTTAGGCGATCGCTCACCTGCTGTCCGGCGGGTAAATACTGCTGCCATAGCCATTTTTCCTCTACCACATCAAACATATCGATCGCCCTTTCCCCCGTGAGCAAATGTAAACAAGTCACCCCCAAACTATACAAATCACTGGCAGGAAAAACTTTCCCATAGGTCTGTTCTGGAGGCATATAATCCATCGTCCCAATAACGGTACCTACCTGAGTCTTTCCGGCTGTTGCCATAATTTTCGCAATCCCAAAATCAATCAGAAATGGTAATTTATCTGTAGTTCTGAGAATGATATTACCCGGCTTTATATCTCGGTGAATAATATTTTGTTCATGAATAAACTTTAATACTGGTAATAGCTTCGTTAGTAGTTCTTGAATTTGAGTTCCTGTAAACTCTCCAGCTTGGGCAAATAGCTCAAATAAAGTCTGACCTTCAATAAGTTCTTGAATTAAATAAAAGTTCTTTTCCTGCTGAAAACTTGCTAGGAGGCGGGGGATTTGGGGATGCTTACCGAGGCTATCTAAATGTTCGGCTTCTTGATAAAAAAGATTCTTAGCTTTGCCGATCGTCTCTTGGGGAAAGTTACTAATATATAGCTGTTTGACTACACACTGGGGTCGGGAAGGAATTTGCTGATCGATCGCCAAAAAAGTCTTCCCAAATCCCCCTTGTCCAAGCATCTCGATGGGTAAATATCGCCCCCCCAATAGTAATTTACTACCGCAACTCAGGCAAACTTCTTGATCATCATCGTTCTGAGGCTCTAAACATCCCGGTGCAACACAGAAAGCCATCTCATCACCTTTATTTATCTGCAATTTCTTACCAGCATATTATCTTTTCTGCGGCTCGAAAGTGTAGAAATTGTTAAAAGCTCCTACAGTTTCTACCTGATAGTTGGGGGCAAAGGGAATTATGCTACCTAGGGATAGATTTGTGCGATAGATACTAAAAAAGATCAGGTTTTGGCGTTGGGTATTTTGGTTAACTAGGGTTCTGATCTGGGGAGTAGTTGTTTCTACCATAGAGTTGCAGGGGGCTTGAATTAAGTTGCCAAGGATATTTTGATTACAGACATTATTTTTGAGGTAGCTAGTAATTTGAGTTGTGGCGTATTCTTCGTAAGCTAGTGGCTCTGGATTGGCGATCGCCATAGCCGCCCCTAAGCCCCCTAGCCCCAATCCCCCCACCACCGCCACTGCCAAGAAACCTTTCATGATTCTTTCCTCTTCAATATATTTAATTACTTAATCCTTTGATCTATCTTTCCTAGACTAGCCAAATAAGCCCGGAGTTGCCTAGCTCTGCCCTTTAACCAAAAATTTTGATCAAGGGTGCTAAGTTAAAACTAGTTATGATATGATTAATACATACGGCGAGCGTAGCCAAGTGGTTAAGGCAGTGGTT
>JAIMKT010000007.1:20638-43920 GCA_020692245.1 Microcoleus sp. GA_180221_E-2-1-MAG-45_12
ACTATTGTTTTAATACAGGGTAATTCCAGAATCTTTTCTCTGGGCTATAATCTTTTGTCTAAAAAGTCAGAGAAGCATCGTAATTTCCCTAGTAGCTCCAGTTCCGAGAAAAGTGCCGAGCAGAAACAATTAGAAGCATAATCATAGCTAATGAAAAAACCGCTACAAGAGCGGCTGATTGTGTGAAATAGTATTGTTTTCCTTGGATTATTCTTCGCTTATTCCTTGTCGATCGAGCTTGATTTCTCAATATTTGATCTGACAATAGTTCATAGATTATTAATCTAAATCTAAGCTTCTACTGCCACCTCTGCTACAGGGGCGACGGGATAAACACTGATTTTCTTGCGGTTTTTGCCTCTTCTTTCAAAGGTGACAACTCCATCAATCAACGCAAAAATGGTATAGTCGCTGCCCAAACCAGCATTGTTACCGGGATGAAAAGTGGTTCCCCGTTGGCGGACGAGAATATTGCCAGCCTTCACAACTTGACCACCATAGCGTTTTACACCTAGGCGCTGAGCATTAGAGTCACGCCCGTTACGGGTACTACCAGTTCCTTTCTTATGAGCCATAGTTTTATGTGGTTAATTTTATTTCTTTTTCTTTTTGGGAGCAGAGGTAGGAGCCTCAGCAGCCGGGGCAGGAGCTTCTACTTCTGGGGTTGCTTCTACGGGAGTATCGACAACTTCAGGTGCTGCTGGAGCCTCAGTTTCTACTACAGTTTCTTGGACTATAGCTGGAGTTGCTGTCACTTCTTCGCCAGCGATAATCTTACCATCAAGACTAATGGAGTCGATCAGCAAGCGAGTAATTTCTTGGCGATGTCCCCGTTTTTTGCGGGTTTTCTTTTTGGGGCGCATTTTATAGACGATGATTTTGCGTCCCCGGAAGTGACGAAGCACTGTACCACTAACGATCGCCCCACTAACGAAGGGTTGCCCGATGGAGATATCATCCTCGTGATGCACTAACAACACTTTATCAATGGTGTAGCTTCCTTCTGGTTCTACATGGAGCAGTTCCACGTCATAGAACCGACCCGGCTCTACCCGCATTTGTTTGCCGCCGGTTTCAATAATTGCGTAAGTCATGATTTTTCCTCTAGTTGCCGTACAGGTAGCTGGGTTTGATCCAGCTTTGGTTATTTTTGTCTCACCTGATCCGAGCTAAAATTAATTATAGACAGTCTTTTATTTTCATCTATAAATAGAGTTTGTGTCAATAGTTTGTCGATCGATTACCAGAAAGCCGATAAGTTCAGATTAAATTGGAATTAAATTGGGATAAACATGAATAAATCAGTAATCATCTTTGGCAGCATCAATATAGATCTGGTCACTACTACTTCCCGGCTGCCGCTACCCGGAGAAACTTTAATCGGTCAAGAGTTTTTCACTGTATTTGGAGGCAAGGGGGCAAACCAAGCTGTGGCTTGTGGAAAATTAGAAATTCCCACGGAACTAGTCGGACGGGTGGGTGGTGATCAATTTGGGCAGGATTTGTTGGCTAATTTACAAGAGGCGGGAGTAGGGATTCGAGCTGTGGAGGTCGATCGAGATACCAGTTCGGGAGTGGCAGCGATCGCTGTAGCCGCCGATGGCGAAAATCAAATTATTGTCATCCCCGGAGCCAATGGCAAAATTAGCACCGCAGAAGTGAGCCGAGTAGAAGATTTTTTACCCAAGGCAGCAATGCTTCTCCTCCAGCTAGAAATTCCCCTAGACACGGTGATCGCTGCCGCCCAAGCAGCCCAGAGAGTAGGCGTTTTTGTGATCCTTGATCCGGCTCCCATGCCCCCGGTATTCCCCCCAGAGCTTTATGGCTTGATTGATCTAATTACCCCCAACCAAGTGGAAGCATCCCAGCTATTAGGTTTTCCTGTGGACGATCGAGCTAGTGCTACCCGTGCTGCTCAGGAATTATGCCAACGAGGAGTTAAGAATGCGGTGGTGAAATTAGGGGCGCAAGGAGCGGTGTGTGCTACCCCAGAAGATTGCTTTTTTATCCCAGCTTTCCCAGTGGAGACCGTGGATACTGTAGCGGCAGGGGATGCCTTTAATGGAGCCTTAGCGGCAGGATTATTTCAGGGATTACCTCTCAAGGAGGCGTTAATTTGGGCAGCAGCCGGGGGAGCGATCGCCACAACTAAACCGGGAGCCTACCTGAGCGATCGAGCCACCCTCGAAGACTTCCTAAAATCAAGAAATCATTTCAAAGGACTCCACCTCTAATACGGGGCCGATCATTGCCAAAGTCATGACATTTTTATTAATGCTGCCAGTGATCTTGACCTGCATATGAGCCTGTCGCAATGCCTCTGGAGCATTTTTTAATTCATAAACTTCTGTCTCAGTTACTAAAGCCCAAGCCCCAATTCCCATGCCCCGCCGTTGTACTGTGCCTGTAAATTGTTGACTCATAATTAAAGCGTTGATTAGAAGATTTAAGTTGATAAATTTAAGCTAATAATAAGAGGGGCTGAAGCCCTACTACAGGTATCAAGCTACCGTCGAAAATTAAGCTGTAGCTTTGTCTAGAAGTTGAATATTTGAGAAATGGAATTCGGTATTTACTGGCTGTCCTTTTTCCAAGGAGTCAACTACTTGTTTTGCCATAATGTAGTAGTCACCAACTTTTTCGTAGGTATCTTGGAAATCAATTTTGTTTAGTAATTCTTGGGTTTCAGGGTTCCGAAATACAGCGGAATAGGCAGCAGAAAGATAGCCGGAACCAGTATCTAAGCTAGATTTTGTATTAATAGTAAAAGCCATTCTGCCCATCACCCGGCTGACTTGGCAGATCTCTTTGCCCCGGACTTTGTAGTTAGAACCCATGGCATCACCCTTCACCAAAATTTCTCTAGTGCCATCTGTGCCAATTTCTCCAAAACTAAATTCATGCTTACTGTGGGATTTCTCAAAGCTCGATCGCTTCCGGTGGGTAATCACATCCCGCAGTTGAGTATAAACACTTTCTTGGACCTGCTCATCATCAATTTCTGTGACTTCTACAGTGAAATCTGCCTTGACACAAACTTTACCAGTATGAGTTTCATGTCCTTGGATCAGGGTGACATCCGCAGTAAATCCGGGGAAATTTTCATCCCAAGTGTAGCGATTTTCGTAGGCAGCTTGAAAAGCATCACGGGCGCTTAATTCAGTTAGTTCAATGGTGTCATTCATGGTTAAGATTGCTTGAGCTTCGGTGAGGATGTCAGTATTAATTCTATCTTAGGACAGCAATTCCCATTATGACAAAACTGCTCGATCGAGAAAAGCTAGTTAACCAGTAGTTCCAATTCCCCAGCGCTGCGCCAGAGTTGATTTAATTTGGTAGCGGGCATGGTCATGTAGAGGACATCTCCCGGTTGCAGACATAGTTCCAAGAGCGTCCAGCCGTGGAGTTGCTGCCCTAGGGATTCAATATAGAGAGGCACAAAATCCGCATCCTTGGCTGCTTCGGTGACAGTTTTCCCACAGAAGGGATGATTGGGGGTGACGATCGTGGCGAGGGCAACCCAGAGGAGATCATCGGTCATGCCATTGCCCAAGATTCTGCCACCTAGAGCCGCCGCCGCAAAAGCTGGGGTCGCTAATTCCGTAGGACAAAGGACATTTTCAAATTCAAAAACTTGCTGGACTGATTGGGCAGATTGGGGGTCTTGGTTACGGACGACGATGGGAATCTTTGGTTGGACTCCCTTGGCACAAAGGGCAATTTCCACATTAATCATGTCATTACTGGTAACGGCAATGAGAGCTTCAGCATGATGCAGATTGGCGGCTCTGAGGGTACTAGATAAACTGGCATCTTCAATAATCACGGGGACTCCCAGAGAGCGGGTGTTGTGGAGAAAGCGATTATTCGGGTCACTATCAATCACCACGACTTCATAACCCTGCTGGAGAAGATGGTTGACAATCCGCATTCCAATCTGCCCCAAGCCACACACAATATAATGACTGCGATTAGGAACCCTAGCCACATCCCAGAATTGTTTTAGCCGACTGCCAAGGACAAAATCATTGATCAGGGCATAACAAATCCCAATTAATCCAGCTCCTCCCAGCATCATGATGGCTGTAAAAATCTTGATCCCATCGGGTGATTTCTCAGCTACATGCTCCTGCCCCCCGGCTCCAGTAATCATGCCTACGGAAAAATAAAAGGCATCTACGGGGGAAATATCATAGTTGACGACTACATAGGTCAGAGTAGTAAAAAGAATAGTGCTGATGAGGGTCAGGGTCATAATCGCCACGGAGCGGCCGTAACGGTTGAAGTGTCCAAGGCTGGTGAGGAGTTTCCAGAGGTTCTGGAGGGGCGATCGCTTGGCAGTCCGCACTAAGGGTTGAATCCCAATAATTAAGTGATCCCCTGTTTGTAGGCATTTCCCTTCAATGACGGCGGAAACTAAGTCATACTCACCATTGGCTGGCAGATAATAGATCAACATCCGGCTGGGGTTTTCCCAGAGTTCACTGAGTTTCATACCCCGCCATGGGTGACTTTCATGGATAATTTCTTCTTGGATCGGCCAGGTTTGATCGTAGAGGTGGAGTTGCCCGATCGCCCGATTTCCCAAGGCAGCAAAGGCAAAGATGGGAGCGGCAAGGGCTGAAACGCTCATGCTGAGGTGATCTGCGAGGGTGCGATCGAGTCTGGCTCCGAGGGTAAGATTAAACAGCCGATTCACAATCCGAATTCTGGGGTTAATCACCTTGGCTTGGGTGAGAATTGCCAAGTTCATGGCATCATCGTTTCCAGCTAGGACGAGGGTATGGGCATCCCGAATTCCTGCCGCAATCAGGGTGTGGGTCGATCGAGGATCGCCGATAATAATGTCTTCTCCGGTTTCTCCCGGTAGGCTGCGATCGCTAATCCCCACCACATGGGCAGATTGCTGTTTCAGGAGATTAAATATTTTGTAACCAGTCCGCCCCAAGGCACAAACAATAATTCTCGGTTGCATAACCCTCAAGAATCCCTGCCAATAAATTTCTATTATCAAAGAACAGTTATCAAAGAACAGTTATCAGTGAACAGTTATCAAATCTCATTTGACGACGGAGTATTTGGTAGTAAATTCCTTTATGAGGTTACTTCCTTAGATTTTCTAGCCGAGTTTTCTCTGTATGTGCTTTACGAGATAGCACTTGAAGATTATCTAAGGTAGTTAAACCACCTTGTGACATTGGTTTGAGGTGGTCAATTTGAAAATCTAGTCGCCTAGAACTCTGAAAATCACTCATAGCACAATGGATTAATCCAGTTACTTTATCTGTTGCTCTAGCAAAAATAATATCCTTAATTTTTTTATACTCGGCTGAATCTCTTTCTTTGATTTCAAAGAGTGAAAGATTTTCTAAAGGCACTGTATCAGGAATTATAATCGGCGGAGTAATTGTTAAATCAGGATAATACCCTTGTAATTTATTGATTTCAATATCTAACTGCTTCTTAAAATACAATCTCTCATAACCAAATATAACTTGCCAGAAAGATCTGTCATCATTCCACAAAGAGTCAACATACTCAGTCATTTGTCTAAGTGTTAAATCATTTTCATAGATGTGTTTCGCTACAATTGACAAGTCACACCTTCTACGCTCGCTAAATGCAATGAATTCTGGCTTTATTTGCTTTTGAGCATAGAAACGTAAAATATTTTCGACATCTGTATCTCTATAGACAAGTATTGATTGATGATCGGGGAAGTAAACCTCTTTCGTGATTTGTAGCAAATATTGGAGTTCCTCATTAGTTAAAACTTCTCTATCTCCAATATCAACATTACTAAATACAGATGATAAGTCATTAACTAAGCTATCATAAGCTTCTTCAGTATCATCATACAAAAGCACATCATAGGGCGTAGATTTAGGCTCACCAGATTCAGAAGGTTCAAGAATAGAAAACCGATAAATACCAACAGGAACTCTTTTGAGAAAATCTAACTTTTCTAAAGCTGTAGTATCAATAGAATCGTCCATCATACGAGCAAATTCCTTGATATTCTCGATCGAGATAAGTCGAGCAATTTCTTTCATTGTTTTGATATCTCTATCAATGAATTCTCGACCCTCTATCTCAGTCAATTTTTCAGGATTAACCCAGTTGATTTTATCTTCCCAATTATCAACAAAGCTCACAACATAAGCTTTTTCTGTCCCTCCTGCTTTTTGCCCCCGTAAAGCCCTACCAATCATTTGTGTCATTAAAATTGTAGAATTAGTTGGGCGAGTTAGAAAAACTGTTTGAACATTCGGCAAATCAGTCCCTTCAGTTAACATCTCTACATTAATTAAGACTTCAATCTCTCCTTTCCTAAATTGCTTTATTTTCTCAGAATTTTCCCTTGTAGAGACTGTAGCCCCTGTCTGTGCATCTTGATATCCTGAAGCCACAAAATCAGATTTAATTCCTCGTCTCTGGAATAGCGCATTTAGTGCAATTGCATGTGGAATATCAATCGCAAAAACTAGTAATGGCTTATACTTCTTTTGGTTTTCAACATAATGATCAATGATTTGATTATTACGGGTACTAGACATTGCTATCCTTTCCGCAACTCTTTGAGGCAGTTTATCAAAATCTTGGATCACTTTAATATCTTTTTCAGTCAGCTCCCGATAAAAATCGACTTCTGTTCTTAGATTCTCGAAAATTGGTTCAGCAAGAATTCCTCTAGTAACCAGTGTCCTTAAATTTTCTGAAAAAATGATATCATCAGGGAAAACTTTTTTAAGTAAACCTTGTTCACCTTCATCTGTTCTAAATGGAGTTGCAGTTAAACCTAGCATTTTAAAACTGCCTACCTTACCTCTATCTTCAAAATCTTGTTTGATATTGTTAATTAATTTACGATAAGTTTTTGCAGTTGCATGATGTGCTTCATCAATTACTAAAAGAATCTCCTCAGAATGTTTAACCCAATTATCCAAAAGGTAGTTCATTCCACTGTTAAGACTATCTTTGCTGGCAATAATAATATCGTCAGTTGGTTGAATGTTAACAGGGCGATCGTGCTTATCGTGACCAGAAATTATACGATATCTAAAATCTTCAACATCCTTTAGTAATGATTGGTAAGCATTATACTGTAGAGTTTCAAATGCTTGATCTAGTAACTCATGTCGATGAGCAATCCATAAAACTTTATTTCTTTTGTCAATGAAGTTCCGTAGTAACCAATGGATTGCAGTTAAAGTCTTTCCACCACCAGTAGGTAAAACTAATAAACCTTCAAAGGAATGCCTACTTTTTTTATCTAATGCTTGGATTGCCTTATCTTGATGAGCGTAAAGCTTTCTAGGATTTTCACCCGGATTGACTTGGATCTTACCTGAACGCTCAACTTGAATAGGCATAGTGTTAAAAATCTAAAAATAATTGTGAATTGGATTCTTGGTTAGAAGTATCGCTATTTTTAGTTGTGAATTTCTTTCCAAGTTAACGCATACTTTATATCTTATCAAGGTATATAACCATTAGTTCCTAAAATTATTTATTGAATCAGAGAGGTAATATCCTCATGGCATTTATCAGAAAGGTAACACAACGCCCGGAATCTCAGCCCCACTAGTTGCTCGTAGAGAGGATTGATCTTACACATGGGAGGAATATGCACAACCTTATGCCCAAATAGATTGATATCTCGCTCAAAAGGACATTGGGAAGGAATCAGTTTGCAGAGGAATCGGGCAACCTTTGGATCCTGCACATCTAGACCATCGAGCCATTCTCGCACTGGGTTTAGGACATCGCTATGAGGATGAAGCTCATGATTATTAAGCAAGACTCCGGTTCCTGAGGTGTTTTCGGCTAGGGAGTTGGGGTAGGTATTAACCTCGTTAGCAGGAGCAGCGATCGAGTCTTTACCAGTATTCTTAGTATTGTCAGTATAGAGATAGATAGTATGTTCTAGAGATTCCAATACCTCTGGCTTCAGGTTAAGAGCCACAGCAAAACGATGCAGAAGTTGGGATTCCGAACGGGTATACACACCATCAGCGATCGCCACCATTACCGCCGTCCGCATAAAGTTATCGGCTGTCACTGGGTCATTCCCCAACTGTTCAGCAATTTTCTCTGGGGTAATTAGTTCGAGAGAGCAATAATTTTTGCCTAGATTCATCTGCTCTAGGGTCAACTCCGCAATTAATTCCTGTTCTTGAGGGTCAAAATCGCCATCAGACCAAGCGATCGCTAACAGCCCTTGTAACCACGCTTCAATCTGGGCATCAGTATAGGTGAGCAGGGGTGATAAAGTTTCACTCGTCATAAACTTAGACCTGTTTATCAAAAATCGTTAATAATCATTAATTAAGCCCCTAGGCATCAATAATCACTAATAACTATCACTCAATAGCTAACAGTTACTAAGAGTATTGTCGGGTTTAGTTCTCCCTTAATTTTAGAAAGTTTCTGGGAGAATAGCAATTGATATTAGGCTATAAATTTTCAACTCTTAAAACTGCCGAAAATAATCGTAGACCGTGCGGGAAATTTGCCGGACTAGCTCGGCTCCTCGTTGGTCATTGCGGGGTTGCTTAACGATCACCACAAGGATATATCGTTTACCATTGGGCATATAAACTAAGCCAGCATCGGCAACTAATTCCCCTAGAGTTCCAGTTTTGTGAGCGATCGCCGCATTTTTACCTAACCCTTGGGGCAGCAGACTATCATTCTCTGTCCGTTGCATAATACTCAGGACTAAATCACGAGATTTCCGAGACAACAATTCTCCCTGTTCTAGGGAAGCCAAAACCCTCGTTAATTCCTTGGGCGTGGTGATATTCGTTCCCCCCAAATCTGGCAATGGAGCTTGGAGTTTTGTTTCTTTCAGTCCCCAGCTTTGAAAACGTTGGTTCAGCGCAGCGATGCCCCCCAGTCGATCGATCACCATATTTGTAGCGGTATTATCACTGCCCACCATCATCCGGGTTGCCACATCCAGCGCTGTGTACTTTGTGCCGATGGGTTGATCTTGCAATTCTCCCGCTCCGCCCCCGATCGCCTTTTCTTCTAGGGTCAGAGTTTCCTGAAGTTTAATTTTCCCTGCATCCACATCTTGGAAAAACGCCATCAAAATTGGGAGCTTAATCGTACTAGCTGCTGCAAAGGAATTATCTCCCAAAAGACTCACAAAGCCTCTACTATCCACTTCCTGCAAAAATACGCCCACTTGCAACTCTGGACGAGCAGCAGTCAACTCAGTCAACTTTCCCTTAAGCAGAGAGATTTCCTCTGGCAACTTCAGATCAGACATGGAGTTAGGCGGAGCCGTAGGGCTAGAACTTGCAGCATTGGCAGCCTTGGGCAGTTCTGCACCGAGACGAGTAGCCGGGTCTGAAACATACAAAACTGTCCCCACGATCGATCCCAAACCCACACCCAAAATCAAAAACCGGAGACAATACAGCACAGTAGATTCTTTCTGGGGCTTTCTCGGCACTGAGGACGAGCTAACCCTAGGACTTCCCCCGTTGAGGCTTCCATGCATTCTGCCCGCAGTTTTCACAGGTTGGTCTTGACTAGCTGCACTCATCACCCCTTTGGATTGGGATTGTGCGGGAGATTTAGCTTGGGGTTTAGTTTGGGGTTTAGGAGAATTACTAGTTAAGTTTTGGGGAGAATTAATTTGTTTATTAACTGGAGGTCGAACTTGATTATTAGCCGGGGTTTCTGATAGAGATTTTTTACCATTACCCACGGGCTGGGAAGATTTCTTTTTTCTCGATCGACCCAACCAGAAAAACAAACCAGAGCGCCCCTTAACTCCATTACTTCTTTTTTTAGAGCGATTACTAGCTTGATTATTAACTTGATTATTTAGAGAACTCCCCCCGCGTCGATCGAGCATTCTCTCGGTTTCCCTTGCCCCAGCAGGTCTAGAAGGTCTGGAAGATTTTGGCGATTTTGGCGATCGAGATGGCTGGGAGGTAACTGGTGATTTAGGTTGATTAGAATCTTCTTGAGAATTATTCATACTTTTTGTCGCACTGCCCATTCTACTTGACTCAACACCCCCCGCATCATTGCCAACTCTTCGGGAGCTAGGTTCACCCGATTAAACAAATGCCGAAATTTAATCATTTTCGCTGGAGCTGTATGGGGGTAAAGATAGCCTATTTTTAATAATATTGTCTCTAACTGTTGATAATACATTTCTAAGGCATCTAGGGATACTAAAGATGGGCGATCGAGGATTTTTTCTGCTGGGGTTTGATTAATCATTGTTGATGAAACAGGAGATAAGGGCGGGGTCGATCGAGAATCTTGAGAATTTTTAGAATCTTGAGAATTTTGAGATGCTAGAGAAAGTTGATAAAGCTCATAGCAACAAATTGCCACAGCCTGCGCCAGATTCAAAGAGGCATAATCTCCATGAGCCGGAATCGCCACAAATCTCTGGGCATAACTCAACTCAATATTACTCAGTCCCCGGTCTTCTCGACCAAAAATTAGTGCCGTAGGCTGATTCGTTTCTCCAAGCCAAGGCAGGGTTGTCCGCAGGGGTTCGAGGGGTGTATTCAGGGAACGGGGTTCGGAAGTAGTGGCGATCGCTCGGCTACAACCCGTGAGGGCAGTGGGTAAATCTGGGACAATCTGAGCATTATTTAAGACTTCTTTGCCGTGGACTGCCATGTGTTGGGCTTCATCAGAGTCGCGATCGCACTGAGGATTAACCAAAACCAAATTCGACAAGCCCATATTTTTCATCACCCTTGCCACAGAGCCAAGATTTAATGCGCCCCCAGTTTCCACCAAAATAATTCTGATCTTCGATAAGTCAATCATTACATTTACAAAATATTTACCAGCAATTTTCTCACATTATTTCTCAATCTTCTGCTGGGCAATCCGTAAAACAAAGCAAATTCAAGATTAATCAACTGACCAGAGAAGGCTTAAGATAGGTGTAGAAACCTCTACAAGAATTAAAGATGGATCAACAAACTCCTGAGTTGCTAGAGAAGCTGCGTCAACAGTTTAATGCTACTCCTTACCCAGTGGTAGACATCACCGAAGCACCCAATGAAAACCCAGCACACTTGTACCTTCATAATCTGGCGACAGCCTACTATCTTCGCTATCAACGGGTCGTGAGTCCTGAAGGAAAATTAATTCTAGATGCAGGGTGTGGGAGTGGTTACAAGGCTTTGAGCTTGGCGATCGCCAATCCGGGAGCAAAAATTATTGGAGTAGATTTATCCGAAACCTCGATCGAGAAAGCTAGGGAACGGCTGGCTTACCACGGGTTTGATAATGCCGAATTTTATGCTATGCCCCTCGAAGATTTACCGACTTTGGGTTTGGAATTTGATTATATCAATAACGATGAAGTGTTGTATTTGATTCCTGATCCCCTTGCAGGTTTACAAGCAATGCAGGCAGTCCTCAAACCAGAAGGGATCATCCGCACTAATCTCCATAGCAAGTTACAAAGAAGCAAATTTTATCGGGCGCAAAATCTCTGTAAACTTTTGGGCTTGACGGATGATAACCCCAGAGATACGGAAATTGAGATGTTAACCGAGTTGATGCGATCGCTCAAGGATGACACAAATCTCAAGAAAAATACTTGGGGTAAAGATTTTGAAGAGAGACCGAAGGCAACGCTAGCAAATCATTTATTAGTTGGGGATAAGGGCTTTACGATCGCTGAAATGTTTAACCTCCTCGCCGCCAGTGGTCTAGAGTTGGTAAGCATGACTAATACTCGGAGTTGGAATCTACTAGAACTATTTAAGACTGGGGAGAAATTACCAGATTTTCTAGATGAATTTCTTGGAAAATTATCTTTTGCTGAACAGCTCCAAATTTTTGAGTTGATTCAGCCCAACCATCGCCTGTTTGATTTTTGGTGTGGACATGCTGGAAAAAGCCATAAATTTGTCCCAGTAGAGGCCTGGACAGAGAGCCAATGGGCAGCAGCACAAATCTATCTCCATCCCCAACTACAAACTCCAGATTTTATAACTGAAGCCAACCGTTGTGCTAGTCAACTCAATCCCCTAGAAATTAGTCGCTATCTACCCACAGTTCCCTTGTCGAATCTAGATAGTAGCGTGGTGGCTACGGTAATTTTGCCTTTGTTAGAGTCGCCCCACACACTTGAAGAACTGGTGGCTCGATCGCAGCAACTCCGCCCCTACGATCTGCAAACCCTCGAACCTATTACTCCCCAAGCTGCCAAGGAAACTATGATTAGTACCCTAACTGGCTTGGAATATTTAGGATATGTCATGCTGGAGCAAATAAAATAAACCTGATTATGAATCCCTTAGTAACAGACGACTTAGAAAAAATCCGCCAGCAGTTTGATCAGGCTCCCTACCCCCGGACTCCCTTGGAGCGATCGCCCGATAATGATCCTTATTTGCTATACACCCACAGTTTGGCAACAGCTCACTATCTGCGGCATCGAGAAGTGATTTCTACTCAAGACAAGTTGATTTTAGATGCTGGATGTGGGACTGGATTTACTTCCTTGGTGCTGGCAGCGGCAAATCCGGGAGCTAAGGTGATCGGGATTGATATTTCCCCGGTGTCGATCGAGCTTGCTCAGAAACGGGCAGCTTTTCATGGTTATCAAAGTGTAGAATTCCAGACTCTTGGGATTGATGAATTAGCTCAACTGGGTTTGACCTTTGACTATATAAATTGTGATGAGGTGTTGTACTTGCTGCCGGATCCCCAGCAGGCTCTCCGAGAAATGCGATTGATCCTCAATCCCCAGGGCATCATCAGAACCAATCTCCACAGCTACTACCAGCGCCAAGATTTTTACCAAGGGCAGGAATTATTTAAGCTCATGGGACTCCAAGATAGTTCTCCCCAAAAGCCAGAAATCGAAAAGGTGCGGGGAACAATGGCGGGGCTAGTCGATCGCACCTATCTCAAATCCCAAACATGGGAATCTAGTTATAACACAGATGATGAGAGTGTTTTATGTAACTTTCTCCTTGTGGGCGATAAAGGTTTTACTATTCCTGAAACCCTAAATATGTTAGAGGAAGCAGGATTGGAACTATGTAGTATGGTGGATTGGCGGCAGTGGCAAGTTCTTGATTTATTCAAGGAGCCGGAGAATCTGCCGATTTATCTGAGTTTTGCCCTTGCTTCTATGTCTCTCAACCAGCAGCTAGAAATGTATGAACTCCTGCAACCTACTCACCGCCTCATCGATTTCTGGTGTGGTCATGCCGGGGAAACCCCAGAAAAAACTGCCGTTGCTGATTGGGAGATTGCCGACTGGCAACAAGTTACCGTCCAACTACATCCGTTATTAATGACTCCTGAAGCCAAAGAAGAAGCGATCGAGCAAATTCAAGCCTCAAAGCCCTTTTTAATTAGTTGGCACTTACCTCTGACTGGAGAGCCGTACCTCCTAGAAACAAAAATCACCAGTTGTCTGTTGCCCCTCTGGGATGGCAGTCAGAGTTTTAGCGATCTTTTAGCCCGTTGGCAAACCCTGTATAGCCTCGATCCAATCACCCTCACCCCTACCCCGACCGAGGCAGGATTAGAAATTTTAATCGCCAGTCTCACGGAACTAGAGAGCTTAGGTTATGTACTGCTATCCAACTAATCTGACACCAAAAGCTGATTTCGCCCTTGGTGTCATAGTTTTAATCATCTAAATCTAGGGAATTTCGACAACTCCAAAAAATAATTTCCCAAGGGTGATCGAAACCCTAGGTCATGTGGGTAAGTTATAGCTAAGAGACAAAAAAACAAAAAACTAACTAGACATAATCTACGGAGCCTAAATATATGAAGCCAGAATTACAAGCTAAGTTCCTCCAACACCTAAACAAAAAGAAAAAAGACGCTGGTTTTACCCTGATTGAACTCCTCGTTGTAATCATCATCATCGGTATTCTTGCGGCGATCGCTCTACCTTCTCTCCTCAGCCAAGCCAACAAAGCTAAACAATCCGAAGGTCGGAACAACATCGGTGCTATCAACCGCGCCCAACAAGCCCGTTTCTTAGAATCTGCTGCCTTTGCTGAAGGTTCTAGTGCTACTGCTGACCTCGGTATTGGTATCCCTACCCAAACTGCTAATTATAAGTATGAGTCAAAGGGTACCGCCACCTCTCTCAATACTGCTACTCCAGTTATTGATAACCTAAAAGCTTATGCAGGCGTAGTATTCACCGCTCAAATCAACAACCAATCTGCTACCCAAGCTGTTGCTTGTGAAAGTTTAGCTACTACTACTACTTTACCTGATTTAGCTGCGGCTTTTGACTCAGCTAAATCTGATTGCGGTACTACCTTTAAGAACCTTGGTGGTAAGTAAGATTAAAGTCTAACTAAGTTTTCCAAATATTTTTTGTGGGTAGTCTCTAACTGCCCACTATTTTTTTATATAAATATAATAAATCAATAAAACTTTTATTTTATCTTTATGGCATTTAGTGGGGAAGAATATTGGCATAGTGAAGCTCTCCAACTTTTAGAAAGTAGAGAGTATGAACAGGTTATTAACTTCTATGAGGAAGCAATTAATATTAATCCAGAGATTCAAGCTAACTACTGGTATCTGGGATTGACTTTCTTCTTACAAGGAAATAAGCCAGAAGCGGAAACTACTTGGTTAATGGCTATGATGGCTGGGGATGACGTAGAGCCAGAAACTCTAGAGCTTGTCAGCATTATAGAAGCTGAGGCAGCTAGGCAAACTATTCAGCAAAATAATGAATTAGCCTGGCAACTTCGGCAACAAATACGAGAGCTAATTCCTACAAATATCAATAATATTTTAAGCTTGGTTCAATTATCTACTGACCTGCAAACCTACCTACCTGAAGACCTTACAGAGTTAGGTTTATTAGAACTTCTCCAAGATGCTAATAATGTATCTGATTCAACTCTAGATACTAATTTGTTGATAAAGGTAGGTGAATCTCTACTGACCTATGCCCCTCTACACAATTCTTCTTTGAAGTTTATACAATTAGCTGCACCTTATATGCAAACAGCAGAGGCGCAAAAAAGTTTTTTGAGAATTATAGAGAAAGGCGTGTCAGAGATTGGAGGTGCGAATAGATATTATTCAATTGCTATTCCTTTAGGTGAAATAGGACTTTCTATTGATCCAGAACATAAAAATATTTTGTTTTATTTAGCTCATTTTTATCAAAATTTGGGGGAATCTATTCAAGGTGTAGAACTTGCTCAAAAACTTTATGATTTATTAGAACATCTTGCTGACTTAACCTATGGTCAAGCCCTAGTTCTTCGTGGCTTTATGGCTATTAGTGGTTATTGGCAAGAAGCACAAGAAGTCAGTCAAAAATTAAAGCAGTTTGTAAGTCAATTAATAGCAGAAAATCCACCTATTGAAGAGCATATAATTGGAGCGTTAGCTAATTCAACCTTTTTTCTACCTTATTTCATTGATGATCCCCAAGAAACTAGATGGTTCCACAATCAAATGGCACAACTGTGTTGTAGCAATCTCCATCGATACTATCAACATGTAGTTAATCAATTTCAAGAACTTCATCAACAAAGAAAGATTCAAGATCAAGGTAATCTAGATAACACAGAAATTAATCAATCCTCTCAAGTTTCCAGACCTTTACGGATCGGTTATATTTCTCACTGTTTTAAAGCCCACTCTGTAGGTTGGTTAGCTCGTTGGATTTTTGAACATGCTGATCTAGAAAAATTTGAAATTTATACTTACATAGCTTGTTGTGATCCAGTTAATAATCCCCTCCATGAATGGTATCTAAATAAAGTTCCTAAATATTTTAAATCCAATATAGTTTTAGAGTTGGCAGAGAAAATTAGTCAAGATGAAATTGATATTTTGATTGATTTGGATAGTATTACCTCTGATGTGGTCTATGAAGTTTTAGCTCTCAAGCCCGCTCCGGTGCAGGTGACGTGGTTGGGTTGGGATGCTTCAGGATTGCCGACTATTGATTATTACATCGCTGATGATTATGTCCTGCCTGATGATGCCCAAGAGTATTACCCAGAAAAAATCTGGAGAATGCCAGAAACCTATATTGCTGTGGATGGGTTTGAAATTGCTGTCCCAGACCTGCGGCGAGATAAATTAGATATTCCTGCCGATGCGGTAGTTTTCCTCAGCGCCCATACAGGCTATAAGCGCCATCCAGCGATGGTAAAAGTCCAGATGGAAATTATCAAAGGTGTCCCTGATAGTTATTTTTTGATTAAAGAACGGGCAGATAAAGACGGCATTCGGGCTTTTTATGGAGAAATTGCTCAGGAAGTGGGGTTGGATATCGATCGACTCAAATTCATGCCCCGCACTACCTTTGAAGCTGTCCACCGAGCCAATCTTGGGCTTGCTGATGTGGTTCTAGACACTTATCCCTACAACGGCGCAACTACAACCCTAGAAACCCTATGGATGTGTCTGCCTATGGTGACAAGGGTGGGGGAACAGTTTGCGGCTCGCAATAGTTACACCATGATGATCAACGCTGGAATTACTGAAGGGATTGCGTGGAGTGACGAAGAATATATCGAATGGGGAATTAAGTTAGGCACAGACAAAGCCCTCCGCCAAGATATTGCCTGCCGTCTCAAAGCTTCTCGCCAGACAGCCCCCCTCTGGAATGGTAAAAAGTTTACAAAACAGATGGAAGAAGCCTACCAACAAATGTGGCAGCTTTACCTAGAGCAAGAATAAGCCACTTAAATCCATATCGAGCAGTTTTGCTATAGTGAGAATCGCTGTTTTTCTGAGGTTTTTCTGAGGTCTTTCTATTTTTCAACACTTCTGGTTAAATACTATTGTTAGCTATTTTCAAATTTATCTCCCTCCCAAGATCATGCATCCAAAGTCTAATGCTCAACTATCTTATCTCCAAATAAACCCCAGAATTTTCTCGGCGGCAGTGATGACTACAAGTTTATTGCTGGGGACGATCGCCTCTCCTGTCCTAGCTTTAACTGCGAATACCCGGATTCAAGGTGATCTTCAAGGGTCTACACAAGACTATTTTCAAAATCAGACCCCAAATTATCTCCTTGCCCAGCGTACCCGTTCCCAAAGAATCAGCATTTCCAACACAACTCCTAACCTAATTCAAAGTAATGTTGTCTTGGGCGATCGAGATATCTATATTTTCTCTGCCAACGCCCGCCAAAACCTCACGGTTAACCTCCGCTCCGAACAACTCAACGCTAGATTTACTATTATTGCCCCCAGTGGCAGCACGATCGCCTCCGGTACCAACTCTTGGATCGGTTCCCTGAGAGAAACTGGAGATTATCAAATTGTAGTCACCAGTACCAGAGCCGTGGCAACCTATACCCTCCAGATTACCTTACAATAGTTGACCTTGCTTACGCTGAGTTACCCTTGCCAGAAATCAGTTGCCCCTGCTGGTAATTTGGCAAGCACTTGATCAAAGGCTTTTTCATCTACGTGTCGTCTCAGGGCAGTAGCTACATCTCTAATTGCTGTTTCTGTAGAAAAATTGTGTTCCTCCCGCAAGGATTTTACTTCCCTCATCATCTCTTCACGATCTGCAAAAGACTTTTGTGGCTCCTGAGGATCCCAGTCAGCAACAAAAAGCGCCCTCAGACCAACTGGCAGTATATTTGCAAAAGCTATGGCATCTTCAAAGGAAATTCTGCGGCGAAACGCCTGAAAAACCCCTTGGGTCATTGTGTAAGTTACATGGGTACTCCAGAGGTCTGCTGTGTCACGGGCATCTACCAAATACTGATAGAAGTCATCTGAAGCACGTTGGTATTCTGCGGGTACTGGCATAATATCCTCTCTACTCTCATATTTTGAGTCTAGCAATACCTAATTGTTTTAACAATCTAGGGAATTTTTCAACTCCCAAGGGCTGATGTGATTAGTATATTCTCGCCATTCTTGATGCTTGAGCTTGAGGTAGGCAGTAGTTAACTCTTTTCCCAAGGCAGCAGAGATGATTGAGTCTTGTTCTAGGCAACGTAGGGCATCTAGGAGATTTTGGGGCAGAAATTTTATGGTTTCTACAGGGGGGCGATCGGTGTAGCTGTTGTAATCTGCTCGGCTACCGGGATTTCTGGCTTGAGTAATGCCATCTAAACCACTGGCAATGAGAGCTGCTGGCAGGAGGTAGGGATTGGCAGCACCATCGGCTAATCTGAGTTCAAATCGATCGCTGTCGGGAATGCGGATCATGTGGGTGCGGTTGTTGCCGCCGTAGCTGATGGTGTTGGGCGACCACGTGGCTCCAGAATTGGTAATGGGAGCATTAAGGCGTTTGTAGGAATTCACCGTGGGATTGGTAAAGGCACAGAGGGCAGGAGCTGAGTGGAGGACTCCAGCAATAAATTGATAGGCAAGGTTAGAAAGTCCTAATTCTCCTTTAGGGTCGGCAAAAAGATTAGTCCCGGTCGATCGATCCCACACAGAAATATGGGTATGACAGCCATTGCCCGTGAGGTGAGGAAAAGGCTTGGGCATGAAGGTAGCCCGGAATCCATGTTTTTCGGCAATCGACTTGACCATGTACTTAAAGAAAGCATGGCGATCGGCAGTTACCAGAGCATCAGCGTGGAGCCAATTCATCTCAAATTGTCCATTGGCATCTTCATGATCATTCTGGTAAGCTCCCCAGCCCAAATCCAGCATGGCATCACAAATCTCGCTAATCACATCAAAACGTCGCATCAAAGATTGTTGATCATAACAGGGCTTACTTTGATGATCCCGCAAATCCGCCAGATTTTCCCCATTTGCTGCCAAGAGGAAATATTCACACTCCACCCCGGTCTGCACCTGATAACCCAAATCTTCGGCTTGCTGAAGAACTCGTTGCAACACTAAGCGGGGAGTCTGAGCGAGGGGCTGCCCTCCCATATAAAGATCCGCCGCTAACCACCCTACCTCTGGTTGCCAAGGCAACTGGATCAAACTCTGGGGATCGGGAATGGCTAAAACATCAGGATCAGCAGGGGTCTGATCTAACCAAGCAGCAAATCCGGCAAATCCGGCTCCGGCAGTAGTCATGGCTTCGATCGCCTGAGCTGGAACTAATTTTGACCTCTGGACACCAAATAGATCAGTAAAAGAAATCAGAAAGTAGCGAATTCCTCGATCGTGGGCAGTTTCAGCAAGAGTCATAGGCTAGTTTAGAGTTGGGAAAGATTTTTTTGGAAAGTTCGGGAGAGTTTTAGAAAATATTTCGGAAATCTTAAAGCCTAGGGACACCATGAAGCCCTAACGCTTAAACATCCGTTACAATCTAGATAAGTTTAATAAGTCTAAATTAAATTTGAGCCAATCTATCTATTTGGGCTAACTATCTAAATCCATCTCACGCTGACTTCCAGTTAATTATCCAAGCTAATTATTAAAATTATTGAAAGCGACAAAGCCATGAGTGAACACAAAAACGAACAGACTCAGCAAATTTGTATTCTTGGTGGCGGCTTTGGGGGCTTATATACCGCCCTGCGCTTGAGTCAATTACCGTGGCGAGAAATTCCCAAACCAGAGATTACCCTCGTTGACCAGAACGATCGCTTCGTGTTCTTGCCCCTCCTCTACGAACTTTTGACGGGAGAATTGCAAACATGGGAAATTGCTCCTCCCTACGCTGAACTGCTTGCTAATACGGGAATTCGGTTCCAGCAAGCTCCTGTGCGAGGGATAAATATCCACACCAAAACAGTTCACCTCGGCAATGAAAATGAATTGAGTTACGATCGCCTCGTCCTTGCCTTGGGTGGGGAAACGCCCTTAGACATGGTTCCCGGTGTGGCGGCTCATGCCTTGCCTTTTCGGACAATTCAGCATGTTTATGAACTGGAAGCTCGCCTCCGAATTTTGGAAGAGTCCGATCGAGATAATCTCCGGGTTGCCATCATTGGTGCTGGTTATTCTGGGGTGGAACTTGCCTGTAAATTAGCGGAACGCTTGGGCGATCGAGGCAGAATTCGCCTAGTGGAATTGGGGGAAGATATTCTGCGAAACTCTCCAGAATTTAACCGAGAAGCTGCCAAAAAAGCCCTTGCTGCCAAAAAAGTCTGGCTTGATCTAGAAACTGGGGTCGAACAAATCACCGCCGACTCGATCGAACTCAACTACAAGGGGCAGATTGATGCCATTCCTGTAGACTTGGTGCTGTGGACGGTGGGAACCCAAGTCGCTGCCGTGGTCAAATCCCTACCCCTACCCCACAATGGACGGGGACAACTCCAGACTAATAAAACCTTACAAGTAATCGATCATCCCGAAATCTACGCCCTCGGCGATCTGGCAGACTGTCAAGATGCCACAGGGCAGCAAATCCCTCCTACCGCCCAAGCTGCCTTCCAACAGGCGGACTACACTGGCTGGAATATCTGGGCTGACCTGACCGATCGACCCATTCTCCCTTTCCGTTACCAAAACCTCGGCGAAATGATGACCCTCGGCACAGACAATGCTACTCTCACAGGCTTGGGTGTCACCCTCGAAGGCAACCTCGCCCATGTTGTCCGCCGTCTCGCCTATCTCTCCCGAATGCCGACCCTAGAGCATCAACTCAAAGTCGGGGTTAGTTGGGTCACAAAACCCATTCTCGATTTATTAAGTTAACCATGCAAGAAATTCTGATTGTCACAGGTGGTAGTCGGGGAATTGGCGCATCTACAGCTATGCTGGCTGCTGATCGAGGTTATGCGGTGTGTGTTAATTATCTGCATAATCAGGAAGCTGCAAATAATATTGTCCATGGGATTGAAAAACTGGGGGGGAGAGCGATCGCTGTGGCTGCAAACATTGCGGTTGAGGCAGAGGTGATCCATCTCTTTCATCAGGTCGACCAGAAATTGGGTCGTGTAACTGCGCTCGTGAACAATGCGGGGATTTTGGCTCCCCAAATGCGGCTAGAAAATATGAATGCAGAGCGATTAAATCAAATCTTTACTACAAATATTACAGGCAGTTTTCTCTGTGCAAGGGAAGCAGTGAAACGAATGTCGACTCGTCATGGCGGGAGTGGCGGCGCAATTGTGAATGTTTCTTCGGGGGCGGCTCGGCTGGGTTCTCCGGGTGAGTATGTGGACTACGCAGCCTCTAAGGGGGCGATCGATACCATGACCATTGGGCTGGCGAAGGAAGTTGCTCAAGAGGGAATTCGAGTAAATGCTGTCCGTCCGGGGGTGATTTATACGGATATTCATGCTAGTGGGGGTGAGCCAAATCGGGTCGATCGAGTCAAGAAATTAATTCCGATGCAGCGGGGGGAGAGGCGATCGAGGTAGCCCAAGCAATTTTATGGTTATTGTCGGCGGAGGCTACCTACACAACGGGTTCCTTTATTGATGTGACAGGCGGACTATAGCCCATCAACTATTCAAGAAATTAGATAAGGCAGCAGGTTTAATATCTATTTTTAGGACACAACTTCTAAAATTAAGAATGACTGAAGAACCTAATTCTCAGAAAAGACTATCAATCGCAAATAATTAGGAAAAGTTACACTATTTTTTGAAACTAGGCTTTATGAGTAAAATATCTACATGATAGAAACAGAAAAAATCACTCTTGATGTTCAGGGGATGAAATGCGCTGGGTGCGTAGGGGCTGTGGAGCGGCAGTTAAGCCAATATCCGGGGGTTGTGTCCACCTCTGTTAACCTTGTCACTAAAGTAGCAGTGTGTGAAGCTGAGATCGATCGCATTGACCCCCAAGCCCTTGCAGCTCAACTTACGAAGGCAGGATTTCCTACTCAAGCCAGAGACCAACAGGCTACCAGCTTACCCCCTAGCGAATCCCCATCCCAAAAAACTCAACAGCAACTCCGGCAACTAGTTACTGCCCTGTTATTGTTGGTGCTTTCTAGTCTTGGGCATTTTTTGACCCATAGCCAGATGGATAATATTTGGTGGCATTGGGGACTGGCAACCTTTAGTATTTTGCTGCCGGGTCGATCGATCCTCCAGTCGGGGATCATGGCTCTATTCCGGGGCGCTCCCACCATGAATACCCTTGTGGCACTGGGAACTCTTTCTGCCTACACCGCTAGTTGTTTAGCCCTATTTTTCCCGCAACTGGGCTGGGAATGCTACTTTGATGAACCAGTGATGCTCCTTGGGTTTATTTTGTTGGGGAGAATCCTCGAAGACCAAGCCCGAACCAAAGCAGCCTCTACCTACACCGCCCTCCTGCAACAACAGCCCCAAGTGGCTCGCCTCATTCCTCCTCCTGCTAATCAAGGTGCTGATGGAAACTTAGCCCAAAATCTAGATAAAGACCTAGAAAATCCTGTAAATCCTGTAATTAAAAATTCTGCTGCGATCGAGATTCCCGTGTATCAAGTCCGAGTCGGCGAGTGGCTCCAAGTATTACCGGGGGAGAAAATCCCTGTGGATGGGGAAGTGGGGATCGGGCAATCTCTCGTGGATGAATCGATGATTACCGGAGAACCCCTGCCTGTAGCCAAACAATCCGGTTCGCTGGTGATGGCGGGAACCCTGAATCAATCGGGAGTTTTGGGGATTAAAGCGACTCGCACCGGAAAAGATACAACCCTAGGGCAGATTTTAGCCATGGTGGAAGCAGCCCAGACCCGCAAAGCTCCCATCCAGAAATTAGCGGATACGGTAGCGGGATATTTTACCTACGGCGTGATGTCGATCGCCCTCCTGACCTTTTGCTTTTGGTATTTCTTGGGGACAAAAATTTGGGATCCCACTTTCCTTGCTACCCATTCTCTATTTTGGGAAGCCCATCACCACGGCTCTGCCATGATGCCCCCGATTGCTCCCCCTATTGCTCTGAGTGGCAAGTTAGCGATCGCAGTCCTTGTAGTAGCCTGTCCCTGCGCCCTTGGTCTAGCAACTCCCACCGCCCTCCTCGTTGGCACAAGTATGGGAGCAGAGCGGGGTTTACTGATCCGGGGTGGTGATATTCTAGAAAAAATTAATAGCATTGATACAGTTATTTTTGATAAAACTGGAACTCTCACCAGTGGCAACCCAGAGGTAAGTGATTTTCTTGTTCTTTCGGAGGAATTTTGGTCTCGATCGTCCATAGCTCCCCAAACCTCTCTCAACCCTCTATTTAACTCCCCAGAATTAGCTCCTCACTCAACCGCCACCCTAGAATTGGCAACTAAGAAATTGGGGGCTAAAGAATTGGAAATTGAGGAAACTAAAGATTATCTCTGGCAGTTAGCTGCTAGCTTAGAAGCCACCACTTGCCATCCCCTCGGCAGAGCGATTAAAGAGTCTTACCAGTCTCGATCGTTACCTGAATCTTTAACTAGGTCTTTCTCAAAATCTCAG
>JAIMKT010000007.1:43946-46172 GCA_020692245.1 Microcoleus sp. GA_180221_E-2-1-MAG-45_12
ACTAGAAGTGATTGATAGTCATACAAGGGCAGGCCTGGGAGTTTCGGGAGTTGTTGATGGGCAGTCTGTTTATTTAGGAAATCAGGCTTGGTTAAATCAAGGGGGAATTGAAGTATCTGCTGGGGAGATCGACCAAGCTCAAAGCATTGCTAACCAAGGAAAATCCGTAGTTTATCTAGCCGTAGAAGGTAAACTTCAGGCGATTATTGCTGTCCAAGATTCCCTCCGGGCTGATGCAGTAGCAACCATACAGGAATTGACTAAGCTAGGACTGAAAACCATGATCCTGACTGGAGATCAACCCGCCACAGCGATCGCGATCGCACAGCAGCTAGGCATGGATAATTTCCCAGACCAAATTCAAGCCGGACTCCTGCCCCAAGACAAAGCCGAGATCATTGCCAAACTCCAAGCCCAAGGACAAAAAGTTGCCATGGTCGGGGATGGAATTAATGATGCGGCAGCTTTGGCTCAGGCTGATGTCGGTATAGCTCTCCAAGGCGGTACTGATGTGGCAGTGGAAACGGCGGGCTTAGTATTAATTCACAATCATTTACGGGATGTACCCAGGGCGATCGTCCTCTCCCGTGCTACCTTTCAGAAAATCCAACAAAACTTATTCTGGGCTTTTGCCTACAATACCCTCGCTATTCCTCTGGCTGCGGGTTGCCTCTTTCCTTGGGGCATCAGTCTTAATCCCTCCGTTGCCGGGGCTTTAATGGCATTTAGTTCCCTGAGTGTGGTGACGAACTCTCTATTACTGCGCCAAAATCGGCGGTTGTGATATGATCAGCTAACTGCTAGAGCAAGTCAATGTTTTGGTTCCTCAAATCTTTTATTTCCCATGTCGGCACAATCAAGTCAAAAACATATATTAGTGGTTGAAGATGATAAGGGTCGGCGTGAAGTGACCTTAGATCAATCTTCCTATTCGATCGGCAGAGATGCGAAGTGTAAAATTCGGATCTTGTCACAATTTGTTTCTCGCTACCATGCAAATATCTTCCGGCGCACTCGCCCCGATGGTAATCAGTATTATCAAATTGTTGATGGTGATGCCAATGGTAAAGCTAGTGTCAATGGCTTAATGATCAACGGTCACAAAATGGATGTACGAGATTTAGAAGATGAAGATGAAGTAGTCTTTGGACCCCAAGTCAAAGTTATCTACTATCTGCAAAGCGGCGATACTTTAAGTAATAGTGAACCCCTAGACGAATTTGATATTACCTTAATTAGTCCGGGGATGATGGATGATTCTGACTACTAAGGGTGATCTCTGCTAACAACCGGATTCGAGACATTTAATATCAGGGTTTTAGAATATTTCCAACTAAGCAAAAAATAAAGGTGCGTTTTCAACACACCCTACTTCAATTTTGATATTTCCCCTCCCTAGGATTAGATTAGGGTCAAGCTAGAGTCACGGTGTAGGCATCTCTAATGCCTGGGACTTTTTTGATCTCAGCCAAAATTCCCTCTGGTAAAGGATCATCAATACTGATAACCATCACCGCATCACCCCGGACAATTTTTCTGCCTACCTGCATACTGGCAATGTTGACATTAAATTTACCCAATAGGGAGCCAATATTGCCAATTAATCCGGGCATATCTCGGTGCAAAGTAAAGAGCATGTGATTGCTGGGGGGGACATTGATGGGGAAGCCGTCGATCGCCGTAATATGAATATCGCCATCTCCCATTAAAGCTCCAGTTACGGAATGTTCTCCAAGAGTTCCTCTCGCCGATAGTTGCAACGAGCCAGAATAGTCCCGCAGAGAAGCATCCCTAGTTTCCACCACCCGGATTCCCCGTTCCTTCGCTTCGATACTAGCGTTGACGTAGTTCACCCGCTCCCGCAGCGCATCAGAGAGGAGACCTTTGAGAGCCGCAACTACTAGGGGTTTAGTTTCACTACCAGCGAGTTCTCCGTATAAGCCGACATTTAAAGATTCAATCCGACCCCCCGCAAGTTGGCTTACCAGATGCCCTAGGGTTTCTGCCAGACTGAGGTAGGGGCGGAGTTTTTCCATGACATTGGGGGAGAGTCCGGGAATATTCACCGCCGATCGAGCAGGCAGACCCAAGATCACATCCCGAATTTGTTCAGCTACATCGATCGCCACATTTACCTGAGCTTCGGCAGTGGAGGCACCCAGATGGGGAGTCAGTACAACTTCTGTGGTTAAAGCCCGGAGGGGAGATTCCCCTAGGGGTTCTTGT
>JAIMKT010000007.1:46268-71585 GCA_020692245.1 Microcoleus sp. GA_180221_E-2-1-MAG-45_12
ATTCTGGCAGTGGGTTTCATTTTCGCCAGAGATGTGGCGTTGATCAGGTGGGCAGTTTCTGGGGTTTTGGGGATGTGGAGGGTGATGTAGTCAGATTCTTGGAGTAACAAATCCATTTCTACCACTCGGCAGCCCAACTCTTCGGCTCGTTCCATGGAAATAAAAGGATCGTAGGCAAGGAGTTTCATGCCCATAGCTCTAGCGACAGTAGCAACGTGGGAACCAATTTTTCCTAAGCCCACAATTCCGAGGGTTTTCTTATAAACTTCGACCCCGACAAATTTCTGCCGTTCCCATTTATTGTCCTTGACCGATCGATTAGCTTCGGGAATGAAGCGAGATAGGGACATCATCATGGCTAAGGCGTGTTCGGCGGCGGCGATCGTATTGCCTTCGGGAGAATTCACTACTAAAATCCCCTGTTTTGTAGCGGCGGGGACATCCACATTATCCACCCCAACGCCAGCCCGACCAATAATTTTTAATTGTTTCCCGGCGGTAATAATTTCTTGAGTTACACGGGTACTGGAACGGATCATCAGGGCATCATAATCGCCGATAATTTCCTTTAGCTGTTCTGGGGTGAGGTTAGTTTTGATATCAACTTGGGCAACCTGCGAAAGTATATCGATCCCCGCTTGATCGATGGAGTCTGAGACAAGAACTTTAGCCATACTAAGTACAAATAGTTAAAAAATTTAGATTAGACATGATTAGCTGCATGAGCTTAGACCTAATACTTTAACAGATTGCTACAAATAGATTGACAGAAACAAATTGATAAACTGTCCAATAGCTTGCTCGATCGAAAGGTTTTCTAGCTGAGCTTAGGATATCTTGATCTAAATCTAAACCCAAAATCTAAGCTCAATCTAACTCTTTTCTAGACAGCAAGGCGGCGGCGGGGTCGATCGTAGAACAGGTCGGGACGAGTCCGCCAGAGGAAACTAACTACGGCGGTGGTAATCAAGGCTTCCCCAATCCCAATCAGAGTATGCCAAAAAATCATGGCTGTCAGGGCTACGCCTAGGGGAACAGTTCCAGATAAAGCTAGTTGAAAAGCGCAGACGATCGCCGCTACCATGACACTGACCCAAGAAGCGATCGCTGTTCCAGTTAACATGCCCCAAAATTTTTCCCGTCCGATCATCATCCGTACTGCCCGGTAGAGATAGTAGCCACCAAAAGTACCAATTAAGCCCATATTTACAATATTTGCCCCCAGCACTGTTACGCCGCCATCTTGGAACACAAAGGTCTGGACAATAAACACCACTGTCACCACCAGAGAACCCGCCCAGGGTCCAAGGAGAATCCCCGCCAAGGTTCCCCCCAACAAGTGACCAGAGCTACCACCGGGAATCGGAAAATTAATCATCTGCCCTGCAAAAATAAAGGCTGCACACACCCCCATTAATGGCACAATCCGTTCTTTGTATTCTGCTTGGGTTTTTTGTAAACAGACAGTAATTAGACCTAAAGCGATGATCCAAGTTACTGCCATCACTGGGACGTTCAAAAAACCATCAGGAATGTGTAGCCCCAAGAGGGGAGAAGGCAAGGAAAAGGGAGCTAGGAGCATATGCATTGCGTCTTAAATTAGTTATTTGTTTTTTAGGAACACTTTTTGTAACCTGATCTTAGCGGATGAGACCTAGTTTCGAGAATCCTTTATTTTTTCTTTTGGGAATTATCTAAAAAATCACGGGGAAAAATTATGGAGATGGTTTCACCGTCAGAACTCCGTAGGCGTGGGAATTCAGGTGTTTTTGGGCAGATTGTTGGATATCTTCAACGGTCAGGGATTGAATTAGTTGGGGATAATTAATGGCTGGCTGTAAATCTCCCAAAATAGCGTGATAGTAGCCATATAATCCGGCTCGATCGCTGGGACGTTCATTGCCAAAAATAAACCGATTTGCTACTTGAGTTCTGACTCGATCGATTTCGGCGGGGGTGATCAATTCCTGCTGGAGCTTTTCGAGGTGCTGGACGATCGTCGCTTCGACCACGGGAATATTTTCTGCCGGGAGTTGCGCCGAAATATAAAACACTCCCTGCCACTGGAAAGTCATATTACTCACCCCAATCTGGGTAACTAGCTGCTTTTCTTCCCTGAGTTCCTGAAAAAGCCGAGAGAGTTTTCCCTGTCCCAAGATCACCGATAAAACATCGAGGGCGTAGGTAGAAGATAAATCTTGAAAACCCGGAACCCGCCACACCATGACTAGTCGAGCCTGTTGAATCCCCGCATCGGTATATTCTTGACGGACAATGGTTTGAAAAGGAACTTCTGGGATGTAGGTTCCTGATTGGGGTTGGCTGGAGAGGGATTTGGGTGAGGGATTGCCATGACCAGTCTCCTCGATCGCCTTGGTAATCATCTGGATCATCTCCTCTTCTGGAAGATTACCCACCACTGCCACAGTCATCAGGTCTGGACGATACCAATTTTGATGAAATTCCTGCATCTGCTCTGGTGTTAAGCCCTCAATCACTGACCGGGGGCCCAACACTGGACGACGATAGGGTAACTCGGCACAGGCTAGGGCGATCGCTTGCTGATAGATGCGCCGTTGAGGACTGTCATCACTACGATTAATCTCTTCGATTACTACAGATTTTTCTCGATGAAAAGCTGCCTCTGGGATGGAAGCATTCAATACTACTTCTAGTTGCAGGGGAGCTAGGGCTGCGAAATCTTTAGGAGCCGTGGTGATGTAGTAATGGGTATAATCTTGGCTAGTTGCCGCATTGGTTACAGCCCCCATCTCTTCAATCCGTCGCTCAAATTCGCCCATCGCCAGTTGCTGGGTTCCCTTAAACACCATATGCTCCAGAAAATGCGCCATGCCATTAATAGCGTCAGTTTCCACCAAAGAACCCACGGGCAACCAAAGATTCAAATTCACCGCTTCTACAGGCATTTGCTCGGCAATAATTGTTAACCCATTGGGCAGTTTACTCACTGTGGGGGCATTTAGGGGCTTGGTCTGAGCTAGGGTAAGGGGCATAGATTTTAGAGGAAATTAGGGAATTTTCTGAGATTAATACCTCCCGATGTTGTTCGATCGACTCGATGAAACATAGAGAGGTTAATCAATAATTGAAGGTTAGATGAGGGGAAATTAAACTAGTTTAGACACGATTCGCTCTAGGGCAGCTACGGCTAGATCAATTTCAGCAGCAGAGACAATTAAGGGGGGAACAAACCGGAGAACTTTTGGGCCGGCGGGGACAAGTAACAGCCCCTGCTCGATCGCTCCCTTCACCACCTCTACAGAAGTTAAAGCAATTTCTGGTTTGATCTGCAAGCCATTGATCAAACCCCAGCCCCGGACTTCATCAAAAATTTGTGGATATTTCTGGACGATCGCCCGCAGTTTGCTGCGTAATTGTTCACCCCGTTCTTGGACATTCTGGAGGAGTTTTTGAGTCTCGATCGTCTGGCACACCGTCAGCCCCGCCGCACAGGCAAAGGGATTGCCCCCAAAGGTACTGGCATGATCTCCGGGCAGAAACACATCGTAGGCTTTTTTGCACATCATCGCCCCGATGGGAATTCCCCCCGCCAGACCCTTGGCACTGGTAAAAATATCTGGCTCAATCCCTAGATGCTCATAACCCCAGAATTTCCCAGTCCTGCCTACGCCCACTTGAACCTCATCAAGAATTAACAAAATCCCCTTTTCATCACAAAGTTTCCGCAATCTCAGGAAATAATCTAGGTCGCCCGGACGCACCCCACCTTCTCCTTGGAGAGCCTCTAGCATAATAGCCGCCACCCGCCGTTCATTGCGATCGATCTCTTTAATAGTTGCTTCTAGAGCCGCAAAATCATTGTAGGGAACGTAGGCAAACCCCGGCATCAGGGGATCAAAGTCCTTTTGATATTTTGGTTGCCCGGTAGCTGTCACCGTAGCGAGGGTGCGACCGTGGAAACTTGCCTGAGCAGTAATAATCACCGGAGCGGCAATCCCTAAGACCGTGTGGGCGTACTTCCGAGCTAGTTTGATAGCCCCTTCATTTGCCTCTGCCCCAGAGTTACAGAAAAAGACTCGATCGGCACAGGAATGATCAACAATCCACTGAGCCAATTCTCCCTGGACAGGAATATAGTAAAGATTAGAAACGTGGTGCAGGGTCTGAATCTGCTGGGTGACTATTTCCACGAGAGCTGGGTGGGCATGACCGAGGGTGCAGGTGGCAATCCCCGCTACAAAATCTAGGTATTCTTTGCCTTGGGTATCCCAAACTCGGCAACCTTCTCCCCGCACCAAAGCCAAGGGAAACCTGCCGTAGGTGGTCATGACTGCGGCATCAAAGTCACTGGGATCATAGGCTTGGTTAAATACCGGAGCAACGGTGGTCGCCGATGAAGAGAGGGGTGATGGGGTGAGGGTTTCTAAACTCATTTACTTTAATTCCTGATTAATTTCTAATTAATTTCTCTAAGATTACTACTAGGTTAGATTTTAGCGGTTATTCAGAAAAAGTTGTGTTCCAGATATCAATCCCTCAAAACATTACCTTATTATTAAATTATGAGATTGCATCTAAGTCTCATCAAACTCCTGAAAATGCTTGCTCAGAGCTTGCTGGATTGCTTGAGTAACTAGGGCTTGGGGTTGGTTGGCTTCAATGGTGATAAAAGTTTGGGGCTGGCGGAGGGCAATGTCTTGATAGCCTTGGTGAACCCGTTGATGAAATTCTAGAGCTGCTTTCTCAAAGCGATCACTCTCTCCCCGTAACTTAACTCTCTGGAGACCAATCCTCACATCTAGCTTCAGCCAAATAGTTAAATCTGGCCCCAAGCCATTAGTCGCTATTTGGTTAAATTGCTCAACCAAGCTATAATCTAAACCCCGTCCATAACACTGGTAGGCAATACTCGAAGCGGTAAAGCGATCGCAAAGCACAATTTTTCCTTGAGCTAGGGCTGGTTTTATCACTTCTTCTAAATGTTGGATGCGATCGGCAGCATAAAGACAAAGTTCTGTCTTATCATGTATAGTATGTATTTCCTCTTTTAAGAGTAAATTCCTAAGGTGTTTACCTAGGGCGGTTCCCCCCGGTTCCCTTGTAGTTACAACTTCTTGAGATTGGGTCGACTGGAGCCATTCAGCGATCGCCGCCACCTGAGTAGTTTTACCACTACCTTCCACCCCCTCCCAGACAATTAATCTGCCTTTCATAAAATACCTAGCCGTTTTCCTGATCATTAAATAATATTTTAGATAAAAGAATATTAGTGTTTAATCATGAACAGCAGTTAGCTATTATTAAAGGGCATCTCTGATTTAAAACCAAAGTTATATGGCTCGTTATACCTGCTCTTTTACCGTATCAACTTCTGTCGATAACATTCAACCATCTTTGATTGATGTTCTTCGTTCTTGCCACTTTGAGATTATCTATGATACTGGCGACTATCTAATGGCCCGAGAAGTCCCGGGTCAGGTCGCCTTTGGTAAATTAGTAACGGTAGAAGTTTTGATTGATAAGCCAGTATTTTCTGGTCATGAAATCCGTATGAATTTTGTCATCAAAAATGAGGAGTTGCCCCTCCAAGTAGATAACCATTGTTGGCAAATGTATAACAGTGTCCGAGGCGCAGTTACGGATAATCGGCAGTGGCAGTTATTAGAAGCTATTCCTAGCTAAATCTCTGTAGTTAATCCACAATTGATCCGAAGTCAGTTCCAGACATTTGCCCTTCTAATTTTCCCCTATAATTTGCTTCTAGGATTCGCCTCCATGAAAAAATACCTCCTCGGCAAGACGATCGGCACTTTGGGGCTGTCGGGTATATTGTCGGTTTTCCTATTAGGAAGTATGAATCCAGGGGTGGGGCAGTCCTTACCAAGGTTACGACCTGATTCTGATCAAGGGGTGGGAGTGCTTGATCAGGGGTTACGATTAGTCCAGCAGGGAAATCTACCGGAGGCGATCGCCACTTTTCGCCAAGCCATTCAACAAAACCCCCAACTAGCTCCTGCCCACTACAATCTAGGGTTAGCTCTCCGGCAAAATGGAGAACTCCAAGCCGCTGCCACAGCTTTTTATCAGGCAACTCAAGTAGACCCAAACTTTGCCCTTGCCTTTGCAAATTTGGGGGCGGCTCTTTTGGAAGGCAGTAATCTTGCCCAAGCCCGGGAATATTTACAACGGGCTATTCAGCTAGATAATAATTTGGGAGTTGCTCAGTATAACTTGGGTTTAGTTTTAATGCAACTGGGGGAAGTTAATCCAGCGATCACCAATCTCCAACGCGCCGCCCAACTCAGCCCCAATGCCCCCGAACCTCACTATCATCTGGGTTTAGCCTACCTGAGATTAGAACGCCTAGGAGAAGCCCAAACAGCCCTCCAAAGAGCGATCGCCATCAGCCCCCGCTATCCAGAAGCCCAATATCTCTTAGGGGGAATTTTTCTACAACAAAATAACCTGAGTGCTGCCCTTAGTGCCTTTGGCAGTGCGGTGGAAGCTAATCCCAACTATGCCAGTGGTTACTACGGAGCCGGGTTAGTGCTGATCCAGCAAAGACGCTACCCAGAAGCAATCCAATCCCTCCAACGAGCCAGAGACATATTCCGCTCCCAAGGCGACACCCAATGGACAGCCAACGCCGAGCAGTTAATCCAAAGCATCCGTTAGTACCTACCTACCCCGAAAAACTTCTTTACCTCCCTGTACCTCCCCTTACCTCCCTGTACCTCCTCTACTTCACCGCCATCAAACTCAGCACAAACAACGCTCCGCTACAAAAAGAACCAACTCCAAACATCAAAGACCTACCTAAGGGAATGTTAGCAATATAGAATACGGAGTAAAAAAAGCGAGAAATCGGGTAGGCGATCGCACAGCCCATTACAAAGTCAGAGTCAATTTGGGTGAGGTACGCCAGTAAAGCTGCTGCTAGATAAATTACGAAAGTTTCAAAGGAATTTTGGTGCGCCCAAGTCGCTCGTTGACCGTAGGCGGGGAGCTTATCGAACATCGCCCGGGGAGCAGCTAAATCCATCCCTACCTGAAAGCGAGCATAGGCAACCAATAGATAGGGAAAATAAATTAGTACCGCCGCCGCAAAAATGCTGTACAACAGGGTTGCCGACACAGATAAATCCAACATAAGTTTAAATAAAGTTATAAAAATAGGCTTAATAGTCCAGTTCAGATTGCTAGATACCATTAAGCCCATTAAGTTCGTCAAATTAATCTAATCAAACTAATCTAATTAAATTAATCGAAATAAAATAGCGTTAATACTTTCCGTTGATCCTCCGCATCTTGACAGGTTTGGAGGAGAGTCTGGCTATCATGGAAAGCAAAACAAATCAACTGCTGACACCGAGAAACAATCTCTTGATTGCATAAAGCGCTAGCTTCACCAAGGGAAAGATGATTATTTTCGGGATTTTCGACTAGGTTCATCACCTGCTGTAGCTGATCTTGGGATTCTCGTGGCTGGCGATCGAGGCTTTGGGGCAGGATCACCGTCAAGAGATTAGGATCAGCCTTCATGGCTCCACGAATCGCTGCGGAATTTGTACCCGCCGCCCCCGAAGTAATGATGCGATTACCACCCAAAACTAGGGCATAGGTCATCATTTCAATGAGGTGCTGGTGGGTAATGGGGACATGGCGTGACCCCAACAAGGCGATGCGCTTGGAACTGGTTTGCTGAATTGCCGCCAGTTCTTGAGCGAGGCTATCAATTTTGGGAGTTTCTACTGATTGAGTCAATTACGTTGCTCATGCTTTTAACAACTTGGTTATTCTAGCAGACAATTCCCTATGTTGATCCTACTAGTCATAGGAAAAAATTTGTGGTATGCTAACAAAACTAAGGACGTATAGCTCAGTTGGTTAGAGTACCACGTTGACATCGTGGGGGTCACTGGTTCGAGTCCAGTTACGTCCATATCTACATAGCAGGCATCGACAGCAATTTAGCGATCGCAAACAAAATAGCTGGTGAAATTAAATTAGCGGTGATACACGACCTAAGAGTAGTTAGTCTCTACTACAAAAGCATCCCATTCCTTGCCAGAGCGACCTCTGCCTTAGAATTATGGAAAGATCGCCCCCGTTTTTCTCTATTGTGCTGGAGAGGACGATCGAACTCTTGCTCTATCTCTCAGTTATTGTGGGAGGGAGCGCTGGGTGGAGGGTAAGGATGGAGGCTGATTGGGGTTCTGGCTGGGTTGACCAGAGTTGGCAATGAGCATGACGATAATGGCGATCGCTAACACTAAATAAATTTATAGCGAAACTAGCCCAGAATCATAAACTCTGGACTATAATACATTTATTAGTAAAACTACCCCCTAAAGGAGGTTAAAAATGTGCGTGACTGGCATCTTGGCTTAGCAGTCGCCCTTTCTCTTAGCTTGTTAGTCTGCCTTAATAGGTTAGAGTATGGGTCTTTTGAGCAAGGATTGATGGCTTCATCCTTAATCAACTTCATTTCTTTACTTCTTTCCCGGTACATCAAGTAGTTCGGTTTAATAAGACCTACATCAGGCTGAGTAGATTTTGGCGAATCACCTCAGTTTTTTTGCTAACAAATTTCTTGTCCCGTTAGGTTTTTACCCATATGATTACCGGGGAAATGTGTCACAACATTATGATGCCTACGCCCATAGGACAGACTTCATAGCTTACCCTACTTTAGTGAGAATTGGTCTAATTTAATTATCATAATTGTTGGCTTAGCTTTGATTTTGATAACTAATTTTTTGCACTATTTCCGGCTATATCAAATATAGAACCGAGTCAAGAAAAGATCAATGGTATGCAACTTTCTACCATCTTTTACCATTTACTGCAATATTCTTCCAGCATCTACCTATTATTTTTAAAAAGTTCTCTTTGCTTACGAAGAATGCTTCAGGCAACAATTTCAACATATGTGCAAGCCTGACAGAACAATAACTCTAATTACTAAGTTAAATTTGCTGTTAGGGGTAATGGACACAAGCGTTTAACTGCCCGAAGCATTGATTTTTAAGACTTTACTAGGGAATGCACCCTATGAAAATATAGTGAGAATAATTAGCGTCCTCGACCAGATGACCAACGAGGTTGACAGGGTTGGCGATTAGGGTGAGGAAAACGACCACTAGAAGAACGGCAGGAAGTTTCAGTCGATCGATTCTGCCCAAGAACAGGAGCGTGAAAGATTACTTGTAAGCTCAGTGCTAGGAGAAGCAGCACCAAAAATCTCACAGGCTCAGAATAAATGGCTTGCAATGAAAGAACAATTTGTTTTAGCATGATCTTGGATTCCGTTATCCCGTCTTATAATTGGCGGGGTAGCTTTTTTAATTTCATTTATTATAACGATACTTTCCAATTAATGACATCTTTTTCCAGTCTTTTACTTTCTTTTATTTATTGCTGCCGTTTTTTGCCACCATCTGCATTTTCTGAATGATTTACGCTTATTCCTACTTATCATTGCCACTTGTTACCATTGCCTACTAGATTGATAAGTAGCTACCAGATGTGTAGATAATTTATAGAGTTAAGAAAACCTTGAGAGCTTTAATAGACCAGATATAATGTTGAGTAAATGGTTAAGAATACTTATGGGGTAGGGCATGGCTAGAATAAATGTAAATCCAAAAGTATATGAGGCGATGAAAGAGAGGTATTCCAGTGAGTACGATGGTTCTTCTAAAAAGTTATGGGAAACTCTCAATAAAGCTGTTGAAGATGCTCAAATTAGTGGGAATGACTTAATTTCAGAAAAAACCATCAGGAACTTTTTTGATGGTAATGACCAAAGCAAAAGGCTAGAGGCTACATTAAATGCCTTATGTAAGGCTCTTCTAGACTATGAAAGTTATGTTGCTGCCGAAAAAGCCCTCAGCCCCAAGGCTCCAGAGATAGTAAATAATACAGCTATCTCACTAGTGCCTGCTCAGAATCTAAATCAAAGCCAGTATTTAACTCAAGAATGGCTACAGGAATATGCTCAGGTGATCGATCAAGACTGCCAAATCAGGATTCTCGATATGAGAAAACCTAGAAATATTGGGGATGTTTATGTTGAAGTCCTGCTTCTTGATACTCCAACTCTAATGCGTCATCATCAAAAAACCATAGATGAGTTATTACAATTTGTAGAACATTCTGAGTCTGAAGAAGATAACGAAATTGTTCCAAAGATTAGTGAAAACAAGGCTTCAGGATTCGAGGTTGTAGCCCAAAGCCAAAGGCTGATGATCTTGGGTCGCCCCGGTGCAGGTAAAACCACCTTTCTCAAAAAAATAGCTATGGTAACTATGTCTGAACTTCTAGAAAGTGGAGATGTAAATCAAAATCCATTACCAATCTACATACGTCTCAAAGATTTTTCGGAGGCTGAAAATCAAGAAAGTTTAATGGATGCCATTACTGAAAAAGTTCCCTTGGATGGAATCAAAACATTACTAGAACAAGGTCAGTGCTTGATTCTATTAGATGCTCTTGATGAAGTGATTAATCAAGAAGTTGAACGAGTCTATACAAGCATTGACCGTTTTGTTAAGCAGTATCACAGAAATAAGTTTATTGTCACCTGCCGCAATGCTGCCCGGGAATATTTCCTTGAAGGCTTTACTTTAGTGGAAGTTGCTCCCTTCAAAATTCAGCAAATAGAGCAGTTTGTCCATCTATGGTTTCAAGCAGAACCCGAAACTGGCAAGCGATTCCTTGCTGATATCAACAGCAATAAACCTGTTCAGAGATTAGCTAAGAAACCTTTATTGTTAACTTTTCTTTGCTTAACCTTTGATGAAATCTATAGTTTGGCTGCCGATCCTTACGGACTCTACAGCGATATTATTGATGTTTGTAGTCGGCGTTGGGATGCCAGTCGGCGGATTCACAGAGAAATGCCCTATGCCGAAGGGTTGACCCAAGAAAGATTATTGGATATGTTGAGCAAAATTGCCTATGACAGTTTCATCAAAGATCGCCCCCAATACCTATGGAAAAGATGGGGATTAGAGGAAGAAATAGCCACTTTTACTCAACGGATATTTGGTTTTGAAGCGGAAAATAAATCCATTTCTAGCCGCCAAGTACTGAATGCCATCGAAGCTAATACAGGAATCATCATTGAAGAAGTTAGAGATGTCTATAAATTTGCCCACCTTACTTTTCGGGAATATTTTGCTGCCCGACATATTGCCCTGAGTGGTGATTCAGAATTAATTAAACAGGTTGTCAGTAAACATTTATTAAATCGACAATGGCGTGAAATATTTCGGATTATTCCGGGACGGCTCCGTAATGCCAATGAATTTCTCACCGATATATTTTGGGAAATTAACAAGATAGCCAAAAATGAAAAGATTCAACTCCTCCTCAAGCGGATACATGAAGCTACCCAAAAACATGGAGTCAGTTCCTGTGGCTGGCGGGCTATGTACTTAGCAGTAGTCCGTGATGCCTATTATGTTGGGGAACATGGTGTACAGATCAATTTTCCTTGGGCAAGAAGACTTGCTATTAAAGTCAAGGAACTTAATGGTAGGCGTAAGCAAATTGTTCTTCCCACTCCACTGTCAAGGGTGACTATCTACTTATTAATTACCTATGCTGTGGTGTATCAACAAAATACTCCATTTCCCCAGAGTGATATCTTTGATTCGGTAGAACAAGAAAAAGTAGCTTTTTTTAGTCAAGAACCATTCCAGTGCCTAGAAAAAGCGATCGAGCAGTCTGCTGAAGTAAGTAAGGAGTTAACTACAAAATTAAAAGCCTTGAAAAATAAGCTTGCTTCCGGCGAAAACAAAGATTCAAAACGGGAGGTATGGCTCAAGGAACTTGTAGAAATAATGCGTGACACTCTAGATATTGGGCGGTTATTTGACTTTACCAAGGAAGATATCGAAGCTATGAACAACTATCTCTATGCGTGCAACTTGTTAGTAGATTGCATCGGTGGTGATAGCATGGCTTCCCCCAGACTCAGGAATCAGATAATTGATAACTTACTTTTGCCAGTAGATAAAATTTCTGATGAGTTGGTGGATACTTCTGATCTACTAACGATCTCTGAAAAATAGTTAGTTTCATAAATCCCACATAAGTCAGAATTATTATATACAACTCCTTTAATTCCTCACTTTTTCCAATTATTGCCTTTTCTTGCCAATTAATAGATAAATTGCTATTGTATCCATAGAGTTCTATTTTTAAGAAATTAGAGAGGATATTTTCTGTGGATACGTCTTATGCTACGGCAGCTAAGAGAATTTATACTCATAGGCAAGGAAAAGTTAGTTATGTCTTATAACAGAATCTCCAAAAGGATTTGTACTCATAGGCAAGGGGAAGTCTGGGATGATGGGTGCTGCCATGATGTGATTTTTTTGCATAAAGGTCTAAATATAGTTAATTCATCCTTTGTAGTGTGGGTGTTGGTGTTAGATTATCTCAGAAAGCACGGCAAGCATCAGCAGCTAACCGTAAGTTAGCCCAAACTATCGATTAACAGCCCACCATCAAAAAGCTACTCAAACACCACTTCTCACACCTAGCCAACTGGCTGCGAAGTTTAACTAGCTGAAGAACCATCACACAAACGGATCGAAAATGACAATATCGCAATCTTGAAAATCTTTGACATTTCGAGTGACAAGAGTTAGTTGATGAATTTTTGCTGTAGCAGCAATTAGCATATCTGCTTGGGTGCGCGGCTTTCCCTATGCTTGTAGTTTCCCTCTCAGTTCCCCCGATTCCTTGGCGATCGCTGCTGTCACAGGCAAGACAAAACAATTAGTTTCCACAAACATCTCAAACCATTCTTGGATTCGCAAATTTGGCTTTGCTGCCAGTCCATAGAAAATTTCCTCAACTGTAATCACACTGAGGGCAATTTGAGGCAACCTCGATGCAAAAGCTAAAACTGATGAGTGAGGTCAAGGACGTGCCAACTCACTGAGAATATTGATATCAAATAGAAAGCGCATTAGTTTCTATAGAATCATTGCTACGGTCTTGACGAGGCGGAACAATCAAGGTGTAGTTTTCCTCGGCACACAATTTTTGTAACTCTCGTAAAGCTGCGCCAACAATTCCCTCACTAAAAATCTCTCGCTGTACTGTATATCCTTTCTGCTCCCATTTTTGCCTATCTTGCAATTCCACTAAAAGACTAGCAGCGATCGCATCTTGCTGTTCTGGGGAAAGCTGGACAATTTGAGCAAATACTTGTTGTAGAAGTTCAGTCATAAACGTGTTGGCTAAAATTAGTTATTAATTATTAGGCTTCGATCGGTTCCTTGGGTTTAGCTGGGGCGTGGTAGTGTCCCTGTCGATCGACCTCCACCTCTCCCAAAGATTCATCCCCCGTGATCAATCTAGCGCCCCGTTTCTTGGTGAAATAATTCCAAGCCCACTGCACCATCACTACTAACTTGTTGTCAAATTCAATTAAGAAATAAATATGCACAAATAGCCAAGCTAACCAAGCAAGGAAACCAGAGAACTTGATAAAGCCTAGATCAACTACTGCTGCATTGCGACCAATTACTGCCAGACTGCCCAATTCCACATACTTAAACTTGGGTTCCGGCTCCCCCTTAATTCGAGCTTGAATCAGCTTTGCTACATACTGTCCTTCTTGCATCGCCACTGGGGCAATACCGGGCAGGGGTCTTTCACCTTGGTGAGGATAGTTTGATAAATCCCCGACTACAAAGATATTTGGCTGATTGGCAATACTCAGGTCTGGCTCCACAATCACCCTACCCACTCGATCGAGGTCTGCTCCGGTGCGATCGGCCAGAAGTTTGCCCATGGGTGAAGCCTTGATCCCTGCTGCCCAGAGGACGGTTTTGGCAGGTACTTCAATAACTTCTTCCCCTTGTTTCATGGTCACGATGCCGTTGGCAATATTGGTTACAAAGGTTTTGGTCTGCACCGTCACCCCCAAATGTTCTAGGGATTCTTCTGCCTTTGCCGAAAGCTCTGGGGCGTAGGGCGGCAGCACCCGATCCATCCCTTCTAGGAGCAGTACCTTGGCTTCGCTGGTGTCAATATTCCGAAAATCTTGTTTCAGGGTACTAAAGGCTAATTCCGAAATGGCTCCTGCCAACTCTACCCCAGTGGGGCCACCACCCACGATCACAAAGGTTAACCAAGCCTTCCGTTCGGCTAGATCGGTTTCCTTTTCGGCGGCTTCAAACGCCATGAAAATCCGGCGGCGCATTTCGAGGGCATTTTCAATGGTTTTCAAGCCCGGTGCATCTTCCTGCCAATGTTCGTTCCCAAAATAGGAATGACTAACCCCAGTGGCGACGATCAGGGTATCGTAGGGGATTTCCTGCCCCCGGAGCATGACTTTTTGAGCAACGGGATCCACATCAGTAACTTCTCCAAGGAGGACTTTGGTATTTGCTTGATGGCTGAGGATCGATCGCAAGGGGGAAGAAATATCAGCAGGAGATAGCCCCCCAGTGGCGACTTGGTACAAAAGGGGTTGAAAAAGATGAAAGTTGCGGCGATCGATCAGAGTGACATTCACAGGAGCCTTTCCCAATTTCTGCACAGCATACAGCCCCCCAAATCCGCCCCCAATCACTACTACTTCGTGCTTCTTTTCGATTGTTGCCATCTTACTCACCATCCCTATGCCATATTTTTTGCTATCAGCCCGACTCCGACTCGATCCAAGCTACCGGACATCCAGATACAGAACAATTAATAACACAATTTTAATGTTTTTTAACATAAACCCGCTCATTTTCGTGGTATGTGTCAGTAAATCTTGAGTTTCTAGATTTTTTGGAGAGATGGTCTTAAGCCATGTAGTTTTCTAGGGAATTACCCCAAGTTTGGCTGAGGGTAGCGATCGACTCCTCGATTAATACTTGATCATCCCCAAAAATCATTAATTTCCCTGTGGTCGTCACCTGCCCTAGGGCTTCCCAAAATTTTCCTTGATCTGCAAATTGAGCTAGATAATCTAACCATGCGGGTTCATGATCAGGAGCGATCGCCACCAAAATTTGACTGCCCAGTTCCCCAAACAGAGATTCATCCCAACGTTGGGACTTTCTGGAGCCGAGACGGATTTCTGCACCGAGGTTGCCACTAATACAGGATTCTGCCAAAGCCACAGCCAAACCACCTTCTGAGCTATCATGGGCAGCCTTGATCCAGCCTTGATGAATGCCGTGGCGGCAGAGGGATTGGACTAGTTTTTCTAGTGACCAGTTAATTTCTGGGGGTTTTCCGGCTACCTGTTGATGGAGAATAGCTAAATATTCCGAGGCTCCGAGGGGGGAGCGATCGAGGGTTTGATGGGTTCCCAAGAGATAGATTTTATCCCCCGGCTGTTGCCAGCCTTGACCACAGACCAGAGTAACATCAGCCACTAAGCCCACCATGCCAATAACCGGAGTCGGATAGATCGCTTGGGGATTGCCTGCCTCATCAACGGTTTCGTTATAAAGGGAGACATTGCCCCCGGTCACAGGAGTGTTAAGCTCCCGGCAGGCTTCAGAAATACCCCGACAGGATTCGGCCAACTGCCAGTAGACCGTGGGTTTCTCTGGATTCCCAAAATTTAAGTTATCTGTCACGGCGAGGGGTTCTGCCCCCACACAACTGAGATTTCTGGCTGCTTCTGCCACCGCTGCCTTGGCTCCAGCGTAGGGATGGAGATAGATATAGCGACTATTGCAATCCACCGTAGCTGCTACACCCCGATGGCTCCCGCTTTGCCCTTGGGGACGTAACCGAACCACTGCTGCATCAGCTCCCCCCGGCAGCAGGACAGTATTATTTTGCACCTGTTGATCATACTGACGATAGACCCAACGTTTGGAGGCGATCGCCGGACTCGTTAATAAAGTTAGTAGGATCTCACCCCAAGTTTGCGGTTTGCCCTGAATCTCAATTCCCGTAGAAGTAGCAGGAGGCAGAGTAGCTACATCCCAAGCCCAAGCTGTGCGGACGTATTCTGGAGGCTCACTTAATATCTCTCGGTGGTAAATGGGGGTATTTTCGGCGAGAGCTAGGGCAGGGATTTCGGCGGCGATCGCTCCTTGAAAGAGAATCCGCACGATCGGCTCTTCGATGACTTTGCCAGCAACTACGGCTTGCAATCCCCAACGCTGGAAAATATCAATCAACTCCTGTTCTCTGCCTTGGTGAGCCACAAAGAGCATTCTTTCCTGAGATTCCGACAGCAGGTATTCGTAGGGAACCATGCCTGTTTCTCTGGCGGGGATCAAATCTAAATCTAGCTCAATGCCCACACCTCCTTTAGCAGCCATTTCTGAGGTGGAGCAGGTAATTCCGGCGGCTCCCATGTCTTGAGCAGCAACCACAGCCCCGGTCTTGAAGGCTTCGAGGCAGGCTTCGATCAGGGATTTTTCGAGAAAAGGATCGCCAACTTGGACGGCGGGTCGATCGTCCCTTGATTGAGCAGTTAATTCCGCACTGGCAAAACTTGCACCCCCCATGCCATCCCGTCCCGTGGTAGAGCCGACATAAAGTACTGGATTGCCCAAACCTGCCGCCCCAGACTTGACAATTTCCGGGGTTTCCATCAGTCCCAGTGCCATAGCATTAACAAGGGGATTTCCAGAGTAGGCCGGATCAAAATAAACTTCTCCTCCCACCGTCGGCACCCCAACACAATTTCCATAATGGGCAATCCCCGCCACCACGCCGCTAAATAGTCTCCGGGTGTGGGCATCTTCGAGACTGCCGAAACGGAGAGAATTGAGGACAGCGATCGGGCGCGCGCCCATGGTAAAAATATCCCGGAGAATTCCGCCGACTCCTGTGGCTGCTCCTTGGAAGGGTTCGATCGCCGAAGGATGATTGTGGGATTCAATCTTGAAGGCAAGGTGCAAACCATCTCCCATGTCTACGACTCCGGCATTTTCTCCGGGGCCAACAAGGATGCGATCGCCCGTGGTCGGAAATTGTTTCAGGAGGGGGCGAGAATTTTTATAACAACAATGCTCTGACCACATGACTCCGAACATCCCCAATTCAGCGTGGTTTGGTTCCCGTCCCAGTCTCTGGACAATTTCTTCGTATTCAGCGATCGTCAACCGGGCAGCAGTGATTTGTTCTTTATTCATGGGGAGGCAAAATAATTTAGGGCAAAAGGCAAAAGGCGAAAGGTAAAAGGCAAAAATAGAAACTTTTTACTTTCTACTTGTTACTTTTTACTTTGGGCTTCATGTCCCACAGGGCAGGGCAACGGTGAAAGTCGAGCCAAGCCTTTCGATACTTTCAAAGGTAATGGAACCACCATGCAATTCTACAGCATGTTTGACGATCGCTAACCCCAACCCTGTACCGTTCACACCCGCCACATTACTACACCTAGAAAAAGTCTCAAAAATCCGATCCTGCTCTTCTGGAGGAATGCCGATGCCGTAGTCCCGGACTTGGATCACGATGTAGGGTGAAAAAAGTTCTTGGAGTTCCATCTCTAGGGCAGGAGAATGGTTTGGGCTGTTGTTTGCTAATTTGGGAGGAAGTTCTTGGCTTAATTTAGAACTAGAGAGAGGATTTAGGAGAGTTCGTTTTGAAGTTAGGGATTCGGTTTCTAGGGATGGGAGGTAGTTATTTTGATATTCAACTTTGAGGATAATTGCTTTTTCTGGAGGGGAATACTTGACTGCATTGGTCAGTAAATTACTCAGGATAGTTTCCAATATTTTGGCATCTAAATAGACAAGATTGGGGAGGTCGGGGCAGAGCAAAATAAATCGATGGGAGGTTTGGCTGCCGACTTGAATTTCTTCTAAATAATTGCGGCAAAATCTAGCAAGATCGATCGCTTCTGGGGCAAATCTGAGTTGTTTTCTTTCAGCTTTTGCCAATAGTAAAATATCATCAATTAAATTCTCTAATTTCGTGCTAGAAGACTTGAGCAAGCGGAGGTATTTATTTTGTAGTTCTGTTTCTGTCTGCCCCTTACTAATTTCGAGAAGCTTGATGGAAGCAAGAATTGTGGTTAGAGGGGTGCGGAGTTCGTGGATAGTTCTGGAGACTTCTTCGGTTTGGAAATTAAGTTGGTTGATAGATTCATACTCGGATTGTTGGGCTGCAATTAGGTCTTGCTGTTGTTTGGTTTCGATGCCATGCCTTTGGAGAGCAACTTCGATCGCCATTCTCAGATTCTTCTCTTGAAAAGGTTTGCAAATATAGCCGAAGGGTTCTGTAGTTTTTGCTTTGCTGAAGGTGTTTTGGTCGGCGTAGGCAGTCAGAAAAATAATCGGAATGTTGTAGCCTTGCTTAATAGCTTCGGCGGCAGCAATCCCATCCATTTCGCCCTTGAGGACAATATCCATTAACACAATATCTGGAGATTCTTTCCACACCTTTTCGATCGCCTCTAGTCCAGAAGCTGCGGTTCCAACAACTTTGTAGCCCATTTTATTGAGTCTAGCTTTTAGGTCAGCCGCCACAATAAATTCATCTTCAACAACCAATATTTTAATTAGAGCCATAGCAACAGAATCTTTGGTAAATTGATTTCCTTTGAATATCAAACTCTCTGATCATAACTTAACTCTGAAAAAATTATAGTGCATTCTGTACCTTGTTGGCTATGTAGGGTTAGCTCTCCTTCTAGCTGTTGGGTCAACATTTGTACTAAACTTAATCCCAGAGTGCTGAGATTATTTAGGTCAATATTAGCAGAAATACCTATGCCATTATCCTTAACTAATAAAGAAAACTTACTATCATCTATTTGCCTAAATTCAACGGTAATTAGGGGATGATCTGAGGGAGAAATATTTGGCTGGTTTTCAGGAAAGGCGTATTTTAGGGCATTAGCTACAAGTTCATTAATAATTAATCCACAGGGAACCGCAGTTTCAATACTTAGAAATATTTCGGCAATTTCAACTTTCAATTCGATCGGCTGCTGGAGGAAATAAGATTGCTGTAAATGGGAAATGAGAGTATTAGCATAGTCAGCAAAATTTACTCGATCGAGGCTAGTAGATTGATAGAGTTGCTCATGGATTAGAGCCATGGAATAAACTCGATTTTGGCTTTCTTGAAATAGGGAATCAATACTATCATCTTGAACGTATTGAGCTTGCAAAGAAAGCAGACTAATAATTATTTGGAGGTTATTTTTAACTCGGTGGTGAATTTCCTTAAGCAAGAGTTCTTTTTCGTGAAGAGCCGTGTGGATTTGTTCTTGGGCAAGCTGGCGATCGGTCACATCCATCAAAATTCCATCCCAAAGAATATCCCCATTTTCCTGCCGTTCTGGGCGAGCTATCCCTTCTACCCATTTGAGTTTTCCGTAGGCATCAAACATCCGCCCCAAATAATTCCACGGTTGCATATTATCGAAGGATTGGGCAATAGATTTGTTAAATCTCTCCATATCTTCAGGGTGAGTTGTCCGAATAGCCATCCCAGCATCTCGCATTAATTCTAGGGCAGGAAGTCCAAATAACTGTTGACAAAAAACACTAGCATAATCAACACTAAAATTACCTGCAACATCCTGCCGAAATTGATAAACCATACCGGGGATATTTGCCACCATTTTTTGAAACTTATCTTCACTTTTACGGAGAGCTAATTCCACTTGCTTTCGATCGCTAATATCTTCAAAGATTGCTACTTGACAAGTACTTTGACCAATAATTCCTTTGATGCGGGAAATCGTCACATTAACCCAAATCAGCGAACCATCTTTGTGAATATTTTGTTTCTCGATCGACCCAGTTTTATTAGTCGTCGTAATTTTTTGGACAATCGCCAGAGAAGCATCTATAAAGTCTGGATGAGTCAGATCCATCCAAGTCATAGTTAATAACTCATCTTCACTGTAACCCATGATCTGACAAAACTTTTGATTTGATTGAATAATTTGACCATTTTCATTCGAGATAAGAATGCCCACAGCAGCTTGTTCAAAAATACTCCGAAATAAAGTCTCGCTCTGATTAAGAGCCTCCGTAAGTTTACTTTTTTCTGCTACTTGATGAGCTAATTTAACATTTGTTTCCCATAGAGATTTAGTCCGCTCTAAAACTTTAATTTCTAGCTCGGCATTACTTTGGCGCAATAACTGCTCCATATTTTTTCTTTCGGTAATATTTCGGGCGATCGAGAGAACTTGGTTATCAGTCAGGGGAATTATCTTGCATTCATAAAACTGCAATCCCGAAGGCACTTCTAGCTCGTATTCAAGAGTTGCGATTTCCCTTTTCACTAATACCTGTTGGACAGTTTCTAATAGTTCTTGGGCAAGATTATCTGGTAAAACTTCCGTTATTTTTTTGCCGATTATCTGATTGACAGGTCGATAAAGCTCTTGTTCAGGAGCAGAGTAAAATTCGAGATAAGTCCCACTTCCATCAACACTAAACCAGAGGTCGGGCATCGCCGTAAAAACCGCCTCTAATTCTAGTTTTTTCTGCCGTAGTTCTGCTTCAGCAGCCTTGCGATCGTGAATATCAATCACTGTCCCCAAAAGTTGTAAAGGAATTCCATTTTCATCTCTCTGAAAAATCACCATTTGATCCAAAGACCAGCGCCATTCTCCTTGAGTATTTCTGACTCGATATTCCGCCTGAACAACTGATTGAGTAGCTAATTTCTGGGCAATTATCGGAAAAGTATTAGTCAAATCCTCTGGATGAATAATTCGAGATAGAAAATTATTTCCCAAGGCTGCTATTTCTTCTTTGGTGTAGCCAAAAATTGCAAGGCTGGTGGAACTAAGGTATACATTATGCTGCTTTTTGATGTCGTAAATATAAACAATTCCGGGGATAGTTTCCGTGATTCTTTGCAAGAAATATTCACTAGATTGCAGAGCTAATTCTATTTGTTTACGATCGCTAATATCCTGCACAAAACCTACTAATAACTTTGCTTCCCCATCTGGTTTCCGCCGAAACACCCGCACATCATTTTGTAACCACCGCACATCCCCATCAACAGCATAGGCTCGGTATTCAAACTGCTTGATTTCGCCATCAGCTAGGAGCTTCACTTCCGCTATCCGGGAGCCAACCAATTCAAGCTCTTCAGGATGAATAGTATTTATCAAAATTTCACTACCCCTACTGCCAATTTCTTCTTTGGTATATCCCAAAAAACCCGCCATGGATTCACCGTTATAAACTACCCGTTGGCTCTCTAGATCGTAAATATAAATAATGCCGGGATAAAAACTTGTAATTTCCTTTAATAAATAACTTGATTCTGTTTGGGCTAAGGAAGAATGATTGAATTGTTGCTTTAAGGATTCTACATATTTTGCTTGGGCTTTGATAACTTCTTGAGGTGTTACTAACCCCAAAAATTCTCCTTCAGCACTCACTATTGGAAGTTGTAATACTTGATAGGTTTGGAAATATAGCCATACTAAGGGTAAATTCTCCGCCTCCTCTGGGTTCAAAACATGGTAGGGCTGGGTCATCACTGCCTCTAAGGTGCAATCTTCATTGATCCTGCCCGAGGCGACTAATTTCACCACATCCTTTGCTGTCAACCAACCCACTAGCTGCTCCCCATCCACTGCTAAAAGATAGTCAGTTTCCGCCCTACTCATCAAACTAATCGCTTCTCGCAAACTAGTACTAGAGCTAACGATCGGTGGCAAATTGGCTTCAGACATGGGTAGAAAGGGGAGAATTAGGAGGGATAACAGTATGTAGATGAAATAATCTTAAATATAGAATGTGTAAAAATATTCAAGATGGGTGAGTTTCTCTTTCTACGATAGTCACTACAATAGAAACCGTGTTGATATCTATCTTAAGCCTTTCTAAAACTATTTTTATCCATGACAACTCCAGCCGCTAACTTTTGGCAAACTACAGGGATAATTTTCCGGCTCCTACGGTGGGATAAACCTGCTGGGCGCTTAATCTTGATGATTCCAGCACTCTGGGCAGTATTTCTAGCTGCTGAGGGCAATCCGCCTCCGGGATTAATTGGGGTGATTGTCTTGGGAACCTTAGCAACCAGTGGCGCAGGCTGCGTAGTCAATGACTTGTGGGATCGGGATATTGACCCTTTGGTGGAACGTACCAAACATCGTCCCCTAGCCGATCGATCGCTCTCGATCGTCACCGGAATAATTGTGGGGTTAATCTCCCTTATTTGCGCTGCCGGATTAGCCTTATATCTAAATCCCCTGACTTTTTGGCTCTGTGTGGCGGCGGTTCCGGTAATTTTGTTCTATCCCAGTGCCAAGCGATTTTTCCCTGTGCCACAATTGGTACTGTCGATCGCGTGGGGGTTTGCGGTGTTGATTAGCTGGACGGCGGTAAGCTGCAACGGCTCTAGCTTTAGTTTTAGGGCCGGATTAGTAAACTTTACCTGTATTCCCAGTGCAACGTGGTGGCTTTGGGGAGCGACAATTCTGTGGACTCTGGGGTTTGATACGGTTTATGCCATGAGCGATCGAGAAGATGATCTCAAAGTAGGCATTAATTCCAGTGCGATTTTCTTTGGCAAATATGCGGCGATCGCCGTGGGTCTATGTTTTGCTGCCACCGCCGGACTCCTTGCTCAGTTGGGCTGGGTGCTAAATCTGCACATAGGTTTCTGGATAAGTCTAGGGGTTGCGATCGTCCTCTGGGGTTGGCAGTTCTATCGCCTCAGCCGCCCCGTAGTTCCCGCCCCAGTTTACCCTGCCATCTTCCGGCAAAATGTCTGGATTGGTTTCATCCTCCTCGTCGGGATCATCAGTGGACAGTGAACAGTGAACAGTGAACAGTTATCAGTTATCAAGTCTTTATGCAATTTCTATTTAAAGTCAAGACTGTCCATGATATTTGATAAATGCAATCTCCAATAAAAAGGAACAATAAATACTTACCCTCTTCACTGTTAACTGTTTACTGATAACTGTTCACTGATTATTATGGAAAGTCTGGCTTATGACAAGGCATACAAATTTGCAATTAGGATAGTAAATGCCTACAAATACTTAGTTCAAGACAAAAGAGAATATATCTTATCAAAACAACTTTTGAGAAGCGGTACATCGATCGGGGCAAATATTGCTGAAGCTAATGGAGCGATTTCTAAAGCTGACTTTTCCGCTAAGATATCAATCACCTACAAAGAATGTTTAGAAACAAAATATTGGCTATCTCTCCTCAAAGATACAGAATATATTGAACTAAAATCCTTTCAAAGTATTTATAGTGACGCTGACGAAATCAGCAAAATTCTCTACTCCATCCTCAAGAAAACAAGAATAACTGACAAATGATACTTCGGCTTCACTCAGCACAAGTAACTGATAACTGTTCACTGATAACTGCTCACTGTAATGATTCATCTTTCTCAAAGCCAACTGCAAACCCTCGAAGCCTGTCCCCGCAAGTTTCAATATATCTATCTCGAACAACTCAGCCCGCCCCTTGATCCTCTCCAACAAGAAAGCCTGATTTGGGGGAGTAATTTTCATTTGATTATGCAGCAAAGGGAACTGGGTCTGCCCGTGGGGATTGGGAGCGATCAGCGAGTTAGCCTAGATGCAGATATGCAGGGGGCGATCGCTGCTCTGTTGACTGCTGCCCCAGAATTATTTGAAAGTCAATCCCAACATCACCAGAAAACCAACCCTGAGCAGAGCCGAAGAGCCGAATATCCCATCACTTTGGAGTTGCAAGGCTATCTATTTACCGTCATCTATGATCTCCTCATCACTGCCCCTGACTCTGCCCAGATTATCGACTGGAAAACTCACCAAAAGCCTCTCAAATCAGATTTTCTGAGTCAACAATGGCAAACGAAACTCTATCTCTATCTTTTGGCGGCAACCACCAACTACGCTCCCGAACAGATCACTATGACCTACTGGTTTGTGAAAAACTCTCCTCAACCCCAGCAAGTCACGATCGCCTACAACCAAGAAATCCATCAACAGACCCACCAAGAAATAACCGAACTTCTACAGGAATTAACTACTTCCCTAGAGGACTATCAAACTCAGGGTCTAGATTTTAGTCAAGTCAGTCCCAAGGCTGGTCACTGTGTGGGGTGTAGCTTTGCGGCTCGGTGTGGGCGGGGCGATCGAGCATCAACTCCAGCCATCACCCTCCCAAATTTAGCCGATATTGCCGAAATCACCCTTTAACAGTGAACAGTTATCAGTTACCAGTTAACAGGGAACAGTTACACCATTTCACTAAATACCTGTGATACAAATGTAGATTTTCGTAGGGGCGCAAGGCTTTGCGCCCTCTGTAAAGGTCTGCCCTTGGTCTGAGGGAATTAGGTCAGCAGAGTAAAACTACTGGCGGTTAAGCTCGTAGCATCTACTCCAACTAAGAGAGCTAGAGGCTTTTCACTACGGAATAGACTTTCGGCTTTTAAGCCAACTACTGTAGCGCCGATCCCTTGAGTAATCTGGAGATCAATGAATTGTATCCCCCTAGCTAGCTCGATCGAGTCTTCGCCCACCGTGAAATCAGCGATGATGTCTGTACCTTCCCTTGTAGCCAATCGGAAGCGGTCTTTTCCAGCTCCCCCAGTGAGGATATCGTTTCCGGCTCCCCCCACTAAGAGATCGTCTCCTGCACCACCATTGATAGTATCGTCACCTTTACCACCAAAGAGCAGATCATCACCTTCATTGCCGTTCAAGGTATCTTTCCCATCTCCCCCAAAGAGTCGATCGTTCCCAGTTCCCCCAGAAATAAGATCATCACCCTTTTGACCATAGATGATATCTCGACCCGATCCCCCAGAGAGAGAGTCATTACCTTTACCACCAAAGATAATGTCATTGCCCTGTTCACCAAAGATCACATCCCGACCTTTACCACCATAGATAATGTCGTTGTCTTCACCGCCCCGGATAAAGTCACGCCCGCCTTTACCAAAGATCAGGTCATCACCCTCACCACCAAGCAGATTACTCCTTGAACCAGAAAAGCCAAAGAGAGTCTCACTAGCGGAACCGCCATAAATGGTGTTGGCTGTGGCAGTTGCACTCAAAACACTACGAATACTAGTGCCTCGGATACTTTCAATTACAATGTTGGGCTTTTGTAGTCTGAGTGATAGCTGACTGGTAGTGCTGGTGGTAGTGCTAGTGGTGCTTTCAAAACTGCTGCTAGTAGAGCTAGTGGTGCTACTGCTGCTAGTAGAGCTAGTGGTGCTACTGCTGCTACTGCTGCTACTGCTGCTACTACTGCTGCTACTACTGCTGCTAAAACCGCTACTAACAAGGACAAAACCCAAGGGACTAGAATCATCTCCGGTTACGTCCTCACCACCATCATCCGCATCGTCATACCTTATATCTCCCAATAGATCGTCATCATCGTCATCATCGTCATCGTCGTC
>JAIMKT010000007.1:71618-85243 GCA_020692245.1 Microcoleus sp. GA_180221_E-2-1-MAG-45_12
GTCATCATCATCATCATCATCATCATCATCGTCATTTTTGTCCTTGTCCTTGTCCTTGTCCTTGTCCTTATCATCGTCGTCATCGTCATCGTCATCATCGTCGTCATCGTCACCTTGAGAAGATGAACCTCCAGTGGTAGATGAACCTGATGAACCTGAGGTGCTGGAACTAGATGAGCTTGATGTACTCGATGTACTCGATGAGCTTGACGTACTTGAGGAGGTGCTTGTAGAGGAAGTTGTTGTGGAGGAAGTTGTTGTGGAAGTGCTGACTAAAGCTAGTAACTCAGACAAGATACTGCCAGCACCAGCTACCTCTGTAGCTAAAGGAGTTAGGGAACCGGGATTGACCACGATCGAGATATTGGCAAGTTGGCTACTAAAAGCACTAGAGCTACTACTCAGATTCACATTGGCAAAACTCCCCGTTGTTCCTGAAGTTTGATCCCATCCACAAAAAGAGAATTTTTTCTCAAAGAAATTACGCTTAGAAAAACTCTTCAAAGAGACACTACTGATATTTGGTACAAACCGCACCTTACTCTGCAAGTTAAGCAGTAATGCATTACTAGCACTAACAGCCCCGATATTAATCCATTTCGCCCCGTTATCAAGGCTGTACTGCCAAGTTCCGTCATCATTACTAAGGTTAGTAATTGCTATTCCCTGAACACCAGCACCAATTGTAGTCGGAGCCGCTGCTCCCCCGATCAAACGAGAGACAAAAATCCCTCTGGTAAGAGAACCTTGGAGTGTTTTTGTAGGTACAAATGCAGGATTAAATCCCAGAGCCGGATTGATGGAATTTCTGATCCCAAAAAAGCTACTGCTCTCTGACTGAAAAGATGTCTGCTGAGAACGAAAGCTTGCACTAGAAAATGTTGTTTCGGCAAAGCTGGCAGAAGAGGCACTTCCAGATCGGCTACTAAAGCTACTTGATGAAAATGCAGATGAAGATGTTGTACTAGCAGCAAAACTAGAAGTTGTACTGGTAGCAGATGTGGCAGATGTAGCAGATGCTGTAGCTAAATTACTTCCTGATAAGGTGTTAAATATTTCATTGTTAGGGTTTGTCTGTCTGGTGGTTAACACCTCTTGATAGGTATCTTGAACTTTCTGGGTGAAGGCTTGCCCCGCTTCGATGATTCCCGTTGCTTTTTCGAGGATCCAGTTCCCGCCTTTGTTAGCACCACCAGTTAGATCCACCGAAGCTGCCACATCTGCCCCAGTCATCTGACTAAGTTTATTGATAAATTGATCGCCCTGCTCTCCAGAGGCAACATCACAGCCATAGATTAGCAAATCAGGACGCTGCCCAGATGTAGTAGAAAACCATGATTGCAATGATTCTTGATACTGCCCTAAATTATCGGCGTTGAGTTGAGTGGAACCAATTTGCAGACTACCAGCACTACCATGACTGAGAATCTGGACACTTTCTATGGAGCCAGAGCGGGTTTGGAGAAATTCCGTAATTTGGGTAATTCCATCTTGGGTAGGGTCAAGAATTACGGCTTCGGTATTAGGTTTCAGTCCAGAGAGGAGACTCTGAAAGTTATCCACTCTAGTATCGATGAAAACAATATTTGTTGGCTCGGTTGAATTGGCTTGAGAGGCTTTACTTCCAAGGTTGAGAGGCAGAAAATCGACAAAGCTATTAACTTTAAACATGGGTTGTTCTTTTAGAAATTAATATCCGGTTTACCAGCCCAGATTTTGTGTTGATAGTGGATTAATACATTCCCAAAGACAACTGTTCCTTAAATTTGTGCTTGATCAAGCCCCAGCCCAAAATTCTTTTGAAGTACATATCCCATGTCTAAAAATACATATTTATGGCAATTCTGAATGGTTTTACCCGCCACAGGTAAGTGAAAACACTTATTAAAAGTAAGTTAGTTTAGCAAATTTTAGCAAACAATTTAAATGTGCTATATCTTTTAATAGTCAAGAAATATCTAAAAATTATCAACTGCTAACTGTTCACTGTCCACTGTTCACTGATAACCGTTCCACCACGGCTTGGGCGATCGACTCATTACCATCTTTAGCTAAAGGGGTAGATTGTTGAGGTGGTTGGCAGGGCTGATGGAGAAAATCCCAATTGCCTTGAAAAAATTCTCCGGGGTTAATAATTTGATGGTGTCCATAGGTACGGATGCCCTCTAGCAATACAGGAGACTCGGCAAAATCTTCTCTAGTCAGGGAAGTAATAGGGCAATCTAGGCGGAGAGCTTCGGCAAAGGTACTGTAACCGGGTTTGGAAATGACTCGATCGATGAAGGGCATGAAATCTACTGGGCGGTATTGACTATCGGTAACTTTTACTAAATTTGGCAGATCCGGGGCTTGGCGATCGAAGGTAATAAATTGCCAATCTGGGAAAGTCTCTAAATTTGCGTAGGGGATTTGTTGCAGCCCTAAACCACCAAATGTTAATAAAATTGTCCGCTCTTGGGGTTGATTCAATCCAAATAATTCTGTTAGTTCAGCCTTGCTATAACGAGGATCACCCCCAGTCAAACCTGCATCGGTAATCTTCGGAAAAGCTGATAGGGATTCATACATGGGTAATCGAAATAGTCGATCGACCTTTCCATAACTAGCACTGATTTGATCTGCTAACTCAAGAAATTTTCCACCCCACGCCCGATAAATAAAATCCCAACCAAAATTACTTAACATCCAACAGGGAATCCCCGCTAACCGGGCAATTTCTGGCGCCAAGGGGGGAATATCTGCCAACATCAAACCCACCCGATTAGTTTTAATAAAATCTACCTCATTTGCCAGCAGCCTTTTTTCCTTCGCCTGCACCTCTTGCCACTGCTCCCAAGTCGCCGCCTTATCCATGGTCAAACTATCTGACTGGATCACCCCCACATCAAAACTGCGTTGCCGATAAATAAAATCCCCCGGAATATACGCTTCCAATAACCACCGAGGAGCTGTAGTCACCAAAATCAACAACAAATCTGGACACATTTTCTGGATAGTCGCCGCCACCGCCGCACTACGGACAGCATGACCAAAACCGTGGCTAGTAATTGCAAAGTAAAGAATAGGTCTAGACATAATAACAAGTTAGGCGGGGTGAGAAATTTTTTCTAGGTAGCTATAGAGGGCTTGCTGCACAGGCAGAATATTTTTGTAGCTCTGCATGGCTCTGGGCATTTGCTTGAGGGCAGCAGCGAGGGCGGCAGCAACTGGGGGAATCTGCTCCATGACGGATAGGGGATGGATGTAGGTATGGGTGAAAAATACGATCGCCCCTGTCTTGGGTAGACGGCGGAGACACTGGCGCTCCATGCGTAACCAAAGATTTTCTCCAGCATTTTCGGGAGTAATCCGGGCGGCTAATTCCTCCTTGTATCTTTCCTGCTCCAAAAGCATAATCGGTTCATCGACAATTCCCCAATTCATGCGCCACAGGGGATGTTCTGGTTTCATTTTGGCAAACAAGTTGTCCATGGGATGCGCTAGCTTTTTGTCATAATCCGGGACAGGGCTATGAATCTGGGCGAGGGGCTTGCCAATTTTTTCGTGGATGAACCACATCAGTCGGAAGCATTCTGCCGCCGCTGTCATGATATAACCTTGGGGACTCGCCTCCATCAAAACAATATCTTCTTGAATTATTCTCCCGGCTAAATCTAGGGGCGCATGGCGAAAATCGGCAAATTTCCAAACCTGTCCCGTGGCTAGGCAGGCGATCGAATCCTGATCCCATTGATAATATTCAGGAAAGTATGTTTGGAGATGCTCAAGAATTACTTCAAGGGTTTCCTGTTGACTGGGTTCACTGCCGGGGAGAGCCGCAAAAACGTCATCATAGCGGTCTTTAAGTAGTTCCTCTTTCAGCAACAATTCTCGCTCAAATTCTTCATCAATCTCAATCCACGTCGCCAAATCTAGGGGCTTCACTCCCATGGTCAATTGCCATTTTCCATCAGCAAAAGGTAGGTATTTGGGTATCTGTTTCGGTGTCTCTGGTATCTGCACAAAAGTATGCTCCTAGGCTCTGGAGAAAAATAAATTAAAAGTTACGCATCAAGTATATTGTTAAATATTTTCCACAGGTGTTTCCTAATGTATATTTCCCAATACTTTTCCCAACAGCATAAAATCCCCAAAAACAAACTCATGGTCAGTTACTGGAGTAAGTTTTGGAGCCTGATCTTAATTTTTTGCTTCAATATTACTTTCCTAGGAGCTACTCCTGCCCTGGCTCAAGGGGATCTAAATGCTCAACTGCGGACGGCGGTGTGCGCTCAAAACTGGGATGGGGCTATCTTGGTGATCGATCGCATGGTTCCCCTAGTGGTCAATCGAGGACAATTGCTGAACTATCGCCAACAACTCCAAAACCTCCAAGAGATCAACTTCCGTCAGGCGAACTGGGGCTGTACCCCCAATCAACCAATCCCCGCCCTGCCTCAAAATATTCCCCAAAATATTGCCGAGACATCTAATCCTGCCCCTAGCAGCAACTCAAGCTCGACGAACCCCTTCAATACAGCCTTTACCCCCGCAGCCAGCCCCAGAAGCAGAAGAAGCAACGATGTGGATTTTTGGGATGGCTTTTTAGATATTGCTGATCCAGAGACGGCAGAGATTGGGCGCAGTTTGGGACAGGAACGTCTCCGGCAGTATGCGGCTAGTGTGTGTAGTACCCTCGAACGGGGAGGCAGTATCCGGGATGTGCCGTCGATCGCCACAGGAAATATTCTCACCACGCCAGATTTTGAACTCACCCTCCAAGAAGCCAGCATCAGCACCTACTGTCCCGCCCAGATTAACAAATTGGAATAGCTAAATCAACTAGAAACACTTAGAAACACTATTCCATTAACGAATTAAGTCGATAATCTGCTGCCATGCTTGGGAAGTAGAAGCAAAACTAACCGAAACCATAAGCATAAATTCTAATTCTCGTGTAGGTACTAAAGCACCACGGGGCTATACTAGTTGAGAGAAACTGCTTATTTTAAGTTTTCGCAATCTGCAAATTATCCTCGAACTGTGACTTTAAGCGGCAATCTCCTGCCTGAAGGGTAGCACGGCAAACCTTGGATAATGATTTTTAGAGCAACTATTTGGATTGACTCCCATGAACTCAGGAATAGACCTACAAGGAACTTTTGTAAATTTCATCAACAATCTTGGGGTGCCGATCGGTACTGCCAAGGCTCTCTGGTTGCCCCTACCCATGGCGATCGTCCTCTTGGGAGCCGCTACGGGATTATTGATTGCCGTGTGGCTAGAGCGGAAAATCTCGGCTGCTGCCCAGCAACGGATTGGGCCCGAATATGTGGGAGCTTTAGGAATTTTTCAACCCGCCGCCGATGGCTTAAAACTTTTATTTAAAGAAGATATTGTTCCCGGCAAGGCTGATCCTTGGTTATTTACCCTCGGCCCCATCATCGTCCTTTTGCCTGTATTCGTATCCTTTGTGATCGTCCCCTTCGGCGAGAATATGCTGATCACAGACCTCGGTACCGGGATTTTTCTCTGGATTGCCCTCTCTAGTATTACGCCCATTGGCTTGCTGATGTCGGGGTATTCTTCCAATAATAAATATTCTTTGCTGGGAGGCTTGAGAGCCGCTGCTCAATCTATTAGTTATGAAATTCCCCTAGCTCTGGCGGTGTTGGCGATCGTGATGATGTCTAATAGTCTGAGTACGATCGATATTGTGGAGCAACAATCTGGTTATGGGATTCTGGGCTGGAATATCTGGCGGCAACCTGTAGGATTTTTGATTTTCTGGATTGCGGCTTTGGCTGAGTGTGAGCGTTTACCCTTTGACTTGCCAGAAGCAGAGGAAGAGCTAGTAGCTGGTTATCAAACCGAATATTCCGGGATGAAATTTGCCCTGTTCTACATTGGTTCCTACGTCAACCTCAATCTTTCTGCCCTCCTAGTTGCCATCCTCTATCTTGGTGGCTGGGAATCTCCCATTCCCCTCGAAAATCTAGGAGCATGGCTAGGCGTAAGCCAAGATACCCCTTGGTTACAGGTCATTACAGCTACTCTAGGTATCGGCATGACTCTCCTCAAGGCTTATTTCCTATTGTTCATTGCTGTTCTCCTACGCTGGACTGTGCCACGGGTCAGAATCGACCAGTTATTAAACTTGGGTTGGAAGTTCCTGCTGCCGATCGCTCTGTTGAACTTGCTCTTAACCGCCGCCCTGAAGTTAGCTTTCCCCTTCGCCTTTGGAGGATGAAATACAGTAAACAGTGAACAGTAAACAGTGAGCAGTAAATGGTGAACAGCAAAAAGTAAAGATTCATAGCTGATAACTCTACCTACCTGTACCTCCCCTTACCTCCTATTTCCTGATAACTGATAACTGGTAACTGATAACTGAAAAGAACCGCAAATAAGAGAAAAACTATGCTGAAATTCCTTAAACAAGTGGGCGATTACGCTAAAGAAACTGTCCAAGCTGCCAAATTTATTGGTCAGGGCTTGGGTGTTACCTTTGATCACATGAGCCGTCGTCCGGTCACTGTCCAGTATCCCTACGAAAAACTTATTCCCTCCGAGCGCTACCGGGGCAGGATCCATTTTGAATTTGACAAATGCATTTCCTGTGAAGTTTGTGTCCGGGTCTGCCCCATCAATCTGCCCGTAGTGGATTATGAATTTGATAAAGTTAGCAAAAAGAAAAAGCTCAACAGCTACAGTATTGATTTTGGGGTGTGTATTTTCTGCGGAAATTGTGTAGAATACTGCCCGACTAATTGTATTTCCATGACGGAGGAGTATGAGCTCGCTGCCTACGATCGCCACGAACTCAACTACGACAACGTTGCCCTAGGACGCTTACCCTACAAGGTGACTAATGACCCCATGGTTACACCCCTCCGGGAACTCGCCTATCTACCCCAAGGAGTTTTGGATCCCCACGATCTGCCCCCCGGTTCTCAACGTCCCGGCAAACGCCCAGAGGAAATCGTCAAGGAAGCCTCTAAGTCTAATTAAATTAAACCTATAGTTAATTAAAGAAAGGATAAAGCCGTGAATTTAGCAGAAGGTGTACAGGTTGTTAGCTTCGGTGTGCTGGCAACCATGATGATTGTGGCTGCCCTAGGGGTGGTACTCCTGAATAGTATTGTCTACTCCGCTTTCCTGTTGGGGGGAGTGTTTATTAGTATTTCTGGGTTGTATATTCTCCTCAATGCTGATTTTGTAGCCGCCGCCCAAATCCTAATCTACGTGGGAGCAGTGAACGTTCTAATCTTGTTTGCCATCATGCTGGTGAATAAGCGAGAAGACTATGCCCCCGTTGCCAATCGTTGGTTGCGAAACCTTGCAGCAGGTTTAGTTTGTATCGGCGTGTTTGCCCTGTTGGGAACCATGGTCATTGCCACCGACTGGCAGATAGAGCCGACTAATCTGACGGCAGCATCGGGGGTTAGCTCTGTAGTGAAGATTGGACAACACTTTTTCTCTGATTTCCTCCTGCCCTTTGAGTTGGCTTCTGTGTTGCTACTCATGGCGATGGTGGGGGCGATCGTGCTGGCTCGCCGAGATTTCTTACCAACAGATTTGAGCTTAACCAATCAAACTACTAGCTTGACTTTGCCAGAAAAATCCAAAGAACTCGCTGCCTTGGGAGGCAAGACCAAATAGTATTTTTATAGGACTTAGGACGTAAAGCTACAGGGCTGAGGGCGTAAAGCCTTACGTCCCTACTAAGTGGTTTTAAGAACTTTTTTAACAACTCAAGATTAATTAGGAATTGATCCATGCTGCAATTGCAATATTTTCTACTTCTGGGGGCTGCGCTGTTTTGTATTGGCATTTATGGCTTGGTGACTAGCCGGAATGCGGTGCGAGTGCTGATGTCGATCGAGCTGCTCCTCAATGCTGTAAACCTAAATCTTATGGGTTTCTCCAATTTTCTTGATTCTGCGGAAATCAAAGGGCAGATTTTTACCGTGTTTGTAATTACCGTAGCGGCGGCAGAGGCGGCAGTGGGACTGGCGATTATTCTGACTATTTACCGGAACCGAGACACTGTGGACATGGAGCAGTTTAATCTCCTCAAGTGGTAAATGGCAAAAGTTACCATTATTGGCTGTGGTGTAGTGGGGGCGGCGATCGCCTACGAGCTATCTCGTCAACCCGGCTTAGAAATCACCCTAGTCGATCAGCAACCTCCAGCCCAAGGCTCCACTGGGGCAGCTCTGGGGGTGTTGATGGGGATTGTCAGCCACAAGCTAAAGGGGCGGGCGTGGCAGCTACGGCAGACTAGCTTACAGCGCTATGAAACCCTTATCCCAGAATTGGAAGCCATCACCGGAGAAAAAATTCCCTACAATCGCCACGGGTTGGTTCTGTTGGCAACGGCAACCTCCCAGATGGATCAATGGCGGGAATTAGCTACAGCCAGAAAAGCTCAGGGATGGGAGTTAGATATTTGGGAACCTGCAACTCTTAAGGAGAAGTGTCCTCAAGTAAATGTAGAGGGGCTGTGGGGAGCAATGTATTCGCCGAGCGATCGCCAGATTGATCCCGTTGCCCTGACTCAAGCCCTAGTTAAAGCTGCCGAGAAGAATGGGGTTAAGAGCCGTTTTGATCTGAAAGTTACCGATCTCAAGCAATTAGCGCAAGAAAATCTAGTTGCCGACTGGATAATTGTGGCGACGGCGTTGGGGACAAAGGAATTAACCACCACGATAGAAACTCCCGTAGATATCCGACCAGTATTAGGGCAGGCGATCGAGCTAGAGCTACCGCAAGTATTAGGGAATCCAGCATTTCAACCAGTGATCACCGGAGATGATATCCATATCGTGCCAATTACTTCCCAAGAGTCCAAGGCTGAGTTGATCCCTGAATCGATGACTAATCCCCGTAATTCCTATCGCTACTGGGTCGGGGCAACGGTGGAATTTGCCGATGAGCAGGGATGTATTCAAGCCCAAGGGGAATTATTAGAAAAAGTTAAACAGGGAGCGATCGCCTTTTGTCCAGAACTAGCTCTCGGCTCGATCGTCAAAACTTGGTCTGGATTGCGTCCCCGTCCCGAAGCTCGACCCGCCCCCATCATCCAGAAATTACCGGGACAAGAAAATATTATTTTAGCTACCGGACACTATCGCAATGGTGTACTCCTCGCCCCAGCCACAGCGATCGCCGTCCGAGAACTTTTAAGTAATCAAGATTAGGTGTTGGCTCCAATTCTAGAAAATTTTTCCAGTCTCCTCGATCCGGCTCTATAATTCTCTACAACAAGAATCTAGGGTAAACTAAAAGCAGTTTCTCAAATTCACGCCTAAATCCCAGACTTTGCCCCAAAAAATTCGTCTATAGTTATTTTTAAGTTTATATCTAGGGAAATCTAGGGAAAACTTCTGAGGGGATAGTTATCAGGAAATAGTGACAATTCTCAAGGGATACTGCACAGGGACACTGTTATGGAGCCAGAACAACTCAAGAAAATCACCGGATACTTCATCGAAGAAGCAAGGGAACACTTGGAAACGATTACCCAAGGGCTAGAAGATTTGGCAAAAACGATCGCCGACTCTGAAGCTATCCACGAATGTTACCGGGCTGCCCATTCTATTAAAGGCGGGGCGGCAATGTTGGCTCTGGAGAGTATCCGCCGCACGGCTCACCGGATGGAGGATTATTTTAAGTATCTGAAGGAAAATCCTGCCCGCCCTGATCAGTATATGGAGACTAGCTTTGGCAAGCTCAAGTATGCCCTGCAAACTCAGGTCGATCGCCTCGAACAGAACCCTGATCTCACCCTCACAGAAGCAGAAGCTAGTGACCTGATGGTAGAGATCGAGCCAATCTTTACAGTCATGCCTGCCCACCTCGAAAAACTTGCCCACGGCACCACTGCGGCTCCAACCCCTGAACCTACCCTTAAGCCTAACTTTGCCCCCGATGCCCTCAGCAAACTCCGGGAACTACTACAACTCTTCAAGCAACCAGATAGTCCCAGCAACCGGAGCCAAGCCCTAGAACATGCCAAGGGTTTAATCGCCCTAGGGGAACAGGCTAATCTCCCGACTTGGGTGAACCTCATGCAAGCTGCCACAGCGGCGATCGACAACCCAGAAAATACCCCCAAAATCCTCACCAGCCAAGTCATCAAAGAAATTAAGCAAGCCTACGATCTTGTCATTGCTAACCGAGCGGCGGAAGTTGTCACCAGCCCTCAACTGCTGGCCCTCGCTCCCCCGGCTCCCGTCAAAGTCATAAAACCCAAAGCTGCCAAATCTTCCCCGACCCCAGAAGTCGGTGTGGCTGAACTAGATAGTCTGGCTAGTTTGTTTGATCAAGAATCTCCAGAAATGGCAGCCTCATGGCAGGAAATCATCCCCACTAAGGCAGAATTTAATGGAGATGATTTTCAACTCTTTGGTGGAGATAGCGACCAAAACTTAGATGAGTTATTTGGTGGATTAGATGATGAAGAGGATCTAGATGACGGCTCCTATAGTAGTGAAGATATGAGTTTCCTGATGGCGGAAAGCCCCCAACTTGCTGCTGTCACTAAACCCGCAGAACCCGTAGACAATTTCTTCGATGAGCTGATGGGTAACACAAGCGATGCTAGAGATTTTCTTGATCTGGAAGGAGATTTAGACCCAGAGGCAGGAGATTTAGATATTGATCTGAGTTTTGAAGAGATGTTCAGTGGCGATCGCTCCCCAGAAACTGCTAGACCTCACAATCAAGATACTAGTGTCAAGACTAATGCGGCTACCAACGACTCAGACTTGTTATTTGCCGACCTAAATCTGGATGGGATTGAGGATATCCAGCTTGATCAGGCTTCTCGCTTAGATAGTGATGAATACGATGCTCTCAATGATATTTTTGGGGATTCTGCCGATGAAGCCACTGCCGATCCTTTTAACTTGAGTGGTGTCACTGAGAGTTTGGCTGGAGATGGTCTAGAAAATATTTCCCTAGAAACCGAGAACTTCGATGACCTCTTTGACAGTAAAGTTGCTCCAGAATCAGACTGGGATGGGTTGGATTTATTTGCGGATGAACCAGCCCCTGATGTCACCCTTGATGACTTCTTTGGCAGTGATGATTCTCCGGTTGCTCCTGACCAAGCAAGGGACACTTTTACTGGGCAGAGTTACGATCGTCAAGATTTTGATGAACTAGAAACTATGCTGGGGTCGGAGTCGCTTGAGCCAATGGGAGAAGGCGGGGCTTTTGATGAGCTAGAAGCCATGCTAGATACTTCTACTGGGCGGGACGACTTTGCTGATTTTGCCGATCTAGATGCGCTCCTCGAACCAGCCACTCCTCCAAAGGCGGCTCCCAAAGCTACGGTAACTCCAGTCAAGCCTACTGCCAATCTCTCTGAGAAGGACGACGGCTTTGAAGAACTAGAAGGAATGCTCGAGGAAACCGAAAAAGCCATGGGCGGCAGTAGTCGCAAGACCGAATCAGGCGGCCGAGCCCCGGCGGTAGTCCGTCCCCAAGCACGGGGAGTAGGTGAGCAGACCATGCGGGTTCCCGTGAAGCAACTGGATAATCTAAACAACCTGATGGGAGAACTGGTGGTTAACCGGAATACCCTAGAGCAGGATCAGGGCAGACTGCGGGAGTTTTTGGATAACCTCATGCGCCATATTCAGCAGTTGACTGATGTGGGGGGCAGAATGCAAGACCTCTACGAACGAAGCCTTTTAGAAAGTTCCCTCTTAGCTAGTCGCCAGAAAAATAATCCTCCCAGTCATCACCACCCAGCGAGTCACAATACCCATCACTCTAGTAGTAATACGGGAGGAGAAGACTACGACCCCCTAGAGATGGATCGGTTTACGGGGTTCCATCTGCTCTCCCAAGAAATGATTGAATTAATTGTCCGGGTGAAGGAATCAGCCTCTGACATCGAGTTTTTGGTGCAGGGGACGGATCAGGTAGCTCGGATGCTGCGGCAGATTACCGATAAGCTCCAAGACGGATTGAATCGATCGAGAATGATGCCCTTTAAGCAAACCGCCGATCGCCTGCCCAGAGCGGTACGAGATATCTGTGTCAAGCTCCAGAAAAATGCAGAACTCAAGGTAGAAGGGCAGGATACCCTGGTGGATAAGATGATCCTCGAGCAGCTCTACGACCCCATGACTCACTTGGTAAATAATGCCATGACCCACGGCATCGAAACCCCAGAAGTCCGAGCCAAGGCGGGGAAAAATCCCAAGGGTAAGATTCAAATTAAAGCCTTCCATCAAGGGAACCAAACGGTAATTTCTGTCAGTGATGATGGAGCGGGGATTGATCCAGAGCGGATTCGCCAAAAGGTCATTGAAAAGGGCTTAGTGTCGGCCAGTGATGCCCAAAAGTTATCGAAAATTGAACTCTACGATTTCTTGTTCCATGCTGGTTTTAGTACCAAAGATCAGGCCGATGAACTGGCGGGACGGGGCGTGGGCATGGATGTGGTGCGGACGAAACTGAATGAAATTCGAGGCACTGTAGGGACAGATTCTACCCTTGGCAAGGGTACTACTTTCACGATCCGGCTGCCCTTAACCCTGAGTATTGGTAAAGCTCTGAAATGTCTCAGTGACCACAGCACGATCGCCTTCCCCATTGACGGGGTGGAGCAACCCATTGATGTACCGATCGACTCCCTGGAAGTGAATGAGAATGGGCGCAATGTTTATCAAATCCACAATGAGAAATTAGAAGTTTATCCCCTCCACGAACTCCTCACCTTTAACCGTCATATTACTAGGGCTAATCTCTACGGTGGTCAACGGGAAGATGGGATGATCTCGATCGTGATTCTCCGGGGAGCCGGAAATTACCTCGCTGTCCAAGTAGATCAGGTGATGGGAGAGCTGGAAATTGTCACCAAACAGCTAGAAGGCCCCGCCCCAAAACCTATGGGCATTGCTGGTGCTACGGTGTTGGGGGATGGCAAAATCATGCCGATCGTCGATGTCTTAGAACTCATTGATATTTCCCTCGGCAGGTTGAGCAAAGATAAGGGCGGAATGCTCTGGGATCAGGGCAATATTACGGTGGTCGAACCGACTCCGGTGAAGACTGAACCTCTAGTCTTGATTGTGGATGACTCTATCACTGTCCGAGAACTCCTCTCCATGACCTTTACCAAATCTGGCTACCGAGTGGAACAGGCGAGGGATGGGCAGGAAGCTTGGGATAAGATGCGTTCTGGACTGCCCTGCGATATTGTCTTCTGTGATATTGAAATGCCGAAGATGGATGGATTGGAGTTGCTCGATCGAATGCACAAGGACGAAGTTCTCAGTAAGCTGCCTATTGCCATGTTGACCTCTAGGGGGGCCGATCGCCACCGCCAAATTGCTGCTGAACGGGGGGCAAGGGGTTACTTCACCAAACCCTATCTAGAAGACGTATTGTTAGATGCTGCTCAACGCATGATCAAAGGCGAGGTTATGCTCCATGTCAATGCCCCGGCTTAGTTGCTTAAAGATTGAGTTACCAAATTCCCGGATTTTTTTATGATTTTGAAAAAGTTTAAATTTCTTTTTTTGATGGGTACGATCGCCCTAGTGTCAGTAATTCTGGGAGCAGTGGGTTTTAATGATACAAATCCTAATGTAAATCCCAAGGCAAATTCTAGGGCAAACTTAACT
>JAIMKT010000007.1:85290-91574 GCA_020692245.1 Microcoleus sp. GA_180221_E-2-1-MAG-45_12
ATCCCCCCAAGGAACTACTTCCAGTCAGTGATGGTTTTGATGGAGATGACGATCGATTTAGTCAGCAAGACTTCAGCCAAGCTCTGTTTGCCCAAGTCCGGCAGATTAATAGGGAATGTGGTTTTCATGATGTGACCTCCCCCTGCTCTGTTCGCGTCTATGCTTTCAGGAATGGCACCCTGATTACTCAGCGTAATGGCACCGAATCTGTAGAATATACTCTAGCTTTCTATCAACCAATTTCCCAACAACAGGCTTTAGCCCATGTTAATATCCTGAATGAGGGTAAAGAGTTTGACACAGATACATCTGAAGTCCAGCCTACTGAAATTATTTACCGAGATTGCCCCTACGATGCGGGTGGACAAGAGCCAGCAATGTTGTGTGAAGCTAAGTTATACCTCACTCCAGATAAACAAATATGGGGAATCACTATCGTATTTTCTAGCCCTTAGTTTTAGCCTGATTAGTTTGTTTTAGCTTGATGACAACCTAAATAATTTGGCAAGCCCTAATCAACGTATAGTCTCATTAACTAATAAATCTTATAAATTAACTGATCAAAATGAAAATTGCTGTAACCGGGGCAACGGGGTTTGTGGGTAGCTATTTGATTGCCAAGCTACAGGAACGTCAACACCAGATCGTGGCTCTTTGCCGGAATGTCGATCGAGGCAGGGCGATGTTTCCGGCGGCAAATTTTCCGGGCGTAGAAGTTGTATCCTACGTGGCGGGGACTGGGGGAGAGTGGGAAGGAAAGCTGGCTGGTTGTGAGGCAGTGATTAATCTGGCGGGGGAACCCATTGCTTCCCGGTGGAATGCAAAGTACAAGCAGGAAATTATCAACAGTCGGCAACTAGGCACAGCTAAACTTGTAGAGGCAATCACCAAGGCGGATCCCAAACCTGCTCTATTAATCAACTCCTCAGCAATCGGCTACTACGGCACTAGCGAAACAGCGACTTTTGTAGAATCTAGCCCCAGTGGAAAGGATTTTCTAGCGGAGGTCTGTCAAGGTTGGGAAGCCGCTGCCCACAAAGTCACCGAGGCAGGAGTGCGGTTGGTGATCCTACGGACAGGGATTGTGTTAGGCAATGGCGGGGCGATCGCCAAAATGATTCCGCCTTTTCGTCTATTTGCTGGGGGCCCGATCGGCTCTGGAAATCAATGGTTTTCATGGATTCATATTGAAGATTTGGTAAATTTAATTTTGGAGGCTCTCGATCGACCAGATATTAATGGAGTTCTCAATGCTACCGCCCCCAACCCCGTGCGGATGACAGAGTTTTGCCAAACCCTAGGGGAAGTCATGAATCGTCCTTCTTGGTTGCCAGTCCCTAAGTTTGCCATTGAAACCCTGTTGGGAGATGCGGCGATCGTCGTGCTAGAAGGGCAGGAAGTCCAACCCAAACGCACCCTAGCCTACGGTTTCACCTACAAATATCCCATGGTCAAACAAGCTCTCAAGGAAGTTTTGGGATAGAAATTTTCTCCTCCCATCTACTATTAGTATTTATGATAAAAGTGTCTACCATTACCATCTCAGCGGTGAGCAAGGATTAATACTATGCGTCGATTACTGGCTCTAATTCCCCTGTTAACTTTGGCGGTCACTGAGTCTTCCCGGAGTGTAGCCCTTGATATAGAAATAAGACTTGGCCCTCAAGAACCGGGGATCATGGCGGAAGATTTTTGGCGGCGGGGGCAGGAACTAGTATTAAATCAAGTCCAGTTGCTCGATCGCCTCACCTCGGCTCTAACTACCCCAGATTTCCAACAGTTAGACGAAGCGGAACTCCAACTCCTCCGCAATGATATCCAGATTAATAATTTTTTGACTACTCAAAATCGCAATCCCCAAGCAATTTGTCAGGGATTCCAGCTTGAGGCTCAATTAAATAACTCAGTAAATAGCTCAATGGTAAATGAGAGTATAAATCTCAGTGGCTTAACCAAGGAGCAACGACAGGTTTACTGCACTCTCTACGCCTCCAAGCAGCAACTTCTCACCCTCCAGCCCGTTCTAAATCGGCGCTTGGCTCTTTTGCGCTTACGAACCAACCCCGTGGGGGGAAATATTCCCGTGGGAACTGCCCAATTTAACTTACCAACAGCTACTTTTTCTGCCCCTAACAATGCCGCTAGATTGCCAGAACTGGGTTCCGTTGTAGTTGGCGTTCCCGAAAAATTAGAAGTTGCCAATTTCCGTCCGCCCCTCTTGCCTGCGATCGCCCCCGCTAATGAACTCCAGCGCATTGCTAGTACCCTCCGGCAGGATTTACTCGCTGTCACCAATGTCTTTCCAGAAAATATTGTGTTTCCCGCCAGCTTCCTTGAGGGAGTTACTCCGGGTCGCTACGATGTTTTGCCAGAAGAGCTTTTCCGCTATCGAGACTTTCTCCAACAACCCGACACCGGAATTATTCGCCTATTGCCTGCTGCCCTCCGCCCCCAACCTTCTAACCAAATCCAGAGCCGCTTACAAACCACCATTGCTCAAGAGTTTCCCTTTGCCTCCGTGGTAGCGATCGGGGATAGTGTGACCACGGCCCGCCTTGCCCTCGACATTGATGCTAATGGAAATTTGCAAATTGCCCAACCGGGGATTGATTACGGTTTTATCTTGAATCTCGGCTCCGTACCTCTAGAAGAAGTAACCTCCCCACAATCGAGCCAAGGATCAAACCTCAGCAATCAACTAGAGTATAACTTTTTCTTTAGCTATGCTCCCCCCACTCGTCTAGAAGAATTACAGGTCGATCGCCGCCGCTTTTTGACTGGGAAGGTGGATAATTTTGCCCCAGAAGGTCTGCGTTCAGTCGGGGTTCCCCTAGTTTTTAATCAAACTTACCTCGTCCGCCTGATCCAGTTTAAACTCCCCGCCGCCCTCCTCGATCGACAAGTGATCTCCCGCCGCGATCGTCGCTATCTAGACCAACTCCTCGAAGTTCCTAGTAGTGATGTGGTGGTAGCTCTGCAACCCGTAGTCCAGCATAGTGATGGTAGTTACACGGTACTTTGGCGGCTAGTTAGGGAATTTTCTCGCCCCGAAGTCATCGACCTTGCTAGTTATCTCGATTTAGAGTAATCTGGTTTCACTAAATTTCTAATCCAAATGGAGCCTTTCGTAGGGGCGCAAGGCTTTGCGTCCTGAATTTGCTATCCCAAATTTAATACACTAGCCCAGTAAACCCTTAAACAATTTAATCCCATCGGTTAAACCTAGCACTGGGTCAGAGGCTCGTTCGGGGTGGGGCATCATGCCGAGGACATTACCTTGAGAGTTGCAAATTCCGGCAATATTATTTAAGGAACCGTTGGGATTGTCGCCGTGGTAGCGAAAAAGGACTTGATGATTTGCTTCTAAACTAGCCAGAGTTTCTGGATCCGCATAGTAGCAGCCTTCCCCGTGGGCGATCGGCAGGGTGATCACTTCTCCAGTTTCATATTCCTGAGTCCAAGGTAAATCTGTCCGCTCTACGGTCAAGGGGAGTCGATCGCAGATAAAGTGTAAATCCCGATTTCTGACCAAAGCCCCCGGCAATAGCCCACTTTCGGTGAGGACTTGAAACCCATTACAGACCCCAAAAACTTTTTTCCCGGCAGCCGCATGATCGATCACCGCTTGCATGACCGGGGAGAACCGAGCCAAAGCCCCACACCGGAGATAGTCCCCGTAGCTGAAGCCTCCCGGAATTAGTACCACATCTAAATCTTCTAGATCCGTTTCCTCATGCCAAACCATCCGAGTCGGTTGGTGGAGCAGTTCTTGAGTCACGTAGGCAATATCTCGATCGCAATTAGAGCCGGGAAATACCACTACACCAAATTTCATAACCCCGCCTCCTGTAATGTAGTTGATGGTGTATTTTGGAGTGTACTTTGGGGTGAATTTTCTGATGGGCTTTGGAGGGTGAGATCAAAGCGATAGTTTTCAATTACTGGATTAGCCAAAAGGCGATCGCATACTTGGTCTAGTTGCTGTCTTGCTTCGGCTTCACTCCCAACATTCAAGTTAAGCTGGATATACTTACCAATTCTTACCTGTTCCACATTGTCATAGCCTAGCTGCTTCATGCCAGATTGGACTGCTACTCCGGCGGGGTCTAAGACCGAAGGGCGTAAAGTAACATAAATTTGAGCCTGATATTGTAAAGTCATGCTTATCCCTTTAAAACTTCCTCGTTACGTACTCATTACTTAATAGTTTGCAGCAAATTAGTTACAAAATATCTAATCGGAAAACCAGAAATTTCTATGAAAATCCAGCGCACTCGTTCCCAAGAAAAAATCCTTAATCTCCTCAAGACTCTCAATCGAGCAACTTCTGCCCAGCAATTGTACATCGAATTACGAAACCAACAGCAAAATATGGGTTTAGCTACGGTTTATCGTTCCCTCGATGCTCTCAAACTCGAAGGCACGATCCAAGTTCGGACTCTGCCCAGTGGCGAAGCTCTCTATAGCTGCATCCAAGAAGACCAACACCATTTTACCTGTCTCCAGTGCGGGATTTCTATCCCCATTGATGAATGCCCTGTCCATGACCTAGAGCATAGTCTCCAGTGCGGACACAAGTTTAAGATTTATTATCATACCCTCGAATTTTTTGGGCTGTGCGATCGATGCTCTAGCCTCCAAGTTGCAAATTAATGGCAGTATAATTTTAAGAAGAAGAGAGAAGAAAATAAATTTTTGGAGTTTTTTCTATGTCCCAAGCCTTGAAAGCAATTTATCAAAAGGGTACATTTATCCTCCAGACAGATTTTGAGTTACCGGAGGGAACTGAGGTGGAATTGCTTATCCAGTCTCCTCATGTTACCTCACCTTTGATTTCTGATGCAGGGGCTAAACAACGATTTCTTGGCTCTCTAGTTGAGAGAATGCAGCAAAATCTTATCCCTCTCAATGCTCCTCGCTTCACAAGGGAAATGCTTCATGAACGCCGTTGATACTAATATTCTGATCTATGTTAATGATCCCCGCGATCAAGTCAAACAAGAAATTGCTGTGTCTCTAATCTCTGATTTAGTAGATGGTATTTTGTTATGGCAGGTTGCGTGTGAGTATTTGGCAGCTAGTCGTAAATTGGAATCCCTAGGATATGACAGAGTACAGGCTTATCAGTACATTCGTGACCTACAGCAAGTTTGGTACACAGCTCTACCAACGTGGATGGTTCTCGATCGGGCAGAAAATTTAATGAATCGTTTTAGTTTGTCTCATTGGGATGCAATGATTGTTGCTGCTTGTTTGGAAGCAAAGGTTCAAAGGCTATACACAGAAGATTTTGGATACTCAAATATTGACACGCTAGAAATTATTAATCCCTTCAAAGCTAGATAAGGTAAAAGCGCAAGAAAATTTAAAAGATTGGTTTGGCTAATTAACTATTAGAGTTAGGAATTCTTTTGGAGATAGTTGGCTTCGAGCTTGAGGAGGGCTTGTTTTCGATCGAGTCCCCAGCGATAGCCGCCCAGTTCTCCACTCTGCCGGACAACTCGATGACAGGGAATTGCCAACGCCACCGGATTTGCTCCACAGGCACTAGCCACCGCCCGCACCGCCTTAGTCTTGTTAACTAACCTTGCGACCTCGCTATAGCTAACCGTAGCTCCCAAGGGAATCTGTTGAAGAGCTTGCCATACTTGGATTTGAAAGGCAGTACCTTGGAGATCGTAGGGAAAATCTGGCAGGGGTTGTTTGCCATCGAGATAATCGAGGATAGCTTGGATCCAGTCTTGGAGTTGAGCATTGGCACTCTGGAGATGGGCTTGGGCAAATTCCTGCTGGAGGAGAGTTTCTAAGGCTTGGCGATCGCTCCCCAAAACCAGACGGCACAGTCCTTTTTTCGTTGCAGCTACCAACATTAATCCAAGGGGCGAAGGGACGATCGCAGAATACACGGTTTCCTGTTGGTCAAATTGTCGATAGGTTACGGCGGTCATAGATTCCCTCAAGCTTTAGATGCAAATTAGTTTATCTGTACTATATTATTCTAAATTTGTACTTTGGGATTGATAATCTTAAACTTTCTAAACTTGCTAAACTTTTTGACGAAGCCATAGCCTGCCATCAATCACAGCCAAGCCGACAAAAATTAAGATCATGCCAGCCAAGGCATTCGCTGCAATCCTTTCGTGGAGAATAAAAAATCCTAGCAGTAACGCACTAATGGGAATCAAGAAAGTTTCTAGGGCGGCATTTGTTGCCCCAGATACGGCAATGAGATGGAAATATAGCAGGTAAGCGATCGCCGTACAGAGAAACCCCAGAGTAAAAAT
>JAIMKT010000079.1:0-17369 GCA_020692245.1 Microcoleus sp. GA_180221_E-2-1-MAG-45_12
TTTCTAAAATAGAGCAATACTCACCTTGTTATTAAATCATTTAGGATTGCTATATTTAAACTCAAGCATTGTTTGACCAACCCTTACCCCGTGATCCCAAAACAGGACGACCAATCCCCGATTCTCCCTATCCCCATACCCAAATTGGCTCCCGCACCAGTCGGCGCACCGGAGATACCTACCTCAAAGCCAGAGAATTTGGAGACAACGGGCAGATGTAGGGTGGGCAAAGCCCACCTTTGTTTAGCATCCTTCTATCCCAACAATCCACCAACCTATGAAGGACTTCTGGTAGAACCACGACGACGACGGAACTCAGCAGGGGGCAACTCTAGCAACTCTGGTTTTGTCTCTGGGAGAACTACAGGTTCCAGTGGTGTCTCTGCCAAGATTGGGGCGGCGGCTTCTGGTGCTGTTGGCGTAGCAACTTCCTTGGGTAATGGTTCCGGTGAGATCACGACCCCAGACTGCATAAAATTTAATACAGGCATATCCCCAGATAATTCCAAGATTGTCGATGAGCCTGATGGTGGTTCCTCCGGGGCTGACTCAGCCAACAATCCGGGCTGTGGGGGCGTAATCTCATCTAGGACAACCTTGGGCTTGATGACCTTCGTGGGCAACACCGGGGTGAAATCTTCTAAGGAAAAGACCTCTCGCCGTTCTGGTTTGAACACGGGAGCTACTTCTTCTGGGGATTCTTCCTCTGGGGGAAGTGTGGGCGATTCTCCCGGCAATACTACCTGTAGCTGCACTGCCTTGGGGTTTTTAATTTCTCGATCGAGCTTCACCAACGGCGAAATTCCCATCATGGCATACATATCCTGCTCCTCTTGGGTCATCTCCACCGCGATCGCTTCCAGAGGTTCTCCAGTTTTCTTGCCCCTGCCCAACCGATGCCGTTCCTTGACTTGGACGACCTTGGGTTCTTCTTCTCCTTGCTCCACTTCCCCTAGTTCCGGCTCCTCTGCCTTGGGATAGCGCAACTGCAAACCATTGGGGCGGGTTGGGGTAGCCTCTCCCTTGGAGAAACGACTAGACCCTGTTTCTGGAACTCCTTCCGTCGATCGAGTCCGTCGATTATTGCCCCGACGACGCTCCTTACCCTGTCCCCGTTCTTGGTAAGTAGGATGACTCAGATATTCGTTCTCTTCTGATTCCTCTGGCTGTATCTCTAGATTTTCGGTCACTGCCAACTCCTCAATTTCCCAAGGATTAGGAGATGATTTCCGAGCTACAGGACGACTGCTCACCGTCGTGGTATTCAAGAGGGGTTGTTGTTCCGTTTCCCCCGGCAGCCGGACTAAATGCCCCAAGCCACCGCAGGTAGTACAGGTTTGCCCAAATAACTCGTAAAGATTCTGCCCTTGGCGCTTGCGGGTCAACTCTACCAAACCTAGTTCCGAGAGTTGAGCAATTTGGGGTCGGGATTTATCGGCTTTCAGAGCCTTATTAAAATGTTCGAGGACTTGGAGTTGGTCACGGCGAGAATCCATGTCAATGAAATCAATGATAATTACCCCGCCGATATTTCTTAACCGGAGTTGCCGGGCAATTTCTGTCGCCGCTTCGCAGTTTGTCCACAGTACCGTTTCTCTGGAGGTGGCCGATCGAGTAAAAGACCCAGAGTTCACATCAATGACCGTCAGGGCTTCCGTCGGTTCAATGATAATATAACCCCCCGAAGGCAGTTCTACCCTTGGCTTCAGAGCTTCCCGAATCGCTGAATTGATCCGAAAATATTCCAAAATAGACAGGCGATCGCGGTGATGATCTACCAAGACCGCTTCCACACTCTTCCCCGCACTCCAACTGGATAAATGCTGCTTCACTCGCTTCATCCCCGCAAAGGAATCCACAACAATGCGATTCACTTCCCCCGTATACATATCCCGGAGGACTCGTTGAATAAAATCATCATCTCGATTTAACAAGGCTGGGGGACGGGTGGAATTTGCCTCCTGCTGGATGGCTTCCCACTGTTTTTGGAGACCTTCCAAATCCCGGATAATATCTTCCTCTGGTTTACCCTCTGCCTCGGTGCGGACTAGCAGCCCCATCCCCGAAGGCTTAATCAAAATCGCCAAAGCCCGGAGCCGATTCCGTTCGTTTTCATTCTTGATCCGCTGGGAGAGATTCACCCCTTTACCGTAGGGCATCAAGACCAGATAGCGTCCGGGTAGGCTGATATTTCCGGTCAAACGTGGTCCTTTATTTCCGGTGGGTTCCTTCATCACCTGTACCAACACTTTTTGCTGGGGCGTGAGAAGTTCCGTAATCGCTGCCGAACTCCGCTTTAACCGCAGAGGGCCCAAATCTGTCACATGGATAAATCCATTGCGTTCGCTGTCTCCAATATTTACAAAAGCCGCATCGATGCCTTGGAGAATATTTTCTACAGTCCCTAAATAAATGTCGCCGACTTGGTGGCTACCTGTTGCCACGACTAATTCTTGAATTTGATCTTCCCAGAAGACAGCAGCAAGTCGATGTTGCTCTGCAATAATAATCTGCTTTGGCATCCAATTTCCTCAAGTTCGATATTTACCCCTCTTCGGGGTGAGTTGATAATTAGATTTCTTGTATCAAATACTGAAAGGAAGTTCAGGGAGTAGTTTCTGTTGGCTCATGAGGTTAGTCAGTAGTGACCCCTAGGATTATCCCCAAAGTTCTCTAATTTATCTAGAGAGTTATTTAGATTATCTCAAGATTGACTCAAGATATGACCTCAGGAACCATCCTCCTTATCCCCAAAAAGCTATCAAAAAAGCTACTCAAGCAAGAAATCTTCTTGACGGGTTCGGTGTTATTTCTCTCAAAAAAATTTTAGGAAATGCTGACTTGGTAATCTTGCCTGCACACCACAGCCCTGAATTAGTGGTAGCTCAGTTTGGTTTTAAGGTTCGTTATAGCTGCATTTCTAGCTTAAACATTCCTTAATCATCTACCACCCAATCAGAGAGTTGGTATCAATATTGGCATTAATATTGACATTAATATTGGCATTAATATCTAGTATCAATGGTTGAATCTTTGCAGAGTTACAATAATTACCAGTCTCAAACCCAAATAGCTTCTCGCTAATCGCACTTCTACCACAAGTTGTCTTTAAAATTGTCCTTGACATGCTCTACTCTGGCGGTCAGTAGATTTCTTGGTTCTACGAGATCACTAACTCTAGTAGAGTGCTACTAAAGAGGTTGACCTCTCCCCAAGCGTTAATTTCGGTATGTCTACCCGTATCAATAAAATTTACCTCAGGACTACTTGCCTGATGGGTTGCTTCTAGGGATGTGAATTACAAGGATTAAGTGCAATACACAGCTAGATAGGCAGTATTCCCCTACCGCCAAGGAGATGCAAATCTCAGGAGTAGCCGAGACTTGACTGATTAGCATACATTATAGCAAACCGAGTCAGATTTTAGTAATGCACGTTACAGGTCGATCGGTCGATCGAGAGGCTCGAAGATTAGGCAGATTAACCTGCTCAAGATTAGCATACTCAAGATTGGTCATTCTTGCAAAGCTAACGAATTTGTTTGAGGTTGTCGGTTTTGTTGGTAAAGAGGTCGGTAAAGATGCTAATTACTGGGCGCTGACGGATTTTGATGTTGATACTGACGGCCATCCCCGATTGCAGATTGATCTGTCTGCCGTTGATCGAGAGGTCTTGGCGCTCAAGGCGGACTTTGGCGGGGAAACTATAGAAGGGGCGGTTGGGTTCTGGGGGCAGGGCATCGGAGCCGATCGAAATCAATTCCCCTTTAATATCTCCAAATTCACTAAAAGGAAAGGAATCTATCCTCACGTCCACAGCCATGCCTTCCCGGACAAAGCCAATATCCCGGTTAGTAATAAATACTTGGGCAACGAGGGCATCATCGGGAACAATTTTTAGCAAGGGAGTAGTCGTGCTGGTGACAAAGCCTGCTCCCGTGGGTTGTAAGCCAAACACCGTACCGGAGACGGGGGCAGTGATATCTTGATAGCTGAGGGTGACTTGGGCTTGTTCAAGTTGGCTGTCAATTTCGGAGATTCTTTTTTGGTTATCAAGGACAATTTTGCTGAGTTGGCTGTCGATTTCGGCGATCGCTCGATCGTTAGCGGCAATTCTAGTTAAGATTTCTTGCTCGGTCAAAGCGATCGTATTATCTAATCTTGCCCTTGACTGATTGATGGTGATATCAATACGTTGTTGCTCCTGTTGCAGACGATCGACCTCGGCTTGACGATTGTCAACTTCCTGTTGTTGCCGTAGGTATTGAATTTCGGCGAAGCCTCCTTGGTTAAATAGTTCTGTTAGCTGACTCAGAATTCGTTGCTCCGTGGCAAGGGATGCCTCAGCATTGCGGAGTTGACTGGTTACTTGTTGGAATTGTCTGTTGAGCTGCTCGACTTCAAAGCCTGCACTAGCAATACGGGAGCTATTTTCTTGCTGGCTCGATCGCAGTCTCAACTGTTGCTCTGGAGTAAATCCACTGCCCCCTTCCCCATTCAGTTGGGCTCGGAAGAGTTGATTTTCGGCAGCCAGATTGGCTCGGTTTTGGGTCAGGGTCTGGGTTCCAGCAGAGAGACTAATTCTGCTCGAAGTAATAGGTGTGCCATTGACTTGAGCTTCGTAGTATTGATTTTCGTTATTCAGTTGATTCCGCACATCTCGCAGGGATCTTTCTTGCGCTTGGGTAGCGGCTCGATCGAGGCGGAGGAGGCGATCGCCCTGGCTAACCCGTTGTCCCTCTTGCACCAACAATTCCTGCACTACTCCTACCAGAGGAGCTTGAATCTCTGTCACCTTTCCTTCTGGCTCCAATTTTCCTTGGGCGGGGATTGCTTCTTCAATCTGAGTAAAACTTGCCCAAGCAATGACTGCCCCCGTTACTGTCACTAGGGACATAGCGATCGCCCGTGACCAGACTGGAGATTGCTTCAGCACCACGGATTGCTGGAAAGACTTATCTAAGGATTTATCTAATGTCATAGTTAATGCTTTGGTAGCCCCTTTGTAAATCGGTTCGATCGTCGAGATGCTGATCCCTGCTCAGGCGAGTTGCCCCAAGTTAACGTTCTCCAGAAATTATTTCGAGAATTTTGAGATTCCTAAGAATTTTTAGCTCCATACTCAAAATTTATCCTCAAAATCTAATAAATCTAATCTAGAATCCACCCACCCCAGACGGCACACTTTGGAACACCGCAATCAAAACCTGCAACACCAAGAAAGCGAGAATTGGAGAAAGGTCTAAGCCGCCCACGGAGGGGACAAAGGAACGAAATACATTTAAGTAGGGGTCAGTTACCGGACTGAGGGTTTCGACAATGCGGTTCATCCATTCCACTGTCGGAAACCAAGTTAGCAAAATTCTGACAAACAATAGAAGTAGATAGAGGTTTAGGAAAGTGGCAAGGCTGCTAGTTAGCAGAGCAATGGGAGAACTCATAGTTTTTTGTACTGTGGTTTGTAAGGTAGGGTTAGTTTTTTTGGATTGCAATTTTTAGACTGCAAATAAATTTAGATAAACTTAATTTGAATAAGCCTAATCTAGATAAACCTAATCCAGATAAGTCTAGTTTAGCTAAAAACTTAATCAAAAGTGTAGCCTCTAAACCTATTTCTCTCAAGATATACCTGTGATCTGCTTAATTAAATGTGATAGTTCAGGCAGAATTAGTTTTTCCATGCCAAGCCGGACAGCCTTGGTGGAGCCGGGAAGAGAAAAGATTAGTTTTTGGTGATAAAGACCAGCGATCGCCCTCGAAGCCATAGCCCTCGAACCAATTTCTTGATAACTCAAAAAGCGAAACAATTCCCCAAAGCCCGGCAGGGTCTTCTCTAGGAGCTGCTCCAGCACGTCATAGGTAGTATCTCTAGGTGCAATTCCCGTACCGCCATTACAAATAATTACCTGTGGATTATGGTCATCAAGATTATTACCTGTATTCTCAGCATTGCTAGAATTGCTTGTAGAAGTTGCGATCGCAGTCCAAGCGTGAATTTGCTGCCGAATTTTGTCTGGTTCATCGGGCAGAATTTGATAGGCGGCGATCGAGTGTCCTGCCCCTTGGAGGAGAGATTGGATTAACTGCCCACTGCGATCGGTTTCGGGAGTACGGCTGTCACTAATGGTAAGCACCGCACAACTAGCCCTAAGCAACTGCTGGTCTGGATGGGGAATCATAATCACCAGAAAAATCCACAAGAATATTTACGCAAAGATTAATCACGAAAATCTATCAGGAAAACCTATCAGGAAAACCTATCAGGAAAATTTATCAGAAATTAATTTATGCCTTGCTAAAATCTAACCCGTTTTCTTGGGAATAGCGCTCCATAAACCGGAGAAACCGATCCCACTCTTCAGGAGAATTCATGATATAAAGAGCTTCAATATTCTTCGCCTGTCCATTGATGAAAATACCCTTAACTTCCTTGGTAAAAATTTCGCCTTCTTCATCAACCATGTACATGCCTGTAATCGTTTCGGCAGTTTCTGTATTAAAGGCTTGGGGACTTTCAAAGAAAAAAGTAGCGGTGCTTTGATTGCCAGTCTTCGATCGAGTAATCCGGACATCGGGGATTATCGGTTCTTTAACCCCTTGGGAAAATTGAATTTCAGCCATACTAGTTTATTGTGAATTGTGATAAATATCTTGATAATCAATCTTTCCAGCATACACCGATATTAATCCTGAATAGTTGATCCCAGCTAATTAATTTCTGGGGCTATTGGCTAGGGATTATTGGGAATGCGGGCAATCTCTGCATAGCCGCTAAAGATTAGCTTTTTGCCTTCGGTTTCCAAGCGGTTAATCCGCAGAGTAACTCCATCAAGGTTAAATTTATCCAAGTCCACCATATTGTCCAAAATTTCGGCTAACACGCCAGTGAGAATTTGGGAAAGTCCCTGTTGCTGCTCAGGAATTCCTTCTGGGATAAATTGGGGATTTTGAAATCGGAGACGGCGGCGGCGCTCCACAGAAACAGTGCAATCAATAGCTACAGGAAATTCTCCGTTGGGTAGCACTGCTTGGGCAAAGATCTGCATATGACTATCGGGCTGAATGCTCACCCGCACATCTCGAAAAGATACTGGTTCTCCCCCAGAAAGATTGGTAAGCTTTTCGTCTGTGAGATTTTCGAGGCGTTGCTTGACTAGGGGAGCTTGGAAAGATTTATTGATATCGGTTTCTAGGAGAGTTACTTGGGCGATCGCCTGAGTTGGTTGCCGCAGATCAATTTTGCCGCTGAGAATTGCACTAAAATCTAGGGAAACAGCATCAGTTTCAAACCACATTTCCTCCGTCCGAAAATGTTGGCGAATTACCAAACCCCGCCCACTCATTTTGAAACTGTCCACCATGCCTTGGAGGAGTTTGCTAGAAGGCTGGCAGCGTACTGATACCTCTACAAACTCGCTCTTGGAAAATAGATGGGTGATGGTTTTACTAGCAACAGCACTAACAAGGTCTTCTCCCCAATCTGCGCCTTTTTTGTCGTCGACACTTGGGTCACCAAAGCTACGAAACATAAGTTGCTGTGCCATATTGTAAATTTTTACTATTTGTAACAAATGGTAACAAATTATAAACCATTCAGCAACTTAATATTTCTGTAATGCTTTAAATTATTCCGAGAATTTACCGAGAATTTACCGAGAACTTAACTAAACTCCAAAAGACTTGCCACAGCCACAGGTCTGGTTAGCATTGGGATTGGTAAACTGGAAACCCCCGCCGATCATGGCGTTGCTGTAATCGAGGACTAAGCCGTAGAGGTATAACATACTCTTGGGATCGCAAGCAATCTTAAAGCCGTCATACTCAGAAATATCATCGTCTTCACGAATGGTGTTGGGGTCTGCAAAGTCCATGGTGTAGGACATACCGGAACAACCACCCCCCCGGACTCCTACCCGGAGACACAAATCTACGCCTTGTTGTTGACGGAGTTGGAGGAGATGCTGGAGGGCGTTGTCGGTGAGGCGAATACTTTGGGATCTGGTTTCAGTTGCTTGTACCATAGCTTTTTACCTAAATTTTTACCTAAATTTGCCGAAATCTAACTGTAATCTAACTGTAATTCAACTGAGTTCTTGAGTCGATCGAATCTCAAGTCTAACCTCAAATCTAATCTCAAGTTGATTCTAGCTCTCTATTTCACTAGCTACCTAATTTTAGCATCCTGCACAAGAGGCTTTTGCTGGCGATCGAGTGTTACTCAGCATCAGAGCATAGATATTTCTAATCCAGTTTTGCTAACCAATCAATGATTAGAGGATTGACGATCGAGGGTTTTTCGTCATGGGGACAATGCCCTGCTTGGGGAATGGGCTGGAAAACCACATTATCTCTGGTGTTAACCAAATCTTGATAAATTTTCGCCCCGGCGATCGGTGTCCATGGATCTTTTTCTCCCCAGAGAATTAACAACGGGCTGTGAATTTGGGGTAACAACTCTGCTGGACTATCTCCCGGTGGGGCAGTGAGAACGGAGGCAAAAACCTGCTGCGCCCCCAGATCACAGCTAGGAGTGTAGAGCAGCTCTACCAGTTCTTCGGTGATCGCCTCTGGGGTGTGATAAACCTGCCTGAGGGTGTTGCGAATCCGGTGTTTTTGGCGAATTTGGTTAAAGATAAATTTCCCAGTAGTCGGGGAACTCACCAACTTAGTAAAAAATCCCATAACTAACCGTAGGGGAAGATTCAACTCTTCGGGGCGATGGTTCAAGCCGCCAGCACAATTGATCAGCACGGCTCCCCGGACTTTCTCTGGATGATGGGCAGCCACCATGAGGCTCAATAGACCACCGATCGAGTTGCCGACAATTACCATGGGCTGTTGAATTTTCTCCACCCAAAAGTCTGCCAAAAGATCCTCCCAGAGTTCCACGGTGTAATCTAGGGCTGGCTTGTCTGAGGCTCCAAAGCCTAGTAAATCTAGGGCAAAAACTTGATAACCCGCCGCCGCTAAGACTGGGATATTCTGCCGCCAGTGGTCGATCGCCGCCCCAAATCCATGCACCAATAACAACGGCGTTCCTTGCCCTTTAGTTGTGTACTGAATCTTTGATCCCCGCCAGACCCAAATGGATTTTTCTGGAAATTCCCCAGCAGTATTGCCATAATCTTGATCTAAAACTTCCTGTGTATTCATACCGTTAAGTTCCTTATTTCTTCAGAGTCCCTTCAAGATTTTCTAAGAGGTTTTTAAGGTTTCTTCCGCTGGGTCACATCGATCGCACACCCCGTACACCGTCACCTCGTAACCTTCCACCTTTAAGCCGGGACGCAATTTTTGTAAATCTAAGCCAAAGAAATGTTCCCAAGCAATGTCTTCAATTTCTCCACAGCATTTGCAGCGAAAGTGGTGATGGGGAGCCACATTGGCATCGTAGCGACACACACCTTCCTCTAGTAAGACCTCTCGAATTAACCCCGCATCCCGCAAAGTTTGCAAAGAACTATAAACCGTTGCTTGGGAAGAAGTCGGCGCATCTTGATTGAGAGCCTGCACGATCTGGTCAGCGGTGGGGTGATCGGTTCTAGCGAGCAAGTTTGCATAGACGGCAAATCGCTGGGGAGTCACCCGCAGACTCTTAGATTTTAGGGTTTGGACAATATTATCTGCTTGTTGCTGCATAACACTAGGCTCCGAAGTACCTCAGAAGAATTAGTTTGAGGAGAATTTGAGGAATATTAAAGTTAACACTCCTTTTTGGGAAAAACAATAGTTTTTGGTTTTTCTTTGGAGTCTACTCAAAATTTAATTTAATCAGACTCTTGACTTATTCCTAAATCAGAATTATTCTGAATTATAACAGCTAAGACAAAGATTAATCAAGGTCAGGCTGTGCAGAAAGTATTACAAATTACTAGAAATTATTTACAGAGAGGTCAGTATGGCTGTTATCGATCGTGTCCCCCATGTAGTATTTAAGACCCGTGTGCGTGATGAATCCGTTGGTGGCTCCAACCCTTATCGTTGGCAAGACAAGACCACTGAAGAAATCTTTGGGGGCAAAAAAGTTGTAGTTTTCTCCCTGCCCGGAGCCTTCACCCCCACCTGCTCCTCCAACCACCTGCCCCGCTACGAAGAACTATACGAAGAGTTCAAGGCTCAAGGTGTGGATGAAATTATCTGTGTATCTGTGAATGATGCCTTTGTCATGTTCCAGTGGGGCAAAAATGTGGGAGCAAAAAATGTGTTCCTGCTGCCCGATGGTGCTGGTGAATTTACCCGGAAGATGGGAATGCTCGTAGACAAATCCAATATCGGTTTCGGTCTCCGTTCTTGGCGCTACTCTATGCTGGTTGATGATGGCAAGATCGAAAAAATCTTTGTTGAACCCGGCTTTGAAGATAACTGCCCAATAGATCCCTTTGAAGTTTCTGATGCTGACACCATGCTGGCTTACTTGAAGGGTACTGAGTCTGCTGGGGTTTCTGAACCTCGTCTTGCCTTTGTTGGTTAAGGATTAGTTAGAAATTAGCTAGGATTTTGGGTTAAGGTGGGCTTTGCCCACCCTACTTTTGTCTATCGATATCGATCGAGTCCGCACAATATTCTGCACAATGTAAATCTTGTTTCCTTCAGGTTAGATATTCGCCGGTTAAATATCAAGTCAGATATCATAAATATCGGGGAAGTCAGCTAAATTAAATTCTTGAAATTCTTGGGTCAGCGATGAAATTATCTAGTAAAAATCTTGATGTTGCCCTTAATACTGTCTACGATGCGATCGTGGTGGGCGGTGGTATGGGGGGGCTGTCGGCAGCTATTTATCTAGCTCGTTATGGTTTAAAATGCCTCGTCATCGAAAAAGGCAGGGGTCGATCGCTCTGGATGCAAGATTTACGCAACTACCTTGGACTTGATCCCCACACTCCCGGACGAGATATTCTGAGCCATGGGACAAAACAATCTCTAGACTGGGGGGCTGACCACCTCCGGGGCTACGTAGAAGAAGTAACTGATGAGGGAGAGACCTTCGCAGTGCGGGTTAAGGTCGGGAAAAAAGACAGTACCTATCCCGTATTTCGGAGTAAATATCTAATCTCTGCTTCTGGTGTAATTGACGTGCTGCCCCAGATTGAAGACATGCAAAATCTCTACGACTACGCTGGATATACCCTACACGTTTGCATGATCTGTGATGGTTTTGATATGTGGGATCAAAAGGCGGTACTAATTGCGGGGAAAGAATCTCAAATTAACGCTGCCTTTGTTCTCAATTGGTTTACACCCTACATTTCGGTGTTGACCCACGGCTTGTGTACAGTAGGGGATGAAATGAGACAAAAATTGGCTGACTACGGCTATCCCTTGTACGAATCGCCCATCGATCGACTCCTTGGGGAAGATCATAAACTCAGTGGTTTCTTGCTGAAGGATGGCACCCAAGTGGAGGCGACTACAGGGCTAATTAATATGGGTTCCATCTACCATAACCATTACCTCAAAGGCATTGACGGGCTGGAATGGGACGGTGAAAATCTGGTAACTAATGACATGGCACAAACCAGCCACAGCCGCATTTTTGCCCTCGGAGATTTGAAGAAAGGGTTAAACCAAGTCTCGATCGCCGTTGCTGATGGAACTCTAGCTGCCACTCAAATCTGGCGCAATATCCGCCGAGCCAGCCCCCCCCGCAAATGGGAAGAAAATATTTCTGGACATACCCCTGAAAATACCCCTGAAAATGCCTCAGAGAATACTCAACCTCAAGCCCTTGCTAGCTAAAATTAGTAGCACGATCTTGGGTGACTTGAGAAAAATCTAGTGAAGACAAAGCAACTTTAAGAACTCATTAAGAGTCAAGAAGGCAGGGTCTGCCTAGGTTGGGCAAAAGCTCCCAGAAACGTTTAACATAGATAGAACAGAGATACAAATTAATTTTTTTGTACCCATTAGTCCCAAGTCTTGACAAACAGGAGAAAATCCCCAGTATGCAACTTACAGTAAATTCCCTACCAGATTTCCAGAGCGAAACCTATAAAGATGCCTACAGTCGTATTAATGCGATCGTCATCGAAGGGGAACAGGAAGCCTACGATAATTACATTCAACTAGCGGCTATGCTTCCGCAACAAAAGGATGAACTAATCAAGCTTTCTAAGATGGAAAACCGTCATATGAAAGGCTTTCAAGCCTGTGGAAAGAATCTGGCTGTGACCCCAGATATGGAATTCGCCAAGGAATTTTTTGGTCGCCTCCACAATAATTTCCAAACTGCCGCCGCCTCTGGCAAGATTGTAACTTGTCTTTTGATTCAGTCTTTGATTATTGAATGCTTTGCGATCGCCGCCTACAACATTTATATTCCTGTTGCTGATGATTTTGCCCGCAAGATCACCGAAGGCGTAGTGAAAGACGAGTACATGCACCTCAACTTTGGGGAAGAATGGCTCAAGGCAAACTTTGATGACTCCAAGGCTGAACTAGAAGAAGCAAATCGTCAAAACCTGCCAATCATCTGGAAAATGTTGAATGCGGTTGAACAGGATGCTAAAGTTCTTGCCATGGAAAAGGAAGCTCTTGTGGAAGATTTCATGATCGCCTACGGTGAGGCTTTGAGTAATATTGGTTTCAACAGCCGAGAACTAATGCGGATGTCTGCCCACGGGTTGGCGGCAGCTTAGATTTTGGTCGGGACTAATTGATAATTTATTGATGTCTTTTTAAGTTAATATCGATCAGCCCAAACCCCTCTTTTCATTAAGGAGGGTTTTTTGATCTAATTACTAAGAGAGGCTTTTTGATCTAAAATATCAAGCCTTTCATTGCTATTTTAAAATTTTATTACCACCTGATATAGCATATTTTGTCTCTACTCTGTTTTTATTAAAATAACCTATGTCCTCAGATTCCTCTATTCATCAAGCCTCCCGAAACTCAGAATCCCCAATCTCGCCATCCCATCACACCCTCAAACTCAAAGAGTTAATGCAAAAGCAGGGAATCACTAGCCTGAAATCTTTAGCTCAAATTACTAATATCTCTCTGCACAAAATCCAGCAACTACGGCAGGGTAATATCCAGAAACTCCGCCTCGAAGACTTGATAAATCTTAGCCAAGTTCTTCAAATTCCCCTAGGAGATTTATTAGTTAATTTGGGGATACCGTTAGACCAGAAAAAACTAGGTCAGCCAGAACCGGATTTGCAGTCTCAGGAAATAGAAACTCTCCGCCGGGAATATTCTCTGATTACTTACCAAATGCGAGAAATGCGATCGCAACTCCTTCAAGAATTTCAGCAAAATGGTTTAAGAACTCTCGAAACTTGGCTGTTGCAATGGCAGAAAATTGCCGACCATGCCCGGACACATCCAGAATTTGCGGCGGTGAAAATTTTACCCTTTGTTAGACCAGTGGAAAAATTAATTGAAAGTTGGGGCGTGGAAGCGATCGCTCCCCTAGGGCAGGAAATCCCCTACGACCCCCAGTGGCATGATCTCCAAGCAGGTATCGCCATTCCCGGAACCTTAGTTACAGTGATCAGTCCGGGCTATCGATATCAAGGTAAAATTTTACATCGGGCAGAAGTTGCCTTACTCCTAGAAAAAACCATAAGTTAAAAAAATAGAAACTATTGGCTAGCAATCCTCAATTAAAACCCTTGAATAGCAGTCCTCAACTAGAAAAACCACAACCTCATAAAATTTATGTGGATCACCTTAAAAACAACTAGCAGTCTCTGGGAAGCAGAACTGATGCAAAAAATTTTGGAGGCAAACGACATTGATAGTCGAGTGATCGGGCTGGGGGTAGAGTCCTATTTTGGTACAGGAACCCCAGCAGCTCTACAGGTACGATCGATCGACCAGTGGACAGCCCTCCTCCTCCTCAGCCCTAGGGAAGAACAGCTAATTGATGAAGACTCTGAGACTTAGCACCCATTTTTTCCATTTTATCTAAGCCCTAAACCTACAATTCAGCAGGTTCCGGCTCCCACGCTTCCCCATATTTTGCTTTTAAGTCTTGCCAACTTTCCACCTGCCCCGGTTCATATTCCCCTGGTTTTCCCCATTGGAGAAAAGCACTTAAAATGTTCTCCCCTTGTTCATCCACAAACCGGATCGCATAGGTCGTAAAATTCCCCCGCTTGGCTTCCCCAGTTTCAAACCGCACCTGCTTAATTTTGTCCATATTTAGATGAAACTCAAAATTTTCATTGTGCATATTGGCATACTTACCCTTCCCCGGCAGTTCTGCATAAAATAGCTTCTCTAATTTGCCCCTCGCTTCGAGAACAGCCCCACCATTGGTGACAATCAAACGGAGAGTAGATAAAGGTTCGCAGGCGGTCAGAAATTCTTTCAGAGTAGTCATAAAGGCTCCCGTGATTTGGATATGTTGATTTTATTTTGATAGTTTTGATTAAGAAAGTTTAAGCTGATTAGTCGGGAATTTGAGCTGGTTTGATTGTGGATATTAAGGGAAGAGGAATTATATATGCAGTTTAGTTTAAGTAAATTATTTTAGGGAGTATGGGGGATTTTGTGGCACCAAAGAAATATATCAGAGGAAGAGACCATGAAGAATAGGTACTATAAAAAATGTAAGTAATGCTGGTCGATCGAGGAGGAGTTTTAGACCCAACCCTGAATTAAACCATAGAAACTTAGATTAAACATAGCCGTCTAAAAATACAGTTGCCTAAAACCTAAAAATTGAGGTCATCATTGGCGTAGCCTTCCCTTTGGAAAATCGCTAAAAACTGAGATTGGATTTGAGATTGATTATGATGGAAAGACAGGCAGCCTCGATCGTTTGTCTTAAATCTCCCTAATTCTGCCCATTATCTCCTGTTATCACCCAAAAGCCCCTGAGATCATTAACCAGAAACTATTATATTGATTGCCTCATTTTATTTTTGGTTTGATAACCCCGTTTATGGCTCGTTGTATTACTCAAACTTTTTTAGAAATTACTTTCTACCCCAGACAAGCATAGACAAAAATTGCAAGTAAAATCTCAGCAAACCTCCACTACCAGAGATGATCATGTTCCCTGACTACCAAAAATTCCCCAAATCCCCACCATTTCAATTAGCCCGATCGACCCAACGTTTGCGGCTTTCTCAGAAACTCCTGACCCTAATCTCTGTAGTGCCGATGATATGGGGGATTGACGGTCTGATTTTCTGGAAAAGTGGCTATGCCCAAGCTCAATCCATACCTCAATCTATCCAAGCTCAAAGAAACCAGCCCATAATCCCAGAAGCAAATAGCACCAGAACAAATGTCACCATTGTTGGAGGCAATACAGCATCTCCCGTGGGGAATCGCTTTGATATCACTGGAGGAACTATTTCTGGGGACGGGGCAAATCTTTTCCATAGCTTTCGCCAATTTAACCTCGGTAATGGACAGACCGCTAATTTTATTGCCACCCCTCAAATTCAAAATATTTTGTCTCGAGTGACAGGTAATCAGCCCTCAGTAATCAATGGATTGCTGCAAGTGACGGGAAGTAATGCCAACTTGTTCTTAATTAATCCCGCCGGAATCGTTTTTGGGAATAATGCCAGACTCAATGTCTCCGGGGACTTTACGGCAACTACGGCTACAGGGGTGGGTTTTGGTAACAATAACTGGTTTTATAGTTCTGGAAACAATAACTATGCCACTCTTAATGGCAATCCAGAGAGTTTTTTATTTGATCTAACCCAGCCGGGAGCCGTGATCAATACGGGAAATTTGAGCTTAACGTCGGGGCAGGATTTAGCTCTGCTGGGGGGAGCAGTGTTAAATACAGGGAATTTAGCAAGTAGTGGCGGCAATATTACCTTAATGGCAGTACCAGGCACGAGCTTAGTGCGGCTCTCCCAAGCTGGATACCTCCTTAGCCTAGACATAGATACGAGACGATTCTCTAGGGGAGTTGCCACGCCAACGGGTTCTGCCCTAGCACAGATTACACCCTTGTCTCTGCCTCGGTTACTCACCGGGAGTGCAGAAGTAACGGGATTAGGGGCTAGTAATCTTCCATTACTGGGTTTGGGGTCAGAGATTCCGTCCTTCAACGGCAGCACTATTGTCTCTGGGGCTTTGGATGTATCCGGGGCTTTAGGGGGAAATGTACAAATTTTGGGCGATCGCATCTTCGTGGTTAATGGAGAAATTAATGCTTCTGGAATTAATGGTGGTGGTAATGTCCTGATCGGAGGCAATTTTCAAGGAGGGGGCGGCACTCCTACAGCTTCCCAGACTTACATCATTAGCTTAGGCTCTCCCTCAGAGAATCGACAATCTTTGATTAATGCCGATAGTCTGCTAACAGGGGATGGTGGTGTAGTCATCGTTTGGTCAAACCAAGGGACGGTTTTTGCGGGGAATATCTCTGCAAGGGGTGCAAGTCAAGCCACTACGGCTCCTACCGGGGCAGCTAATGGCGGATTTGTGGAAGTATCTAGCCGGGAATCTCTGGTGTATCGAGGACGGGTCGATGTCCGGGCTGCCTACGGTGATTTGGGAACAATCATGGTGGCAGGTCAAAATATGCGGATTGGTGCGGGGGAGCCATCAGAGACCCTAGATAACTTGTTGACCGGGCTTAATTTAGCCGAATTATTAGGAGATAAATTACCAGAACGTTACCGGAATTTATTAACGATTTCTCAAGCAAACCTAGTACCAGAAAGTTTCCTTGGCAATATTTTATTCCAAGCCACTAATGATATTACCCTCGAATCTCTCAACAATAATGCCCTAGACTTCCGGGGGGGAATCGCCAGAACGATTAACTTCATTGCTGATGCTGATAATAGTGGGCGGGGTTCCTTCCTAATGCAGGGCAACGATACTATCTACACCGGAGGGGCTGACTTAGGGATTCGAGGAGCAGGAATTAATCTCTATGGTCTTGATACCACCTATGCCCCAGCAAACATTTCTAGTGAATTTACCCCCCCGATGATCGCGCCTCTGCCTCTTCTTCCCCGGCTGCCCAACCGAGACGTAAATGAGGGAGATAGCGGGACTGTTAATATTTTGACAATTGGCGAACTTAATATCCGGGGTGGGATAAATTCCAGTAGTGCGATCGGGGCTGGGGGTCGGGTAAATTTGCAGGGAAATCTCGTAAATATTTTGGGAAGTATTAATACGAGTTCGATTACTGGGAATGGGGGGGCGATCGGTCTCAACAGCCAATTAAACCTCAACACCACCAATCTCAACAGTAGTTCCCAGTCAGGCGAAGCTGGAGCTATCACCCTCAATAGTAGCCGGGGGGGGATTAATAACAGTGGTTCGATCCAAGCTAATTCCCAATCAGGCAGTGGGGCAGTTGTAGATCTGGCGGCTCTGGAGGGTCTGAATGTGGGGGGAATTAATACCAACAGCAGTGGGGGTGGGGGCGGTAATGTT
>JAIMKT010000079.1:17386-18362 GCA_020692245.1 Microcoleus sp. GA_180221_E-2-1-MAG-45_12
GTCGGGAATTACCGTGGGGAATATCAATGCCAGTTCCCTAGATAGCAACGGAGGGACGATCGACCTAAGCGCAGCAGGAGCCGTAACTACAGGAAATTTAGATACCAGTAGCAGCTTGGGGAATGGCGGCAATATTACCCTGAGTAGCCAACAAGCAGGGCTGAATTTGGGGGCAGTTAATACCAGTAGTAGTGATGGTAATGGCGGGATTGTGAGCTTATCGGCAAGGGGTAATCTACTGTTGTCTGGGATTAATACCAGTAGTAGTGAGGGCAGTGGCGGGAATATTATTGGCAGTAGTCTCGAGGGCTTTATTGGGAATAACAATGACCTAGATGCACGGGGACAGTTGAGCGGCAGAATCACCCTGAGGGGGACGTTGGGAATTTATAGCGTAGGGGGCAGTGATTTTCGGAGTTCAGCTTTTAATTTAGCTAATTTTGATAACCTATCAGGGACTGGTACAGGAATTTTTAGTGGTCAGGGCGGGGGAATTAGTCTCACAAGTAGCAATGGCTCGATCGTGGCTGAACGCCTGAGTACCAATCATTTAGGCGATGGGGCAAATATTCAAGTTAATGCACCGGGGAATATCCTGCTCCGCTCGATCGACAGTCAAGGTAGTAGTGATGCTATTACAGGTGGGATAGGGGGAAATATCAGCCTCCGCACCAATGGCAGTATTAGAATTACTGATACTTTTCGAGATAATTTTGGCAATGATGCAAGTATTTCCAGTGCTGGGGGTTTGGGAGGCGGCAGAATCACCCTTCGTTACGGGGGAGAGCGACCAGGTATTCCCTTTACCATCGGTTCGGCAAGCATCAACGGTACAGCCGGAGCAATTACCAGTGGCTCAACCACGTTGGAACCAACCCAAGTAATTACCAATGGCTTAGTGGCTGGCAATATCAGAATTAATGGCAGTCTCGCCATCCCAGAACCACCAGAACCGCCAGAACCACCAGAACCACCA
>JAIMKT010000080.1:0-17729 GCA_020692245.1 Microcoleus sp. GA_180221_E-2-1-MAG-45_12
ACTCACGCTTGAGAAAGATATATCATATCCAGAAAGGGTACGGATTTCCTTTCCTGTCTCTACATTCCACAGTTTGATGGTATTGTCCCAACTACCGGTCGCTAAGGTCTTACCGTCAGGGCTGAAACTTACACTTATGACCCGATCAGTATGCCCTTCTAGCCTATTGTGTTCTATGCCTTGAAACCTTACTGTTTGCAAGGCAGTCAGAACCTCTGGGTTAGTAGTAGTGGGTTGGTTTTGAAGGATTTTTCCCGCCTTAATCGCTTGGACGAAAGCCTCTAATTCTTTATGTTCATTAAATAGAGATACGGAATATCGACCCAAGGATTCCGCTTGATTCAGTTCTGCTTGGTTTTTCTGATTCCACGCCATCAACCCCAACCCACCACTAATCATCACCGCCACTAAAGAACCCGCTGCAATGCCCCAAGCAGTCCTGATCTCGCGCTTCCGGCGAGTAACTTTCTCCTGTTCAAGGCGATCGTGCTTCTCCACACTGGTATCAATAAATCGATCTTCCTCTGGTCTCAACCCACCAATACCTGCAAAAGCACCCTTATTCCTCAACTCCACAACCTGAGCTAATCGAGAGCCTTTCAAGAGTTCTTCCTCCGCTTTAGACTCCTCCGCACGAACTTCCTGCCACCTTCTCGTCTCCCCCGCCAACCAATTTTTGAGAACGATCGCCTCTTTCCCCTGCTCCAGCCACTCTTTCAACTTATCCCAAGACGAAAGCAAAGTTTCGTGGGCTATTTCTACGGTTGCCGATGCTTTCCGATGCTTGTTTTCACTGCCTTGCAGTTCTACTTGGCTCAATTCACTACTAGTAACTAGCAAATTTGCCTCAGTGAATCTGCTGAGAATATTTTCCATGGATTCACCGACAAATTCCTCTCGATAAGCCCGTCGGCTCACGGCTCTACTGCCGGCATCCGTATCGACCATATTTACCAGTTTCAAAAATACCTGCTTCGTAGTGGTCTGTTGGTCTTGATCCAAGGTGCTATAGATATCTTTGACTCGCTTTTGCAGCGCCCCTCTGACCCCCTCTAGAGCAGCATACTTCCGCTTGGTTAAGGTACGATCTTCGATCTCAGGACGACCATTAACCCCGATGGTTTGGCATTCACTTTCCCAAAGCAAGTTCAGAGTATATTGCAACAGGGGTAGATAACCTTTTTGTCCCTCGATTTCCTTGATGATCTGTTCCACTAGCCCTTCTTCAAACACCACCCCATGCTTGGCGGCAGGCTGCTCGATCGCTTGGCGTAGGTCATCGGGATACATCTCGGTTACTAGATGAATATTATTTTGATTGGCAATCGCCCCTAGAGCCGGATAGAAACTAAATTGCTCCAGAAAGTCCGATCGCATTGCCAGAACAATCTTGATCGAACTATCCCCCAACCTAGCAACCTCAACCAGACCAGAAATAAAGTTTTTCCGCTTGTCGGCATCTTCACAAATAGTGAACAATTCCTCAAATTGATCGATAAAAATCAGCCATCGTTCCTCTTTTTTCTTGAGGGTGCTAGTTAGTTTAGTCAGGGTATCGGCTTTTGCTTCGAGGGCGATCCTAGCTTCGGCTTTACTGAAGCTATAATCCTTTTCCTCACTGAGTAAACACCGATACAGGGAATCAAAGGGATCTAGACTGGGTGTAAGAATAAAATCATAGAAGATTTGAGATTCCAAAGACTTCTTCAACTCAGGAATTAACCCCGCCCGCACTACAGAAGACTTGCCACTGCCAGAAGCACCTAAAACCAAGCTCAAACTGCTGCGATTCACCGCCTCAAATAACCTAGCAATTAACTTATCTCTCCCAAAAAAGCGGTCTCTGTCTTTAATATTAAATCTTTTCAGTCCTTGGTAGGGTGATCGCTTATTCAGTTCTCGCTGGGTAACCTTCCCTAGGGAAGACTCGATGATTAGAGTTTCAATCTTAGTGCCAATCTGAACCGGTGCAAAGGTCAAGTCACCACTAACGTTAGTATCCTTAATCAGGTTATCTTGAGCTTGAGATTGATGCTCTGGAATTGATTGACTCATGGTAGTGGCATTCTTAATTCTTCTTACCTTCTTGCACGGGCTTAAATTCAAAGTTTCCACCGACATTTACTCCACTCACCGTATTGGTTTGCGTTTGATTGATTATCTCCTGCCCTCCGGGTTGTTCTTTGACTTGGCTTAGTAAATCCTGAGCTACATTAATAATTTCCTCATCTCGATCGATACCCGCCTCAGCCAATTTCTTTTTCAGAGGAGCCTCGTAGGTTTCTGGATCCGTTGCGTGTTCTTCCAGCACCATCTCTGCCTTGGGTTCCCCAGCAAACTTTTTCTTGATCAAACCTTTCAAACCCTGATAGGCATCCTTCACCGCAGTCCCCGCCGTTTCCTTCGTAGCTGCGATCGCCCCCGCTGCTAAAGCTGCCATCACAAGAGAAATAGGATCCATGAATTTATCCTCAATAAATTTTAACTAAAGATAAAGTCTATCTTATCTGTTTTCCTAATCTTCGACTCGATATCCCAACTCCGCTAACTGGAATCTTGACTGCCGCCACTTGGGCTGGACTTTGACGAATACTTCTAAATAAACTTTCCCTTCGATTAATTTTTGAATTTGCTGGCGGGCTGCGGAGCCGATCGACTTCAGCATCAAGCCTCCCTTGCCAATAATGATCCCCTTTTGGGAATCTCGCTCCACATGAATAGTGGCCAAAATTCTGGTAATTTGGGGCGTTTCCTCCACCTGTTCGATCACCACTGCCACGGAATGGGGAATTTCTTCCCTAGTCAAAAGAATAATCTGCTCCCGGATCAGCTCACCCATGATGAACCGCTCTGGCTGATCTGTAACCAAATCTGGGGGATAGTAATAAGGACCAGCGGCTAATTGCTGGAAGAGGAGATTTTGGAGGGAATCTAATCCGGCTCCCGTCAGCGCAGAAAATTCGCAGATTTGCCATCCTTCTGGAATAATTTCTTGGTAGCTATTGATGACATTGGCTCGATCGAGGGACTCTTTAGATTCTTCAGACCCAAGATCATCAGCCCAAGCATCGATTTTATTAATGCCTAAAATTCCCGGAGTTTGCCACCGCTTGAGGATATCCACCACGTAGCGATCGCCGCCCCCCGCCTTGGTGCTACCATCTACCACAAATAAGACCACATCTACCCCTTGAATGGCTCTTTCCGCATTCTGTACCAACACCTTTCCTAGCTGATGGTGGGGCTTATGGATTCCCGGAGTATCTACAAAAATAATCTGCCCCGTTTCTGTAGTGAGAATGCCCCGGAGACGATTACGGGTAGTCTGGGCAACGCTGGAAGTAATGGCAATCTTCTGCCCCACGAGATAATTCATCAGGGTCGATTTACCAACATTGGGGCGACCAACAATGCCCACAAAACCGGATTTGAAGTTTTCTGGCGCAGATGGAATTGGCAGAAACCCCTCTAGGGGAAATTCAGCACTAGCTAAATCTGCTATGGGGGGAATATACTCTGCCAATTAACTCACTTTCTCCAAGGCGGGGAGACTTGCTTCTAGCTTCAGGCAGTTACGCCCATTCACTTGCAGCATATACTCCACACGATCCATCAACCGATTCATGATCAACCAGCCATAGCCACTTTCCTGTCGATCGGTAGGGTTCGGGGGAAGGTAGGTTTCGAGGTTGTAACCCTTGCCATGATCCCAGATTTCGATCGCCAAATCTCGGTCTCGTAACTCCAAACGAATAAGGACAGGAAGATTGGGCTGATCCCGGTGGGCATGGCGCACCACATTGGAATAGGCTTCTACGAGGGCAAGACGCAGCCGAGTTGACTGCCGTCCCCAATCTACAGTATCTCCCAGTTCTGCCTCCAGACTCCCTAGGAGCCAACCTTCAGCAATACCTAAAAACTTCAAATCACTCGGTATATGTAACTCTGTTTTCATGGACTACAGAATCTCCAGGGAAAGTATAGTTTGATCATCTTCTTGAATATTACTAGTATGCTCACGAATTTGAGCCAAAAGATGGCTGAGGTCTAGGGGAGCCTCTTCCTGTACCAGTAATTGCCATAAACCTTCTTGTTCTAGCATAGTGCCTTTTCCGGGTTCACTGCTTCTAATAGTACCATCTGGTGCGATCGCCTCTCGTAGTGTCGCCTCGGTAATCCCATCACTAGTTAACAGAAATACCTCCCCAGAATTAAGGGTTAATTCCCCCGCCTGCCCTTTCCAATGGGTAAGAATTCCCACCGGCACTCCCCTTGCCTTGAGGAAATTGGGCTGCACCGCCGCTTCTCCCAAACTCTCCTGCTGGCTCACCTGTTGATGATGCCAAACCATGGGATAGATATGTCCAGCATTGGCATAACTAAGCCGCTTAGTCGTAGGAGTATAACGAGCTAGAATCATAGTAATGAAGCAGTTGGTACTAAATAAGTCTTCTGACATACTATTATTCAAATTTCGCATCACCGTCTCCGGTTCCGGGGAAATTTCTTGGGCTAGTTCCCGGCGGAGGACAGAAATCCCGCTTGCCATAAACAGGGCGGCTGGTACTCCCTTCCCCGAAACATCCCCCACCGCCAGCCAAATATCTCCTTGGGGATGAAAATACACCTCAAAGAAATCTCCCCCAACTTCCCTCGCCGCATGACACAGGGCTTGGACTTTCACCGCATCCGAATCTGGCCAACTTTGACGTAGCAGGTTATTTTGAATCTGCCTTGCTACCTCCAACTCCGCCCGCATTTTCTCCGCCTGTTCTTGGGTGCGTTGGTAGAGTTTGGCTTGAGAGATGGCAAGGGAGGCTTGCTCCACCACTGCTTCCATAAGTTGTCTCTCGTCACTACTCCAAGGGCTATGGTCAGGAGCTTGGTAGACACAAAGGATAGCCAGAAATTCCTGTTGATAGATCAGGGGAATAACTAGCCCCGAAGGTTGATCTGGGGTGAGAGCTAGTTTGGTTTCTGGTTGCTGTAATACCTCGGTCATCAGGGCTTCTAGGGACGACAGATCAAGGGTTGCTGTACCTGCTTCTTGGTAGGAATAGCATTCTTCGCTAAACTTGCCTCGATCGATCGGACGCAGAATTGAACCCGCCGCCCCAAAGTTCTGACCAATGGTTTGGGCAATGGTACTCAGCATACTAGCGTAATCCAAGGATTCCCGGATTGCGGTGGTAATGGCGTTAAATAATTCTTCTCGTTGCAGAGCATGACGGAGTTCGTTGGTGCGCCGCTTGGTGTATTTGTAGGTATCCGAAGCCTGTTCAACCACCGATTTGAGATTTTCGGGGTTCCAAGGCTTAGTAATGTACTTAAATACCTGCCCAGAGTTGATAGCATCCACCAGATCTTCCACATCAGTGTAACCAGTCAAGAGAATCCTGATTGTCTCTGGAAATTTTTCTACGGTTTTACTCAGGAACTCTGTCCCATTCATCACTGGCATTCTTTGGTCAGAAATGATCACCGCCATCTCCCCTTCTTGATCAAGAATTCCTAGGGCTGTGATCGCACTATCAGCTTTAAATACAGTAAAGTCCCGGCGAAATGTCCGGTATAACAAATCTAGGTTGTCTGGTTCATCGTCAACCACCATTAATTTTAATTTGTTGCTACCTGCCTGAGTCATGCTTATGCTCCTGTTTTCAGTTCAAGGAAGGGAGCTAGTGTAAATAGCTGACACTTGATAATCATAGTTCACACTAGAATTAATGAATCTGGCTTACCAGAGTAGTTGAATTTATCGCAAATCTAACATAATCTATCATGGTGGTTAACCATTTGTCTATGTGCTTATCTATCGATTATCTATTAAGTTGGCTGTGAGCTGGCTGCGATCGATATAGCTAGATCCGTGCCATTAATCCATGCAACTAATTCATGCAATTTATCGATGCAAATGTGGATTTAAAGCCACTGCCACTGCCATCACTGCCCCCATCACGCTCATCTGCCCCAGTCGAACCGCCTCAAAAACCTCCTCTGGAGATAGCAGCAGTAATTCAATTTCTTCTAAGTCTCCCGAATTCGCCTCGGTAACTTGGTGGGCTTTTTCCGCCAAAAATAACGTAGCTTCCCCGCACCGATAATTGGCGTTAGCGACATATTTTCCTAAGTTCTGCCAGTTTTCGGCTACATAGCCCGTTTCTTCCAACAGTTCCCTTTGAGCAGCCACAAGAGGGTCTTCCCCTGCTTCTAACATGCCACCGGGGAGGACGAGGGTGACTTCGCCAATGCCATGGCGGTACTGGCGTTCAATCAAAACCTTGCCCGATCGATCCTTGGCGACAATTACTACAAAATCTGGCAACTGAATCTGATGATAATCATCAATGATCTTCCCCTCAGCCACCTCTACTTTCTGCCTAGTCACTCGAATCCATGGCTCCACCACCAAAATATCCCGCTCTTCCAGCACATCCCAAACCTGTAAATTTGTTTCTGTTTTTCCCATGTAGATGTTGTGTGTTCAAATATCTAAGTTAAATATCTAAGTAAATTTGCTTGCTATCCTCACCCTAGTTGATCGACTCATCCAAGGCGGCTAAAGCCGTTATTACAAAGAGAGTTCAGCAAACCTCAAAACTAAGTAAGGGTTATGATACCAGTCAATGGTTTACTCTAGATATTTTTCAGATTAGACTTGGGGTTGGAACCCTAGGCTGGTTTCGGTCAGATTTTCAGTGAGGATTGGAGATTAGAGTTTAAATTTGGTCTTGATGAATTGTCCAAAAATCCCAAAGCAGAGCGCAACTTCTGCACCCAAAAGAGCATCAGCAAGATAGTGATGATGGGGACGATCGAGATGATTTTGGCTAATAGCTTCAAACTCGATCGATTGACTAGTAACTGGAATATTCAAAAAGTCCCAGTGACTTCCTTCCCCAATCTCCACAGACCAGTTTCCCGGAATTGAATAATCTGGCTGAAAAATAAATATTCCCTGGGCATTGGTATGTCCTTTGATCGGCTCTAGTCCCAATTCACTGGGAGGACGAACCACCACCGCCGCATTTTCAAACGCCTCGCCAGTACTAAAAGTCAAGTGTATTTCTAGGGCATTAGCTCGTAACTGATAGTTGGTTTCTACAGAATGGGCAAAGGCTGGACTAGGGAAACTGATGATACTAAATAGACCCATGAAACCGAAGAAAATAGCGGTGACAACTGGAAGAATTAGGTTTTTTAATAACTGGTTTAGTTTCATTTACTTAGTTAATTTTTTGGTTAATTTTTTAGTTGATTTTTACTTCATGAATTGAGTTAACGATCATAATCCCCAACGATCGGGGAGAGAATTGGTAGCTACAAAGGTTAGACCCATACCAATGATTACCACTACCACCGCACTAAATAGGGATAAACGTTGGAGAATGCCTTCGGTTTGGGGAAATCTTTCTAGCCACTGACGGGCGAAAACCGCCAATAAGCCTAAGCTTACTAATACACAGGATAGCCCCAAACTAAAGCCACTGACCAAAAATAATCCATAGGCGATATGGTGAAGAGCGATCGCCCCCAAGAGCATTACTAGGGCTGTGGGGCAGGGAACCAATCCTCCGGCAATACCTAGCTTAACCAAGGAACCGAGGCTAGTTGGTGCAGTAGAGAGATGAGAGTGATGATGGTCGTGATTATGGGAATTATGGCTATGGAAATTATGGTTGTGATCGTGGCTATGGGAATCATGACTATGGGAATTATGCAATCGCTGATTTAGAAGATTCAAGCCAACTAGAAAAATAGTGACACCACTAACGCAACTGAGAACAGGGTATAACTGTTCTGGTACAACATAGGCTGAGGCAAAGAGAGCGATCGCCCCCAAGAGAAAAATACCGATGGTGTGGGTAATGGTGGTAGTCACTCCCAATAAAATTGCCTGTTGGGGAGTACCTTGGGAACCAATCAGATAAGCACTAACTAAGGTCTTCCCATGACCGGGAGAAAGGGCATGAACTGCTCCAAACCCAAAAGCGATCGCCATGCCGATTAACGTTGTCCCCACAGTTGGCTCCGCCGTGACGATCGAATCTAAGATTGCCCCAAAGTTTGATTCAAAATAGGTTTCTAAATTCTCCCCAAAGGGCAGAGAGAACCCAGAGTGACCTAGATGGGCAAGGATGAAATCTTGATTAAATTTTTGATTAAATTCTTGATACATAGTCTTTAATCGCTGGGAGTTTTAAGATTGCAGTTTTAAGAATAATTCACTGGTGGTAATACCCTCGCTGCTGCCATAGCTAGTAAAGCTAATAGTTTCTAACTTTTCTAACAAAGGACTCAAGGGAACTTCAATTAACCGGAGGAGGGGAAACTGAGCTTCGAGGAGAGTCCGGGCAGTGAGCCAATCTAGATAGATGTAGCCTTGGTTGGGGTTAGCAAAGGGAGCAAGGGCAGTTTGGAAACCTGCGGCAGTGAGTAAAGGCTGACTGCCAACACCAAGGGCGGCTCCCATAGCAGCGATCGAGGAAGCAAAGATTTCGTAATCTTTTTGAGTATCATCCAGCGTCTGCTGCACCGTGGTATGCACTCCCCGGACTAGGGTATCTACAGATTGCAATCCTTGGGCTGTTTTCTGCGATTGTAATTGTGTCCAGAGGGTAACGGGCTGCTTGGCTATCTTGAGAGGGGTGATGCTGAAACCAGATTCCATGGCTAATTGGTCGATATGGGCGATCGCTTCCCTTGCTGCTGGATCAGATTTTTCAGCAACAAACAGCCATTCTCCGGTCATCCCCGAAACTTCGTTAAAACTAACTTTAGACTCAGCTTTAGATTTAGCCTTAACTTTAGAAAGTTCCCCATCTTCAGGAGGCAACCAACCTAGGGCATAATCTCCCGTCACCCAAGGCAACAAGTCAGTGCCTAGATTGAGATGAAGTTGACTATCTAGTCTGCTCAGTAGATTTTTTAGTTCCGTAGCGAGCAAGGTCTCCCCAGCATCTGGAGTTTGGTCAGGGAGAATTTCATTAGAAGGAGTAATGACCTGAGCCAGAAACTCTCCAAGGTTGTGACCACTAATTACTAAGCCACTGTTGCTGGGAAGATAATTATCTAGGGGACTAGGAAAATGGAAAGTTGGGATTTCACTCCCATGGACGGCATCGGCAGAAGTCAGGGAAGTTTTTGGGGCAGTTTTTGGGGCAGTTTTCATGGCAGTGGTTGCCATTAAGCCTCCATCTTTTTGCGAGAGGGCGATCGCCAAACTACTAAAAGGCGGTTCTTGGGCTAGTTCTCCATGCTTCCCTAACCAAGCACTGAGGGCGGGCAGATTGACAAAACCTAAACCCAGTCGGGGTTGATCTAATTTACTTAGGGTTTCTTGATAGTCGGCAGCTTGAGCAAGGTTGAGTTCGATCGCCTGAGCATTATTAATAGCTTGACGCAACACTTGGGGATGGTTAGCAATAAGCACAAATCGATCGCCCACCACCGTACTCGCTACGGTATCTACCCCAGAATTCACCCCAGAACTTTCTAAGCTATCTCTAAAACCGGGAATTTCTTCAACTTGAGGAGAAATAATTTCTGTGCCTTTGTAGGGACTAAAATTTAACTCGGTTCCCGTAATCAGCTTTTGGGAAAGCCATGTCTGCAAAAATGAGCGGCTAACTGCGCCATCCTTGGTTGTGGCAACGAGAAGATAACCGGGCTGGATACCATTGTCGAGGTTGTGATCAAAATCTAGGTCTGTAATCGCTAGAGTAATTTCTTCGCCTAGCCAAGGTTCTAGGTCTTTTTTGTAGTCTAGGTTTTGTTTATTCAGGAAAGATTTGATAGCAGCACCAGAGGCGGATTGGTTCCAGAGTTGGTCAATCCCTGTGAGCAAAGAAACCATGAGAGGGCTTTGCTTAGAAATAAACATAACTCCTTGGGGGTTGAGATTTTTTGCGGAGCCAAAGGAACTGCCCCCACAACCTGCCAGCAGCCCCATACACCCTACCAATACGATCGCCACCAAAGCCGAAACCAAACGCTGCTTCATAACCACCTAAAAATCTTAACTAACCTATATTTAATTAGCCTGTTTAACTAAACCTATTAGCTTGTTTAACTAAACTTGTACAAAACCAAAATATTATTGTCATCAGTCTACCGCAAATCTAGGGGTGCTTTTTCTCGATCGACTTTTGATCGAATTTTGCCACAGAGATAATTAATAGGGGCATAGCATGAATCTACACCCCCAACTGAACTTTTAATTAATTTCTAGCTGACCAGATATTTACAATCTTGCGAGATTCTAAGATCAAGTTTTTAAGATCGAGTTTTTAAGGACAGTTGCCGAGGTTGCCAGAGCTACCGGGTTGACCATTGCTGACCCAACCACTAACGGGGGCAGTGATCTGGAGCCATTGACGACCAGAGACTACTCTTGTGACAGGAGGATTTGCCAAAGTAATAGTTTGTCCATTTGCCACCCCACCGACTAAGTTACCGCCGGGAGTAGCCCGAATTGCCAAGCCACCACCAATGGGCGATCGCACCAAGCGACAAGTTCCGGCGGGGGTTACTGGCGTAGGAGTAGGTGTGGGAGTAGGATTAACAACGGTGGTACAGGGAAGTACATTGCCCCCAGTTCCCGGTGCGCCATTAGCGATCCAGCCCGTGGCTCCGTTGGATAGAGTAATTTGTACCCAGTTGATCCCGCCCACAGTGTTGACAGTAGCCGGAAGCGTGGAAAGATTTACAGTTTGCAGATAGCCGACTAAACCGATGACAGCAGCAGTTAAGCTGGGTTGCGCCCGGATATTCAAGCCTTCGGGAACTACGGAGCGACGGCAGCGATCGGGGGCAGCTTGGGCTAACAGAGGGCTATCCGCAGGCAGAGTTTCTAGGGAAGCGTCAGTGGTAGCTGCAAAGACCGGGGCAAAGTTGCCGACAATGGAGATTGCCGCCACACCCAATCCAAACAAGAAAGCTCCATACCTACTAGTATTTTTATGTTGCATAATTTATGACTCCTCACAAAAATCTTATTCACGAAACTATTTTGATCAAGCTCCGAGCATAAATTGTTAAGGACTGGAAAATTCTTAACCATAGCTCCGGTTCGCTAGATTTGACATCAAGTATATCAAGACTCTTGGTTCCTAGGGGGAATTCTTGCACAACTGTAGCAATTCACAGTATTTTCACGGAATTTCCTTCAAGATTTTTAAGAATTTCATTTTTTATAGCCTTGGAATGAAAATTTGTAGGGGCGTAGGGCTTTATGCCCTCTTGGTAGGGCTTGCGATCGACAAATTATATTTCCATTCAGCAACGCCAAATTTCTAAGCGGCGGGTACTACCAGATTTTCTAGCCCCTTGACGACTTGAGCCGACTCGATCGTATCCCCAGCCCGGAGACTAGCCAATACTTCTTTCCCTTCAGTTAAATAACCAAACACTGCATAACGCCCGTCTAGCAGATTTCGTCCGGCGGGGGTGAGTTCTGGCTCAAACAAAAAGAAGAAAAACTGGGAAGAACCACCATTAGCATCAAATTCTGGATGCCCCATGACCACGGCTCCGTAGGCAGAAAAGGGAAGGGCGGGAAGATCCCGGTAGCGACCAGCATCTTCGAGGGTAATGCCATAGGTTGGTTCCGAGTCTCCGGCGGCTAAAATTTCCAGGGGGATCGATCGATATTCCTTGGTATCAGGGTCAATAAATCCCACCGCTTCCCCGGGAGGATCCCCAGCTTGGACAGTGAAGGATTCCTCAGCACTGGTAATCTCTAATCCGTCATAAAAACCCCTCTGGACTAGATCGACAAAGTTGCCAGCAGTCACAGGGGCGCTATAACCATCAACAACGAGGGTGAGAGGACCCTTACTAGTGGTCAGGTTAATGGTCGCTCGGCCCTTGAGCTGGGGAAGGTGGCTATACTCAGCAGGAACCGTGAAGGGAAAACCAGTCACCATCATTTCTTCGATCGCCCCCACTTGATCAAGGAGTTGACGGCGTTGAGTCCATACCTGTTCTGCATCCTTGATTTCCACAGCTTGGCGAAGAGTTGTTAGCCCTGTTTGGAGGGTGGCGATCAAGCCCTCGGCAGCAGCTTTTTGAGTTTCAGGAATAGCTTCTAAAATTTGATTGGTTTGATCGCTCAGTACCCTTTCGGCTTTGCTCACATCTTGGGCTATAGGTTTCCAGCGCTTAGCCCGGATTTGATTGGCGATATCTTCGAGGCTGCCCTGTACCTTGCGGATAGGTGGGTTATTGATGGGCAGGGCATACCGCAAAATTGCTTTACCATCGGTGATCGCATTGCCACTGGGCAGACCACTACTATTGTTGGGAAGAAAACCCAGAATTTCCGAACTAAGCAAACTCCCCCAAGGCTGGGCAGGAACTATTCCCGTAGCTGCCATGGCCGATCGAGGAGCCACGGTGAGTAAAAATACAATTAAAATCCCCACGAACCAAAGTTTACGGTAAAAATTTCTCATGCTAAATTCCGAAGACAACATATATCAAAACCTAAGTCTTTTTCTAAAATTTTATCTGTCAAATCTATCAAATCTATTAAAAGGCTGAAAGAACCTAGTTCTCAATCTATTATCCATCAAGTCGCCACCGGGACAAATAAGCTATGAAGAAAGCAGTTTTCTATATTTGCTCAGGATCAATATTCAGTTCCCGGAGCTTGGCAGCTAATTTTTCGGCTTGGGCGATCGCCTCCTCTGCTCTTTGAGTCTCTATTTCTGCCCGTTGAGTTTCTCTATCAGCTCTATCCTGTTCCTGTCGCCAAGCTTCCTCTGTGGTGGGAACTAAATCCCCCGTAGGCGTAAAGTATCTTAATTTTCCTTCATGAACCCCTAGAAATAATTGCAACTCCCGACTCCAGAGCTGTCCTCTCCTATTCAATTCTAGGGCTACGTACTCTCCTGCCACCAAATGAAAACCCTGAAACTCTAGGGTATAGGGATCAAACCAAAAATAGTTGGGAGTCCGAAATACATTCTGGTACAGCAGCTTTTTCTTCGTTCTATCTGCCTTCGCTGTACTATCAGACAAAATTTCCACAATTACATGGGGATAAATCCCGCCCTCATGGTAAACAACCCAACTTTTGCGCTCTTTCTTTTCCACTCCTAAAACCACAAAGAAATCGGGGCCCCGAAACTCTGGAGATTGGTTGGGTTCAGGCTTGAAATAAATGGAAAGATTTCCGGCAGCAAAGTAATCATGACGCTCTCGCCACAGAAATTCTAAACAGGAGAGCAGCAGGAAAATTTGGTGGAGATGTAAGGAGCTTTCCAATTCGGGTTCATTACTTTCAATATCTGCTGGTGGGAAGGTACCAACTGGGTGAATAGGTTCTAGGGTAGGTGTGGAGATAGGATCAAGGACAGTTTTAATTGGTTCAGAAACAGTAAGAATCTGGGACATAGCTAGGGGAGCTTTTGTTTAGAAGCCTTTTGTTTTGATTCTATCTTGAAAATTAATCCCAGAGCTAATCCAAGAGTTAATAATAGGACTTATACAAATTCTGCGGTTAACCAGCATTGTTAGGGGCGCAAGGCCTTGCACCCTTACTAGATATATGGTGTTTGCGTAAGTCTTGCTTAAAACTGATAGCCGAGACTGAAGTAGAAACCACTGTCTTGGAGATTGTTGCCTCGATCGCTCAAATTCACCAACGGAATCCCATAATCAAGGCGGACATTAAACTTAGGAAATGGTTGCCAAATTAACCCCGTCCCCACCCCAGCCAAGAAATTCTGATCCCCTAAAAGATTAGGATTACTAGAATTATTCCAGACATAGCCGCTTTCAATAAACGGGGCAAGGACTAAAGTCGGGTTGCCAGATTCGTTAGTTTGCAAAGTTAAACGGTCTTCGATCGAGAACCGAAAGCCATTATCCCCGGCTCTAGCATTTTGGCGAAAACCCCGGATCGATTGCCCCCCACCAATCACAAACTGTTGGGCTGGCAGCAGACTATTGGGGCTGAGTTGGATATCAGCTTGGATGATCAGGAAATTATTAGCATCCAAAACTTGCAGGCGCTGGATTTGTCCCAACCAAGTGAGAAAACGTCCATCGGGAATCGGGCGAGAGTTGATCGTAGCGTTGAGAATCCCTAAACCAATCCCAAACTGCGATCGAAAGTTCCAAGCACCTTCAGGATCACGGGAAGTATATTCCTGACCTAGGCGCAGGGTGCTAGTCCGGGTGCTGCCGTCAGGTTCGGGCCCAATGCCAAAGGGGGTGGGGCCAGCAAAGGTAAAAGTTTGTCCACTTTGATAGCTAAAACCTACGGAGAAAGCCAACTCTTCTTGGGGTGTAAGAATCACGGGTTGCCGAAAACTCAATTCATAGAGCTGAGACTCGCCCCGGATATCAAACACATCAAAGGGAGGCTGCAACACTACATTTCGGCTCAGGGAAGCCCGGACTCTCAGATCACCATTGCGGGGGTTGACAGGCAGACGGTAATTTAGATCCAAGCTCTCGGCTCCACCAATTAGGGTGCGGGTATAACCAAGGCTAGCTTCATCTCCCAACCCCGTTAAGTTGCGACTGCCCACAGATAAGCTCCCCCGCTCGGAACCAACACTAGGCGGAGAATAGTTATCAAAGTTAATTCCCCCAAAGAAACTATTGGCTTCCTGCACCCGGACAATTACCACACTGGTTCCATCGGTGGAGCCACTCCGCAGACTAGCTTCGATATTTTCAAATAGGGGATTATTGCGGAGGAGACGCAGTTGGTCTTCAATTCTGGCAGTGTTGACAGGAGTACCGAGGGCGAGACTAAGGCGCGATCGAATATAGTCGGGGTTGAGGCGTTGTAATCCTTCAATTTCAATTCTTTCTACGGAGCCTTCAATAATATTGATTCTTACAATTCCGGTTGCCGAGTCGGGGGTATTAAGGACAGCCCGTGAAGTGAGGTAGCCGCTACTTAAGTATAGTTGAGTGATGCGATCGACCGCTTCTTGGGTTGCTCTCTCATCAAAATCTTTGTTTTCTAGGTCGGCAACTAAGGGGCGAAAATCAGCCTCTGTGAAAATAGTGCTGCCCACAACTTGAACTTGATTAACCCGAAAGCTAGGTAAGGGAGTGGTAAGAACTGGGTTTTGGGCTAACTGTGGAGTCTGAGGAGAACTTTGATCAGGATGATTTTCTCGATCGAGGCTAACTAAGTTATGGGCAATATCTCTAGGGTTATCTGAGGTTAGGGAATTTAGGGAGTTAACAAAGGAAGGAGATTCAGGGACAGGATTATTTTCTGTAGCGAGACTGGGAAGACCCAAAATAAGAATACCTGTTGTCAACAAACCGGAGCCTAAATTTTTAACCAGAGACATAAATATTTTGTGTCAGTTTTTACTGCTTTTACTGCTTTTGTGAAATCATACTATAATTAGTAATCTATTTACGGAAATTTCCTAAAATCTGATGAAGTTGGTGATATTAACTTAAAGAGAAATGTGCTAATAGGCAATTACAAAATAATGGGTGTACATCTTTATCTACCAGATATAGTAAGATTTGAAAATTCATTATTTAATGACCTTTAATAATCTGTGACACCAATTCTTTTGAATAGGGTTGTGATGTCTAGTATTATCAAAATAAATTCGATCGAGAAACACTCATGCAACAATCATCCCCGCTCCGCCCTATCCATATTTGCTTTCTGCACCATCTCCTAATGCTTGGCTCTAGCTTAGTCTTCTTAGATCAAAGCCTTATCGCCCAAGCCCAGATCACACCCAATGGGGCTGGAACTATAGTAAATAGTCAAGGCAACCAGATTAATATTGCTGGGGGAACTCAGGCTGGGGCAAATCTTTTCCATAGCTTTGGCGACTTCAATGTCAATTCTGCTCAAGTTGCTAATTTCCTCAGCAATCCCCAGACCCAAAATATCCTCGGTCGGATCAATGGCGGAAATCCATCTTTCATCAATGGTTTAGTGCAAGTAACGGGGGGAAATTCTAATTTATTCCTGATGAATCCTGCCGGGATCGTCTTTGGGCAAGGGGCAAGTCTGAATGTCCCAGCGAGTTTCACAGCGACAACAGCGAATCAAATAGGCTTGGGGAATAATCAATACTTTTCTGCTACTGGCAACAATAACTATGCTGCCTTAACTGGGAATCCAGATAGTTTTCTCTTCACCACCACCCAAGCCGGAAGTATTGTTAATGCTGGGGATTTAGCAGTAGGGTCTGGGCAGAATATTAGTTTGATTGCGGGGAATACGATCAATACAGGCAGGTTAAGCGCTCCCGGTGGCGAGATTCAGGTTTTGGCAGTACCCGGAACTAATCGAGTTAGGTTATCTCAGCCGGGGCAGGTGTTGAGTTTAGAAATTGTGTTGCCAGATAGTAATGAACTCAAAGCTGTAGATTTACCAACTTTACTCACAGGTAGTGATTTACTGGGAATAGTTGTTAATCCGTCTGGACAAGTTGAAGTAGCGGGAACGAGTTTACCCAATCAGCAAGGAATAGCTGTGGCTTCGGGCAGGATTGATGTGAGTAGTTCTGTGGGTAATGGCGGGACAGTGCAGATCATGGGAGACAGGGTGGCAGCGCTCAATTCTCGAATCAATGCCAATGGAGCCACGGGCGGTGGAACAGTGCGCCTTGGTGGGGAATATCTAGGCGGTCGAGATACAGGAATTGCTCCAGCTTTACGGTTTAATTCTCAACGCACCTTCGTAGATAGAGATTCCCTAATCAGAGCTAATGCTACGGTTACTGGAGAAGGCGGCAGGGTAATCATCTGGGCGGATCAGAATACGGGATATTTTGGCAGAATCACTGGACGGGGAGCCACAGGGCGGGGTGGATTTGTAGAAGTTTCTGGGAAGGAAAACCTAGCCTTTGATGGGCGGGTGGAACTGCGGGGCTTCAATGGCTTAGACGGGAGTTTATTACTGGATCCGGCGAATATTGTTATCAGTGGAATAGGAACTGATGATGCTCAAATAGCAGATGGGATTATCAGTGAACTGGAAGCCCCCGGAGCAACTTGGTTTATTTCTGCCGCAGCCCTAAACGCCATCGCTCCCGGAACAGCTATAAATATCGAAGCTAGTGGCAATATTGACTTCCAAAGTAATGTTACTTTCGATGGTGGAGTAGGGGCAGCACCTGTCACCTTTACTGCGGCAACGATTAATTCCCCAGGATTTGCTATTCTACGTCGACGCAGCATAAATATAGTGGCGGATAGTATCAATGCACCTAATCTTCTGATATCTACAAATGAGGCGGGGGTAGTATCTGGAAATATTCAAATTACTGCCAATAATGGAAACATAAACATAGGACAACTACAGACTGAGAATACTACGGTTAATGGAGGTCCTGTTACCCTCAATGCTCCCCTCGGAACGATTACCCTCAATGGAGGAATTTTTACCTCCTCTACGACAAATAGCAATGCAGGAGCCGTTAGTTTGACTTCTCAAGGGAATATTACCATAAGTGGCGGTATAACTTCCTTATCTGGCTCAGGTAATGGCGGGGCTATTAATCTCACTTCCACGGGTGGGGGTATTGCACCTAACAATATAAGTTCCAGCTCTAATTCAGGAAATGGTGGGGCTGTCAATCTCACCTCCACAGGTGGGGGTATTACAGTTACTAACCTTATATTTTCATTTGGTACAGGAGTGGGCAACACTAGCGGAAGCATCACACTAGATGCTGGAACTGACCCAACTACCGGAAATCTTGTTCGCCTGAATGGTAATAACC
>JAIMKT010000080.1:17766-17976 GCA_020692245.1 Microcoleus sp. GA_180221_E-2-1-MAG-45_12
ACAGGGTGGTGCTGGCAATGGAAGTGTTACTATCCGGCACAATGGAGGAACAACTACACCCTTTATCATCGGCAACCCAACTACCAATGGTACAGCAGGAGCCATTAATGCTGGGACTGGAAATATTATCAACACCACCTTCTCAGTTCCTGTGCCTCCTGATACCTATACCCAAGGAATCGTCAATATTATTACAACTGCACCAGTAGT
>JAIMKT010000081.1:0-8779 GCA_020692245.1 Microcoleus sp. GA_180221_E-2-1-MAG-45_12
TGTTTCCTTCTGCACTCCTTTTCTTTAATGTAGATATGGAAGATGTCATCCTTCACATTGGACATAGTCATAGTCAGTTACTTATCACTAAAGACCAACAGTGCCGGCCCATCCCAAGGCTCCTGTAAACCACTGTAATATTCGTAGAAATTAGTAATTTCTGGATGAGTTTCCAGGTCTGGTTGATTTTTGTAAGCTTCCGGCACAGTGATCATCAAGGCTTCCATGGGGCTGTGCTGCGATCGAGCCAATAGTTCAATCACATTATCAAGGGTTGCCGAATCACTATTATCTGGGTCTACAATGGGTTTCAAATCTTGGAGGCGGTTTTGCCAACAGGGATGCTCTAGGTCTGCTTCCCGCGCCATCATCCAGTTAATATTTCCCAAGAGGGTATTGATTTCCCCGTTGTGACCCAAGAGGCGCATGGGTTGAGCAAGGGGCCATTTGGGCATGGTGTTGGTGCTGAACCGCCGATGATAAACGGCAAAGGCACTCTGGTAAGCAGGATTTTTGAGATCTAGATAAAATTCCCCTAATACTGCCGATCGCACCATTCCTTTATAGACGATCGTCCGACTCGAAAAAGAACAAAAATAGAAATCTTCCTTTGAGGCGGGTAGTTCCTGCTTAATTTTGTTTTCCATCCGTTTCCGGGCAAGGAACAATAACCGCTCCAATTCATCTCCCTTCTGGTCTGGAGAGGACACAATCACCTGCAAAATCTTCGGGGCATTCTCCCGCGCCTGAATTCCCAGCAGGGCATCTACCACCGGAACTTCTCTCCAGCCGAGTAACTCTAGGTTTTCTTCCTTGAGGACGGTTTCAATAATGGCTTTTGTCGGGGTAAATAGTTCTGGCTCCTTGGGTAAGAACACCATGCCCACTGCCATTCCTGTCAAGTCTAAGTTAGTTTTGCCCACCGAGGCTAACCAGTCCGTCAACAAATCCCAAGGAATTGCTGTCAAGATTCCTGCCCCATCTCCAGAGTCATTATCCGCACTACAGCCGCCCCGATGTTCCAAACACCCCAGAGCCACAAGGGATTGTTGAATTAATTTATGGCTAGACTCTCCAGACTGGGTGGCAATAAAACCGACACCACAGGCATCCCGTTCTTCCACTAGCCATTTTTGACCAGCGAAGGTTTCGGGAGGAGATTCGAGCGAAAAATTGAGGGAGGAATTAGGGGAGGATGACATAGAGTTTGAGAGGGAGTGGTTTAGCATCTGACTAGGAATCTTGTAGTTTATGAATACCAAAACTTCGGGTTCGGACTAACTCAATCTAGAAGTAAATATTTAATTTAGTGGTATTTAATATTATTAATGAAAACATCTAGAATGGGCAAGATTTTCCAACGGGGATGGGGATACTATGGATAAACAAATTACTAAAAACTGATGAGATTTAAGAACTACACTAAAACTATCCAGAAGATGGTCTTGCAGCTAAAGCTAGGGAACAGAATTAGAAAATTGGCAAAAACAGGAATCCTGAGTAGATTTATCAATAAATTTATAAGTAGATTTATAAACAAATATAATTTTACTACTAGATATCACTGGTTTGGATTTGTAGCAACCATTTTTCTATGTTTGGTAATATTCCAGAAACAAGTCGCTAGCCAAGATTTTTTCTCTCCTGATGTTTCTTCCCCAGACCCTCAGATGCTTCTTAGTTCTTCGGCGGCGGCACCCACGATCGCTCAGGGTAATCAAGTATCTCTGAATGGCAGAATTTTGTCAACTGCTTGGCAACAATGGCAAACTGCCCAAGGGGTAAGGATTGGCGTTAGTGACACGAGTTTTCGGCAGATTACTGGAGTAGAGCTACGCAATAATCCCCGTTGGCAGGTGCAGCCTGTGGAGTGGTTTGGGATTCAGACAGATTTAAATGTCAGAGTTCAAGGACAATATCGTTACCTAGATATTACTGATTTATTACCTCGGCTGGGCTGGCGATCACAGGCTACGGGCAATATTTTAACCATGACTACCCCAGTGGCAAGGGTCACAAATATCCGTCAAGGCAGACAACCTTGGGGCGATCGCCTGGTTATAGATTTGGATCAACCCACGGTTTGGCAGATGCGAGACAATCGATCGCAGGTGGTGCTAACTCTCAATGGGAATACCGACAGTCAAATTCGTCGTCTATTTAGTGAAAATAATAGTGGTCAAATTGCAGGGAATCCCGGACAAACGCCTTCTAGTAATAGCAAAGAAGATAATTGTAACTTCCTCAGTAATTTCCCTTGGCTACCTCTATTTTCTCCCCAAAAGTGTCGCCCCCAAAATTCACCAACCCCCAAGCCCCTATTTAATTCTGATAATTCTTCCCCTCTTAATTTTCCTAGTCCCCAACTATCTCCAGCTATCTCTGATCAAGAATTATGGTTTCCTAACAAAAATACTAGAGAGTTAACAGAAGTTAATCCAGAAATTGATGCTGAAAATCTAGCAATTAATACAGAAACTAATTCCATAAATAGTTCTAAATCTAACTCCCTAAATAATTCCCAAAGTAATTCCCAAAGTAATTCCCAAAATTTCCCAACTAGACCCCAAATTTCCCAAGGACTTGATCCCAGGGATACGGAACCACCGAGGGCAAATACTAGTAGATTAGTGGCGGCGATCGCGTCCCAGAATAACCAAACTAATTTAACCCTCAATGTCCCCACTGGGAGACGAGTGGAAGTTTTTAGTCTTGGTAATCCCCAGCGCCTAGTAGTTGATCTACGGAACGATCGCATCACCGAGCGGCAAATCCAGTGGGCTGATGGCTTGCAACACCAAGTTAAAAATATCACCATTCCTAGTGGGAACTTCCCTGTATTTTGGCTAGAACTAGACCCGAAAGTAAAACTCAGAGCCATTTGGAGCGATCCCAACAGTATGACCGGGACTAGCCCTTTAATCACCATGGCGCAGACTTGGCAAGTTCCTGCCGCTATTAATGCCGGATTTTTTAACCGGAATGTCACCTTACCCATTGGGGCGATGCGGAAGGATGGTGTATGGCTATCGGGGCCTGTCTTGCAACGGGGGGCTGTGGGCTGGAAAGATGGAGGAGAAATGATCTTCGATCGACTCATTCTCCAAGAAACCCTAGTTACTTCCCAAAGAACCTACCCGATCCCTGTCCTTAATAGTGCCTACTCCCAACCCGGCATAGCCCGCTACTCACCACCCTGGGGAGCCACCTATACCAACTTGGCAGACGGAGAAACCATTGTCACGGTGAGTAATAATCAAGTAGTCAACCGTAATCGAGCCACCGCCGCCGGACAGAGTAGATTTCCCATTCCCAGAGATGGCTATATCTTAGTGGGCAGGGGCGAAGAAATGCTGCAATTATCTGTGGGAACTCCCGTCCAACTTACCAGCCAAACGAACCCGCCAGAATTTGCCGACTATCCCCAAATCATGGGCGGTGGCCCGTTGTTAATTAAAAATCGTCAATCTGTCCTCAATGCTGGACTAGAGCAGTTTGGGGCAGCCTTTAACAATCAGCAGGCTCTGCGGAGTTTTCTGGCTCGATCGAGTTCTGGAAATACTCTCCTTGGGGTGATCGGTGGACGAGCTGGAGGCAATGGGCCAACTCTACCGGAAACAGTCCAAATTTTGCAACGCATGGGAGCTGTGGATGCTCTCAACCTTGATGGTGGCAGTTCCACAAGTTTGTACCTAGGTGGAGAACTATTAGACCGCGATCGCAGTACCGCCGCCCGTGTCCACAATGCCCTAGGGGTAATCTTGCAGTAAACAATTATTCAGTTACTGCTGTTCACTGTTCCTTGTTCACTGTTCCTTGTTCCTTGTTCCTTGTTCACTGTTTACAGTCCTGCAAACCATTCGTAGCCTCGATCGACCCAGTAACCTTTTTCGGTGGGTAGCTGGCTGGTGAAGGTGAGTTTTGTTACCCATTTGCTTTGCTTGTAGCCTAGTTTAATTGGTGAAGCGAGGCGGAGGGGTGCGCCGTTTTCTATAGGGAGGGGTTGCCCATTTTTCTGGTAAGCCATGAGGGTTTGAGGATGAAGAGCCGAGTCTAGATCCCAGCTTTCGTAATAGCCATCAGCAGAGGTAAAGTAGACATAGCGAGCCGCAGGTTTGGGTTGCACCAAAAGAGCCAAATCTCGGATGCGAATCCCGCCCCATTGGACGATCGCTGCCCAGCCTTCTACACACACATGGCGAATAATCATGGAAGTCAGGGGCAGACGTTGGAGTTCCTGCATACTAAATTCCATGGGTTTAGCTACTTCTCCATCGATGCTGAGGCGGAATGTCTGGGGATCAAGCTGGGGAGTTTGGTCAAAGGTATTTACAAGTAAGGCTTCGGGCTGGATCGCACTGGGGGGAAATTCTGGGACAGGTTGGTTCGGGTTAAGAATAAGAGATTCGACACTCTGGTTTAGGGGTTCAGAAATTTGGTTGACTTCACGACTCAGTAAGCTAGAACCACAACCATTTAATAAAAATGCAGCAGCAGATAATCCAGAAAGTTGTAACATTTGCCGCCGACTCAGGACATTAGGTTTAATCTGTGGGGGTTCAGGGAGGTATAGCATAGAGTTTATGACCTAAATAAACATGGATTTAACTAGCCGATCACCCCCGACTTTCAGGGACAGCACGGAATGCACCAAGGAAAACAGCAGCACGATCGGCACACTAATAAAATGAAACACTCGTAAAGTCTGCCAGTCATTGCCAAATAAGAACACAATTCCATGAAACTGAGCAGGTTTATACATCCCTAAGCCAGAAAGGATGGCAATTAAGAGGATAGGGATAATAAGTGTGTAGGTGAGACGATGCCAAGAAAAGTTTTTCCGTTTGGGGTTGTTGCTAACTTGCAAAGCCTTCAGGTCTTGACTGTTGACAAACCGATGCTGCCACCGCCGGGTCACAAAAATATAAATCCCGTAGGCAAGGAGGTTCAAGGAAAATACCCACATAAAAGCAAAATGCCAATGACGACCACCCGCCAACCAACCGCCGAGGGTAAATAGGGCGGGGAAAGTCCAGCCACCTCTTCCCCCAAACACAGGGTTAGCATTATAGATTTGCAAACCGCTAGTAATCATCAACACAAGGCTAATAATATTTACCCAGTGGATCGTTTTCACAAATAGGGCTTGTTTCGGCAGCTTGGCAGCTTTGGCTTTGGGAACTTTGGGGGCTTGGGGTTCTTGAGAGTCTTCCATAGTGTTACAGGAGATTAGATGTTAGTTGTGATTTAGTTATCAATAGAGGCAGAGTAGGAAAGAAGGGAGCTAACCAGAGTTGAATTTTGATATCCCAACCGAGGAGAATGGCGATCGCTGTCCCGACAATGACAACACCACCGACTTTCTGGAGATTTTGACTCTGGGAATGTAGAAATAATAATTGCTGACCGAGGTATTTACTAAAGTATCTGCCGCCGTAGGCGATCGCTAACAAAGGTAAAGCCGCCCCACAACCGTAGGCAAGTAATAATCCAAAAGCTTCCCTTACCTGTCCCCCCACCGCCGCAAGGGTAATAAGACTCCCCAAAACTACCCCGGCACAGGGAGTCCACAGCCAACCGAGGTAAACCCCTAGCCAAAATTCTCCCAAGAGGCTACCTTCTGGAAAAATCTGTTTCGGCTGACTCCAATGCGGTAAGTAACTAAATAGTTGATAGCTTTTTTTAGGGAAAATTGCCAAGATTCCTAAAATAATCAAAAAACTTAGAGCAACCCACCGGAGAAAGTTTGCTAACCCCGTTACCCAGCTAGCCGTGATGCCGATCAGACTACCGACCATGGCAAACCCAAGGGCTAATCCGGTAACGAGAGCCACGGGGCCCAAGGGATGACTACGCAGCGATCGACTGATAATAATTGGCAGTACTGGCAAAACACAGGGAGAAAGAGTGCTAAGAACTCCGGCGGCGGCAGCAAGGGCGATCGAGAGGTTGTTAGCCATGGATTTACCCTAATAGTTGATTAATTTTTGCCTCCGTTTCCGTATAGGCTCCTTCCCCGATGTGATCATAGCGGAGATTGCCTTGGCGATCGGCTAGAAATAGATGGGGCCAGTACTGGTTTTTGTAGGCTTTCCAAGTTTGAAAACCATTATCGATCGCCACTGGATAAGTAATTTTATATTGCTCTAGAGCTTGCTTAACATTGTTCAAGTCCCGCTCAAAGGCAAACTCCGGCGTATGTACTCCAAGGATGGTTAATCCCCTAGCCGCATACTGTTGATGCCATTTTACTAAGTAAGGCAGAGTCCTTTGACAATTGATACAAGCAAAAGTCCAAAATTGTAATAAGACTACAGAACCTTGGAGAGAGGCGATCGACAAGGGCTGTGAATTTAGCCAAGTCTCGATCCCTTGCAAATCCGGCATTTTTACCAATACTGGAGCAGAACTAGCTTGGGAGTTAGGGGCGGCAGAATTTATGTTAGAGGTGAGACCAGAAGCCAAGTTAGGAGTTAAAACATTAGAGCTATTAGTTCCCGAAAAGCGACTAAGGGCAAAAGCTCCACCAGATCCCGCCAGCCCCAATCCTAAATACCATAAGGCTTGTCGTCGATTAAGGATTTTTTTCTGCACAAGGACTCCTGAAGTAGAAAGAATTAAAACCCAACAACTCTTTGATTTAGGGTAGATCTCTTCTCAAAAAATACTTGCTCAAGAAATCTAACCCTAGAAACCGCAGAGTAATAGAACTGAGCTAAATTAGGGACTCTTCATAGCATCAGGGGACTTCATAGCATCAGGAGAACCCATAGCATCAGGAGAACCCATAGCATCAGGAGACTTCATAGCATCAGGAGAACCCATAGCATCGGGGGATTTCATTGCATCGGGAGATTTCATTGCGTCAGGAGTTGTGTTAGATGCGGGGCTAGAGCAGGCATTCAGACCCACGGTAAGAGTACAAAGAGCGATTAAACAAATAGCTTTCCAATTCATAGTTTTTCCTTCGGATTTTGTGAGAATTTAGTTTGAATTAACCATCTTTATTGGTTTCTCTACTAATACGGACGACCTCTGCGATCGGATTAAAGTTTTTTGGAAATTCTTAGGAAAAGTTTTCTAGTCTGGACAAATGTTAACTAAAGCAGCGAACTATTAAGGAATTTGAAGTTATTGGCATTTTCTGGAGAAGCGTAGCAAACCCCAAGGTAAAATATCTCTCAAACTTTCAATTTCCGGTAGTCCTAAAGAAATTAAGTATGTCTCCGCACTGCGAGGGATATCCTGACCCCAAAATCATTACCTTTTTGGGACTGCCAATTTACCCTCTATACAAAAAAACAGCAAGGAGCCGTTATCCTATGTCTCATAGCGTCAAAATCTACGATACCTGCATTGGCTGTACTCAATGCGTCCGTGCTTGTCCCTTAGACGTGCTAGAAATGGTTCCCTGGGATGGTTGTAAAGCAGCACAAATTGCTTCTTCTCCCCGCACTGAGGACTGTGTAGGTTGCAAGCGTTGCGAAACAGCCTGCCCTACAGATTTCCTAAGCATCCGGGTCTACCTAGGTGCAGAAACAACTCGGAGCATGGGACTAGCCTATTAAGTAATCCCAGAGTCTCAGATCACCTCAAGGTACTGGGCTTTGGAGCTTTAATTATCTGCCACGACTTATCAAAAAAACAGCTTAGATTCATCAGAGGGAACTACCCTCCAAGGAGAATTTGTGGGGAAAGAGATTTCCCCTTATTTTTTTGTGAATTTTGGGGTGATTCTTTATTTCACCATTCTTTGTCTAGTAGCCACATCCCCGCAGCGATCTTGGGTTGTTGGGCTGTGAGGGTCATACCGTGTTCCAAGCCTTTAACTAATAGCCCTAGGGTTTCGACTAATTTCGGGTCAAAATATTTATTTGCTTGAGCTTGACAATCTGCCAGAGCCGAGATTAAAGGGTTTGCTTTATGGCTAACGTCGCTGTGGGTGGCTTGATGAAAGATAACTTGTTGCTGGAAGTAGGCGGTGAGTCCGAGGATCCGAGATTCGAGGGGAATTTGATCGTAGGCAAGGGCGTTAGGGATTCCCGTGCCATCCCAATGTTCCTGTTGGTGGGTGATGATCTGGGCGATCGCCTGAAGACGGGGCATGATTCGTAATAGGGAGGCTTTCGGCAGTTCTGGGTCTTCGAGGGCAGCAGTTTGAGGAATATTGGGTTCTTCCACCATAGTTTCCACCACTACTTCTACGGTAGCTTTCCCAGCTTGGAGGGGGGCAAGGCGATGGAGGAGACCAGAAAGGCGGAGTCGTTTCATCTGCCAAGCAGGAAGATCAATAAGTTGGCCGAGGGCTTCGGCAAGGGCAGCAACTTCGGCAGCAGCATTAGGATTACTGGGGTCGGCTTGATCGATCAATTGCGCCATGCGGAGAAAGGCGGCGACTTCATTGGAGAGGAGATTGTGATCGAGGTGCTGGGAAGAATGGGGCAGATTGTCTTGGTAAACCTGTAGGTATTGGACTACCTTCGTGACGGCTTGGGTGACGGCGATACCTTGATCGTCTTTGGTTGTGGGGGTAGCTTGCTGAATTTGAGCAACTTGCTGCCGTAATTTTTCTGCTAGTTGGGGGTTATAGGTGTGGATGTGGTCGATCGCCAGCTCGACGGTTTCCGTGACTAGCTCTGGCTCAAAAGTCCAAAAGCCATAAAACTTCCGTTGGCGGTCTTCTGTAGGAACCCCATCTTTTCCGTAGTCTGCGGCAGAGAGTTCTTGGCACAACACCATTGCTGTGTAGGTGGGGGCAAGGATCATCAAATGCCACTCG
>JAIMKT010000081.1:8806-14039 GCA_020692245.1 Microcoleus sp. GA_180221_E-2-1-MAG-45_12
CTCACTAGGTCAACATTGGCTCTTTGGCTAGTCGGATGCTCGGCAAACCCACCCTCAGGAGCGGCCATAATCACCACTTGGCGAGATTTTTCTGCTAGGCTACTGTAGCGATCGGCCTCTTCTAGATACCATTTACCCCGTTGAAAAGCCGTAATCATCAAGGGCTGGCTTGGAAACTCTAAGACACAATCTTCGAGGGCATGGCAGAGCGCAACTAAAGTATTTTTATAATAAACCCCAAAATTTAGGGGACGCTTTTTACTGCCCCGGTGAGCAGTGGCTAATTTTTCTAATAGGGAGCCTGCTAACATCTTTTTAATTCTTACTTTAGCTCTTTTTTACGGGTTTGTGGAATCCCCATGTATAAAGAATTCTACTCTCTTGATCTACCATCCCTAGATTCTGCTTTCTCAATCTACGCTCCTTAGGTATGGAAGTGTCAATATATGAGTTAATCCAGATAAGAAGCCCACTGAGGTACTACCTCTGGAGAACCATACCATAAACCCTGCCGCCGGGGAGAATGAAACACATCAGGAATAGTCAAATTAACCGCCCCTGCTAAATGGGCTGCCTCGATCGGGGTAATTCCGTCACCCCAAGTTGTCCCGTCACCACAGGTAATTTTATAACTATTATAGGCTAGCCAATTGCGCCAGCGTTGCTCTCCAGAAATAGCTCTCCCCGCTACACAAATATATTTGACTTGAGAATAAAAAGCACCCGGATAGTTATTGTTGACAAAATCTAAATTTTTCCGAGTCCAGGGTTCTTGGCTGATGTGAGGTGTGCCGAGGGTGACAAGATTTGTGACAAACCCACTGCCCTGCCATAGTCCAGCATCGGGAAGGACATCCCCATGAATCGTATAGGGAATTTCGCCGAGATAAATCCTTGCAATCCAGCCCCCGGCAGAATGTCCGATCAGGTTTACTGGCGAGTCGGGATGCTGGGCTTGTACCTGCTTGACGGTGGCATCAATTTTTTTGAGAATTGGGATCATCGATCGCCCCCCGACAGTGGGAATCCAGTCATTCTTGGTCAAAGGCACGATCGCCGTAGTTGCCCCTAAGTTGGTTAATAACTTTGCTAGGGGTTGGTATTCGTTAGCACTAGCGAAGTAGCCGGGAAGAATGATGGTAGGGAGCATGGGGGGAGGAGGTAAGAGGAGGTAAGGGAAGGGAGTAGGGGCGCAAGGCTTTGCGCCCTTAATTTTTGTAACCTTGATTTTTACCAATTTTAACGTGATTTTCTTTGAGGGCTTGGATGATTTCTAGGTTGGCGGCGGGGAAAGGGAACTGTTCCATCTCGGCTAGAGTTACCCAACGAATCTCTTCTGATTCTAAGGCTTGGGGAGTACCCCGGAGATATTGACAGTGGTAGAAATGGAGCGTTACCCGTGATTCTTTGTAGGTGTGGTCGATCGAGCGGAAGTGCTGCTTAATAGCAATCTCGATCGCCAATTCTTCTTTGATTTCTCTGGTGATACATTCCTCGATCGTCTCCCCCGGCTCTAGTTTGCCCCCCGGAAATTCCCATAAGCCGCCACTAGACCCCCCCGGCAGACGGCGATCGATCAAAATTTGCCCCTCTTGATTCCAAATAATTGCCACACCAATAATTTTATGAGGAAGGGAAGTAGTATCCGGTGTGGGGGCTGTAGTCATGGTGCTGGCGGTAATTAGTAGGTTCTTGCCTTCTTTATGGGGGTTCTATTCAGGGAAGTTACTTTCAGTAGACTGCAAAGACTTTTCAAACACCATGCGCTGCTCGGCATTCCGTAGGAAATAGCCACTCACCATCGCCGAAGCGAGAAGTCTGCCGAGGTTTTCTCGATTGGTGCTAATAGTCACCCCAAAATGCTCTGGGGGCAGATTCCCCAACAAGCCCACAATATTGCGTTCCATCACCTGAAATACTTCAGTAGAGGTCGGTTTCGACAGTTGAGTGACTACCTCTGGACTCATGGACTGGACATATTGCCACAGGAGGTTCGCATCGGCATCTTGGCCGAAAAATTCTGGGGCTTGATTAGATGTATTATTCACTGTTCACCTCAACTAAGTTATGAATAGTTTCCTGATCCTATGGATACTGTGTAAACTTTACCCCAATAGCCAGAACAAAGAGCATCGATTTGGCAATCTATAACGGGTAGTTTAAGTTATCTTTTTGTAAATCTGACTCAACAACCTTAATTTAACAATCTTCTGAAATTTGAGGGGTAGGTGTAACCGAACTACTTAGGGTAGGGTTGAAGCAATTTCTCAAAAGTTTTCAGGATCCTAGCACAGGATTTAGGTTTGTAGAATTGACATACTCCTCGATCTAAAGGCACGAGGGTTCTAGGATACGGGTTGAACCCTATACCTTAAGTATATCGAATAACTTATCGTTCATTTTACAACGATTACAGACTATGATGCATCAAAATTGTTTAGATAAATCACACTCTCGAAAAGCTATCCTGAATGGTGGCTGAGTAGTGTCGAAGTCGAGACGGGGCTTTAAAACCTATTTCTTGGTAAAGCCACCTGATAAAGACAAGTTGACTTAGCAGCTATTAGCAAATAATTTAGGAGTGCTATATAACTAGATAAATAACAGCAGAAATTATGATTACATCTCAAGTAATGGCAGGAATTGATATTGAAAACTTAGTGAGTATTTATCAAACTCCTCTAGTTGTTTATTCGGAATCTCAACTATTGCAAAATGTTGCTGATCTGAAGGTGACTATCCCAGATGGTGCAGAGTTAATCTATTCTCTCAAAGCCAATCCTAACCCAATGTTGATGCAAATCTTGGCAGATCAGGGGTTGATTATTGATGTTGCTTCGATCGGAGAATTAGTTCATGCTCTCCAGTATGGAATTTCCCCTAAACAAATTATTTTCGGTGGCCCCGGCAAATCTCCAGAAGGAATCAAGATTGCTTTAGAAGCAGGAATTTTAGCTTTTAATGTGGAGTCGAAACAGGAATTATTATTATTGAAAAAATATAGTGAATCGCTAAATATAAAAACTAAGGTAATGCTCCGAGTAAATCCTCAATTGAGTGCGGCAGAAGCAATTTTGAGGATGGGGGGAGTAGCTTCGCCTTTTGGGATTGAAGAGGCAGATTTAGATGCGGCGATCGATCTTTGTAGTCCAGATTTAGTTGAGTATGTGGGGTTATTTGTCTATGCGGGTTCTCAGTATCTGAAAGCCGAAGATATTACTGCGAATACAAAATATCTACTCAAGGTAATTGCAGAGCGATCGCTAACAACTAATTACCATCATCTGCCAATTACGATGCTAGATTTTGGGGGTGGCTTTGGGGTTCCAGAAAGTGACGAGCAACCGGGACTAGACCTCGATCGCCTCCGGCAAGAATTAAAAGTTTTATTTAATGAATTGCCTACATATCTACAAGCAACTCTCCAACGAATTTTCTTTGAAAGTGGGCGCTTTATTACTGCTTCTGCGGGGGTATTTGTAACGACGGTAATGGATATTAAAATCTCCCGTGGTCAGAAATTTGTAATTGTAGATGGTGGTAATAATAACCTAGGTGTTAAACAACCTCAATATCGAGTCTTTGAACCGTCGATCTGGATAGTCGGACGCAAAACAGAAATTCCTGCCGAAGAAGTTACGATTGTTGGCTCCACCTGCACGCCCCTAGATGTGGTTCACAAGGGTATAAAATTACCAGAGGTACACATTGGTGATCGCCTCGTCATCGATCATTGTGGAGCCTATCTTCTTTCCTTTTCTCCCCTGAATTTCTGTGGTCATCCTACTCCTGCGGAAGTCTTAATTAGAACTAATGGAGAACCCCTATTAATTAGAGAAAGAGGTAAAATAACCGAGGCTTGTGGTCTGGGCTTTACAGTTCCTTTTATTGATTAAAATATATACTTATGAACGATCGCATTACTATCACAGTCCCGGCAACCACGGCGAACCTAGGGGCGGGTTTTGATTGCTTGGGGGCAGCTCTGAGTTTATATAACAAATTTACTTTTATAAGACTAGATGCAGAAACATCTACAAAGACAGAAGAGACTAGCCCTCTAGAGATTCGGGTGACAGGTCTAGAAGCCGATCGAGTAACTACCGATCGCAGTAATTTGGCGTATCAGGCTTTCTGCGCTGTGTATCAGGCTTTGGGGCAACCAGTACCGGGGGTGGCGATCGACCTCGAATTGGGGATTCCTCTGGCAAGGGGTTTGGGTAGTTCCGCCACTGCCTTAGTCGGGGGTTTGTTGGGGGCAAATTATCTAGCAGGACAACCCTTATCTCTGTTAGAAATTCAAAATCTGGCGATCGACCTCGAAGGACATCCTGATAATGTGGTTCCGGCTCTAGTCGGTGGGTGTCGCCTCTCTGCAACTAGGGAAGATGGAGCGTGGGAAATTTGTGATGTGCCTTGGTTGCCAGAAATTATCCCCGTGGTAGCTGTGCCGAATTTTGAGCTATCCACTGCTGCTGCCAGAGCCGTACTGCCCAATAGCTACAGCCGAGGGGATGCGATCTTTAATGTCGCCCATGGGGGGTTACTGCTCCGGGGTCTGGCAACTGGGAAAGATTCATGGTTAAGGGCAGCCCTCCAAGACCGGATTCACCAGCCCTACCGCCAGAGTTTAATTGTTGGCTATCAGGAAGTGCGAAAGATGGCGATCGACCAAGGAGCCTACGGTTTAGTTATTAGTGGTGCTGGCCCAACACTTCTAGCTTTGACTAATCAAGATCGATCGCAAGCTGTCGGGGATGCCATGGCGGCTACGTGGCAAAACTTTGGAGTCGAGGCGGAAGTGCATATTCTCAAGGTAGAGGAAAAAGGAGCCACAATCCAAACTAGTCCAGACTAATTGATTTACAACCCATTCAACCTCCTCAACTAATTTCTAACTAATTTTCGTAAAATTTAGCGAAAAGTCTTGACAAATGAATTGAGAGCAACTACTATGAATCTTGTGTGAGGAGCGAACCAGTTAGAGAACCGAGACGAAACACGGCAAGTCGTCGGTTCTCTTTCTGATTTTAAACCCTAAAGATTTTTGATCGCCTCTTTTCCTAGCTACCAAAGCGCTTCTAGTAGCAGTTGTTCATCCATAAGCCGTTAGCCTCACCATTAGCTTTATTTTATATCTCAACTTATCCCCTAAAGTACTTACTCAGAGCGTTGGCTCAGGCTGTGGTAGATTTGTTGGGTACGGTGAGCGATCGACTCCCATCGGTAATTT
>JAIMKT010000081.1:14079-18016 GCA_020692245.1 Microcoleus sp. GA_180221_E-2-1-MAG-45_12
GGGCTAATTCGTCCCCCAAGGCTGCCCGGAGTTGTGTCAAGAGGCTGGCTCGATCGCAACTACACACCCACCCTGCCTCAGCTTCTCGCACTTCCTGCCAAATTTGCACCTGATCGGAAATTAACACCGGGGTTCCCACAATCATCGCCTCCGCCACCGCAATCCCAAAGTTTTCATAGTAGGAAGGCAAGACTAATAAATCTGCCTGTTGCAGGAGTTGGCGCTTGTAATCTCCAGCCACAAATCCGGTGATAATTGTCGATTTACCAAGAGGTGAACTAGTAATCTGTTGCTTAATTTGGGCAGTGTAGTTCTGGTCTTGGGGATTAGCTCCTGCTAGGACAAAATGAAATTTCCAACCCTCAGTTAATAAGTCTTCCAGCACTGGGATCAACAAATCTAACCCTTTTTTGCGATCGATCCGAGACAGAAACAAAATCAACGGATTGCCCCGCCCGATCCCGTCTCCGGTTGCTAGGTTTGGTACTTGGACTAAATCCACGCCCGCATCTACCCCCGCCCGATTAGCCGGGACATCTTCAGCAAAATTCTGGAAATGATTTTCCGCCTGAGCTTTATTTTTGACTCGATTCTCTAAGGGAGAGATTACACCAAAAAGGTCTCGATCGGGGTCATGATTTTGGCTCTCTTCTGGAAAATTATCCCCATAAAAATCTTCTGGAGAATCTTCTTGGAAATTACTGTAGGGATCATCCAAATCTGGAAAAGATTGTTCTAGAAATAAATCTAGATTTGGGGGTGGTGTGACTCCGAGGGGAATAACTAGATCGTGGGTTTTTGCTCCAAAACGGTGGGCAGTGAGGGCTTCCTGCTGACTGGTGAAATGGATCGCTGCCGCTCCTTGGAGATTGGGACGTTCCCAGAGCCAGCCGTAGATTTGCTTGAAGATTTTCTTTTTTTGCAAATCCAAGGGGTCTAGGGTTCCCAAGGGACGGAGAATATAGGGAACACGGCGACGGCGGGCGATCGAAGCAGCCCCGGTACTTACAGGAGAAAACAAGGCATGGATATGCACCACATCGTAGTCTTGAATATGACTCCATAACCACCACCAGAGAGCGAGGGAAAACTTGTAACGGCGGAAGGGAGTACAGCGAAAATAAATAATTTCATAGCCATCTTGATGAATGGGTTGCTGGAGCGGGACTTGCAAAGGGTCTTGGTGTTGATCTCCATTGGCATCTGTTGTCACGATCGTGACTTCTACCCCTTGAGTTGCCAGAGCCGCCGACAAGCCCAACACCATCTGACTGGGGCCACCGTAGACCAAGGAGATGGAGGGAATTACCTGTAAAACTCGTAGAGGAGAGTTGATATCCATAATTCTTGATGCTCATAACTCCTGATAAAAGTCCCACATCTGTTGCGCCAGAGCCTTATTGGTGTAGTAAGCCATGGCTCGATCGTAGCCCATATGTCCCAAACGGGCAGCAAAGAGGGGTTGAGAAATCAAAGACAATAGGCGATCGCGCAACTCCCGCACATCTCCTTGGCTAAACGTCAGCCCCGCATTACCAATTACATGGGGGATTTCGCCACAATCCGACCCAATCACCGGAACCTTGCACGCCATCGCCTCAATCAGCACATGCCCAAATTGTTCTTGCCACCCCGTTGCTGTCAGTGTCTTAAACCCTGCATTAGTTTGGGAAGGTAAAACCAAGACATTCATCAGATTAATATACTTCGCCACCTGAGTATGCGGTACACTATCCACAATTACTAGCCGATTTTCAATTCCCCACTGGGCAGCAATATTTAATAATAGCGGTTGCAGTTCGCCCCTGCCGACTAGCAATAGTTTCCAGTAAAAATCCTGTAATTGTGCCAAGGATTGTAAGAGAGTAAGTAAGCCTTTTTCTTCGACAAATCTCCCCACAAAACCCACCACAAAATCATGGCGCTTAATCCCCAAACTGGCTGCTAAATGGGGCTGGGGCTGGCGACAAAAAAGTTTTTCATCTACTCCCAATTGGGGCATAATCTTGATCTTCCCCCGGTATTTTTTCTGGCGAATTACCTCTGCCCCGTCCTGATTGCCGACAATAATTCCTTGACTATTATGCAGATTGAATTTCTCTATCCAAGAAACGGGAAACTTTAAGGTATAGGGCAGATTCCACCAAGTAAAAAATAGTTTTTTTGCCCTCAATCCTAAGAGAAAATTAAGCAGAATTAATTGGGTATAAGCAAGGGATTTGGCTCCCTGTTCTACTTGGATAATTTGAGGGCGAAACTGCCACAGGAGTGGGATGATTTCCCAAGTAAATGTCAGTAAACCCTGATTATTGCGGCTAAAGTTGGTAATGGGGATCACTCGAAATCTCCCCTCATCAAGAGGTTCACTGATGGTCAAACCCTTCTGCACCCCGCCGGGATACCAATACCGAGGCACAACGATCATCACTTCAATATCTGGCTGGAGTTGAACTAAAGCCCTGAGTTTTTCACGGTTGATATCAACAATATAGGTATGACTGACAATCAAGATACGCATAGGGAACAGGGAACAGTGATCAGTAAACAGTGATCAGTTATCAGGGAACAGTAACTATTCTAAAAGGTTGTGATGACTATTCCCTCTTTTTTAAGGAGGGGTAGGGTTTAAGGAGGGCTAGGGGGGATCACTGAGCAAGAAATACTATAGATCAGGCTCTTTCAGACATCCTTACTAATACAGATAGCTCTAATAACTGGTACTTTAACAAGTCTTACGCCCTAACAATTCTTACCTTAACTTGCTGAACTATTCAGTACAAATAACTCATAACTGATAACTGTTCCCTGATAACTGTTAACTGAATTAAGGGTATTGACGGCTATAAATTTGCCCATCGTCCCAAACTACCTTGATTTTAGTAAATATTGCTTGGATCAAGCCTAAGAAATAAAATACACCCCGGCTAAGGACTTTCAGGGGAGAACCACTTTTGTAGCAGGGAGGATGCCCAAGGACGTGGCAATCAAAGAGTTTGGTAAACAGGCGCAGTTGCTGGTGAAGAGTGAGGTTGTTAAAACCCATCAGGAAATGGTTGTGATAAAAAGTTAGTTGATATTTGAGGGAGCGAGTGTTGAGGTCATGACAGCCCCCGGTTTCTTCTCCCCAATGGATCAGATAGGCTTCCGGATCGTACCAAATTTGCCAAGGGGTCGATCGAATTCTTAGGCAAAAATCTGACTCCTCCCGCACAGCACTGCCTTGAAATCTTTCATCAAACCTCAGACCATACTCAGTAAAAACTTGGCGACGGAAGGACATATTACACCCTCTGGCGGAAATAACCTGCTGGGGTTGGTTGGGATAGACCAGATCAAGGTAATACCAAGCGATCGCCACATCCATAGCTTGGGGTGGAAGATAATCGATCCCGGTCTGCGTCACTGCTAATTTTGTTGCTTGCCAATCTCCAGTTGCCGAGAGTTTGAGCCGATCCCAGACCCGACCTGCCACTGCCCCTACTTCCGGGCGCTGGTAGTTCCGACTGTGAGCCAAAAGATAATCTGGGGGAATTTTCACATCATCATCAATGAATAAAATAATTTCTCCCCGACTCCGCCGCACCCCATAATTTCGAGCGCCGGGAAGACTTGCCCACTGCACCTGAAACCAAGAAATTTTTCCCTGCTGTGCTAAATCCTCTAAATAACTCTGAGTCTGGGGGGCGTGGTTTTGGGTCTGGTCAATGACGAGGACTTCAAAGTGGGGATAATCTTGAGCTAGTAAATCTTGGAGGGTGGTAATTAGGGACTCTTCCCGTTGGTAGGTAGGAATAATCACAGAAATCAAGGGCAGGACGGGAGGGCTATTTGTCTGATCGCGGCTTTGTGGAATCAAGGAGTCGTGCATAAATTAGTCACAGATTTGGTCAAAACAGATAAATTAAGGGCGTTGCTGAATCAAGGTATGAATTAGACG
>JAIMKT010000082.1 GCA_020692245.1 Microcoleus sp. GA_180221_E-2-1-MAG-45_12
CATTCTACGTCCTTATTGGGGCGGCGCTTGCTATATTATGCCTAGGACAGGCAAAGGGTTTAAGCCCCTTGTTCATCAGGTTATTGAGTATCCTAACTATTCCTTTCTTTGCTATATAACCAAAAATACAAAACCCCCTAGGAGGGGGAAATCAAGTATAAATTTTCCTAAGTTCTGACCAGAAAAGTAAGTTTAAGCCTTGGCATACTTAGCAGCGAAATCATCTAGGGACATAGGCTTGATTTTGCTGGCATTTCCGGCTGTGCCAAACTGAGTATAGCGATCGGCACATACTTTTTGCATGTACTTGATGGAAGGCTTCAGGAAGTGGCGGGGGTCAAACTCCGCAGGAGCTTTCGCTAGAGCTTCCCGGACAGCAGCAGTGATCGCTAAACGGCAGTCGGTATCAATGTTGATCTTCCGTACACCATTCTTGATGCCCTTTTGAATTTCTTCCACAGGTACACCATAGGTTTCAGGAATTTCGCCACCATACTGATTAATTAAAGCTAGTAAATCTTCAGGAACCGAAGAAGAACCATGCATAACTAGGTGAGTGTTGGGCAGACGGCGGTGAATTTCGGCAATTCTATCCATTGCCAAGATTTCTCCTGTGGGTTTACGGCTAAATTTGTAGGCTCCGTGGCTGGTGCCGATCGCTACAGCTAGAGCATCCACACCAGTTTTTTCCACAAAATCTACCGCTTCTTCGGGGTCTGTCAACAGTTGATCATGGGAGAGAGTTCCTTCAAAACCATGCCCATCTTCCTTATCACCCTTCCCAGTTTCCAGAGAACCCAAACAACCCAATTCACCTTCTACACTCACCCCAACACCGTGAGCTACTTTGACTACTGCACGAGTCACTTCTACATTGTATTCATAGCTAGAAGGGGTCTTCGCATCTTCCTCTAGGGAGCCATCCATCATCACACTGGTGAAACCATGACGAATTGCTGAGTAGCAAGTAGTTGGGCCATTACCGTGGTCTTGGTGCATGGCAATGGGGATATCAGGATAGCTTTCTTCCGCAGCCAAAATTAGGTGCTTGAGGAAGGCTTCCCCAGCATACTTACGAGCACCTCTAGATGCTTGGAGGATCACAGGGCTGTCAGTTTCTGCCGCTGCCTGCATAATGGACTGGATCTGCTCCATGTTGTTGACATTGTAAGCGGGAATGCCATAACCGTTTTCTGCTGCATGATCAAGCAATAACCGCATAGGTACAAGTGCCATAAAAGATTTCTCCTAGATTTTTTTTGATAAATTACATAAATCTGTTCTTCTAAAATCTTAAGACATTTTGAGCAATTCTCAGCTACGGATATTTATGCTGCTAAGGACTAGAATATTCTCTATACTTGTCCCGGATACTTGATCACCACATCGTCATAATCACTAATCCCCCGCCGTCGATCGACAATATACTCCATAACCACCTCCACCAACTAAATGATAAAATTTCTTGGTGTTGATCACAAAATCAATTATGTCTGGGTAAAAACCTTGGCTACACTCGCTTTGTCACCGGGGATCCCGTAACTGCCTTAAGTAGCTTAAAAAATTCCTTTGTGGGAGAGTGGGCGATCGACCTAGCCCTTGTCCGGGGTGATCTCTTTGGTTGGGAAGTTTTAGCACAACTCCAAGATGTAATTCCTGCCATCACTGCTGGGGGTGGTTTAGTCTTTACATGTAGCGATCGAGATTTATTTGAGGGAGTTTACCAAGAAGTCGGGCGGCAGTTTCCAGATTTAACCTATCTGAGATTTGCCAATACCAATACCCTGTTACTTTTGAAGGTATCTTTACTAGGTTAATCCCTAGATGGAATCCTTAGTTTCAGGGAAGAATGCAGCATACTGGTTAAACTATCTACTAAGTGTTGATTCTCCGCCCCAGTACGGATGGCAACTCGAAAATAGCGATCGCCCAACTCTGGAAAACTTAAGCAATCTCGAATTAAAATTCTACTTTCTTGTAATAACTGCGCTTGTAACTGGGCTACCGAGGTTTGGCTCTGGACTAGGAGAAAATTTGCTGCCCCTAGATGAGGTTCTAAGCCGGGAATTGCGGTTAAGTCTTGAAAAAGTTTCTCTTTTGTCGGGGCTAACCAATCCCAAGTTTGCTGGCGAAATTCCTGATCTTTGAGGGCAGCTATCCCTGCGATTTCTGCCAAAATATTCACACTCCATGGGTCTCGCCATTCCTGCCACCTCTGCAATCTCTGGGGCTGGGCGATCGCATACCCCAAACGTAAACCGGGAATACTATAAAACTTGGTGAGCGATCTAATAATTACTAAATTTGGAAAATCTTTCACGAGGGGAATTAAGCTCTGCTCCTCCCCCGGTGGCAAGAAATCCATAAATGCTTCATCTACAACTACAAGGGCAAATTGATCCAGATAGGGCAGAATTTCTTCCCGTTGCCAGAGTTTCCCGGTGGGGTTGTGGGGATTATTAATCAGGATGCCCCGCTTCTTGCCTCGTTCGAGACTAGGTAAAGCAGACAGTTCTAGGGTTCCAGATAAATTTAGGGGGACTTTTTTGATCTTGCCTCCAAAGGCGGCGATGGCTCGATCGTAATCCCGAAACGCTGGAGTAAATAAAACTATTTCTTCTAAATCTGCCAACTCCCGTGCTACCCAAGTTAATAATTCTGCGGCTCCATTACCGGGCAGAATATAGCAGGGATCAATTTGATGCTCTGTACCCAAGGCTAAACAAAGCTGCTGGTAACTAGGGTCTGGATAGTGATTAATTTGGGCTAAGTTGGTCTGGATAGCCGTAATCAAGCTTGGGGGTGGCCCGAGAGGATTAATACTGGCGGAAAAGTCTAAGATTTCCGTAGGATGACAGCCAGCTTTTTCTGCTGCCCAAACTAGGTTGCCGCCGTGAATAGGTCGCATGGGGGAAGGAGGTAGAGGAGGTAGAGGAGTTAGGAAATAGGGAAAGAAGAGAAAAGGTAAAAGGCAAAAGAGTTTAGTTTAGTTAGATTTAGGGAATTGAAATCCACAGAATCTTGCTTGAACTTTCTGCCTTTGCCTTTGTGCTTAAATTTTAGATTAGTTACCGTTGATTCTCTAGATTGGTTTTGAGACTAACTTTGAGATTAACTTTGAGATAATTCCCACGATTATTCTTTGTCGGGAGCAACCAATTCCTTAAACTGTTTCCCGGCGGAAAAAGCAGGGACTTTGGTGGCAGGAATTTCCATTTTGTCGCCAGTTTTGGGGTTCCGACCTTCACGAGCCTTGCGTTCCCTTGCTTCAAAGGAGCCAAAACCCACTAGGGTTACTTTGTCATCATTAGCCACTGCTTCCATAACTACTTCTAGAACGGCAGTCAGGACGGTATCAGCTTGTTTCTTCGTTACAGAAGCCTTAGCAGCAACTTTATCTACTAAATCACCTTTGTTCATGCAAAATCTCCTTTGTAGATCACAGGTTAAATATTTTATGGAAATCTTCGTTTTCAGTTTTAGACACACCCCAACAATCTTAACTGGGATTAAAATTGCTGAAACTATGACCGGATCGAAGTTTCACTGCATTATTGTAATCCGGGATCGCCCCCTATGGATCGCTAAAACCTTTAATTTATGTAGATTTTCGGGATTTCACGCCTTTTTTATCTATTTGTTAAGATTTATTCTCATTAAGTTGAGCTTGATGACAAAAATTACTAAAAAGTTGCCAAAAAATAAAGCGCACCGGAGTACGCTCTACATAAGAATTATCTTTCAGATTTTGAGTTATCCAGAATTAAATGTTCTAGATTATCTAAACTATCTCTGCTGTAATATCTGTTGGAGATCTTGACTTGGTTGGAAGTTGTAACCGAAGTTCGATCGATCGCTGTCATCGAGAATTTGTGGAGTGACAATAATAATCACCTCTTGGCGAGAATTTTCCCTAGTGGTACTTCTGAACAACGCTCCCAAAATTGGAATATCACCCAAAATTGGCACCTTGGAGACGGTGGTACGATCGGTCTCCTGAATTACCCCAGAGATAATCAGAGTTTGTCCATCCCGGAGCCGAACCTGTCCAGAGTTCAAGTCCCTAGATTGTACAAGGGTGATTTGTCCCTGTTGGGTATCGATCGAGGCAGCCGGAGCCGACACTGTAGGATTCAGAGCCATGGTCACAAAACCATTATCATCAATGCTCTCCACCACTACTTCCAAGCTCAAACCTGCTTGCTTAATAATTGGCTCCTGGACTTGGTTGGTAATATTATTCTCCGTGACCGATCGCAGCGTAAAGCCCCCAAAGACTTCTTGAGTCAGGTTAACCCTTGCAGTCTGTCCTTCCTGTACCACCAAGGTAGGATCTGCCAGAATCTTCGCATTTCCACTAGTAATCTGGGCTTGCAAAGCACTCAACAAGCGGCGAGGAAACTGGAACAAAGAAGGTAAAGCCGTAGTAATAGATGCATTAGTACCTTGAGTCACAGTAGCTGTGCCGGGAACCCCAGCAACTCCATTAGCACCGGGAGTTCCCGTAGTTCCAGTAATTGTTGTAGGTGTACCACGGGTAAAGCCAGTAATTCCTGCTTGGAAGGGATCACGAGTAACTCCGCTCCGAGGTGTAAAGAATGTAGCATCAGCCCCAGTGGTGTTCTCAAGAATTTGTCCATCTTGAATCACTAATCGTCCAGAGCCAATACCCGGAATAGTAATACTGCTATTGGGATCAATGAAGGTTTGAGAACCAGAAAAGGGGTTGTTAATGACGGGAGGGGTAGTTAAGCTCCCAGTTGCTTCATTTCTGGTGGCTGGTCGATTCCCCCCAAAGTTGAGGGAAGCAGCTCCACCATCGTTGACAAAGAAACCGTCCCCAGCCCCAAAGGAGAAGCTAGTTCTAAAGGCATCACTGCCAAGGAGGTTGATGTCTACGATTTTCACGTTTACCGCTACTTGACGGCGGCGCAAGTCTAACTGAGTTAGGAAACTAGAAGCAATTTCTACCTTGCGGGGATCCCCAACTACGGTGATAGAGTTGAGTCGATCGTCCGCACTCACCGATACGCCCCGGAGCAGCAAGGGCCCAAAACCTTCCGTCGCCCTGAGAGCCAAAATAGTCGGGGTTCTGGTTTCCACTGTCCGAGCCGCTGCCCCCGTTCCCACAGTTTGAATCTGTACTTGCTCAAAGGGAATCTGAGTTTCTGCTCCCTGAGTAGTCAAAAAGTTAGCTGCTGCCGTAGCATTAACTTGGTTTAACCGGAAACTCCGGGTAATAATATTTCTTGCGCCATCAGGCAACCGGGGCCCCACAAAAACTGTCCGTCCGACTCGATTTGCCTCCAGCCCAGAAATTTGCAACACCGTGTTAAACACATTCTGGATCGGCTCGTCTTGAACTTCTAGGTTAATTACCCTTCCTGCCGCCCCTGCTGCTGGGGTTGGAGCCGTTCCGGGAGCTGCCCCCGGATTAGTTGCACTTTCGACAAAGGCAAGGTTCAAATTAGCTGTCCGTGCCAACAAGCCCAAGACTTCCCGCACTGGGGCATCCCGTAGGACTAACCGAGGAATCCGGGTTGCCGTCCCCAAATCTACAAAGCTCGCTGAAGAGTCTACCGTCGAGGTAGCAATGTCTCCTAAAGGAGGTGGCACAGCGCCGGGGAGAAAAGGTGGAGCTGGAGCTACGGGCTGGAGGGTTCCCAAAGCATTGGGTGGGTTGGTGATAATAATCTGGGGATTAGGGACTAGGGGTTGGGGTTGTTGGGGATTTTGGGCTAGCAGGACATTACTGCTGGGATTCCCACCTAAGTTACCACCACTCAGAGGTGTAGAAGAGGGAACTTGACTAATCACAGGAGTCGGCAAATTAGAATTTCCACCAAGGGGTGGCACTTGTACCGTAGGACTGGCTGTGGTTTGTCCACCATTACCCGGAGGTAAACCTAGGGTGGTGAAGTTGGGTAGGGGTGGGTTGGTGCCTGCATTCAGAACTTCGCTACTCTGAACTGGGGCATTTGCCACGGTGGGACTGAAGTTGAAGCCAATCCCAGAGCCATCGGTGCGGAGGATTTCGCCACTGGGGGTACTACCGGAACCATTAACAATCAGACGGACTGAGTTGGGGGTATTTTGGGTGACAGAGATAGATTGAATCCCGGTAAATGGATTGTTTTGTTGAAAGCTATTCCCACCGGGCAGGGCTAATCTGGCATTGTTAATATCTGCAATTAGGGCGTTGCCGTTACTGCCTGTGACAATTTGGGCGCTTTCCTGTCCATTGGCAGTCTGGAGAATTACTTGTACTCCGTCCGAGGTTTGACTAAGGCGAACGTTTGTAATTTGCGTATCCGCAGCGATCGCATACTGAGAGGATACAAGGGCGATGACAGCCCCGCCCAAAATTCCCAAGTTAGTTGTCTGATGTTTCACTGTAGTTTCCTCACTCCTCAATTTAGATCGATAGTTATTTTAGATTTTTGGAATTATTTATTATGTTTGGAGCATCCGCCTAAGGTTTAGGGAGATGGACTAGGGGTTGGGCTGGGGCTTGCCACCGGGGTCGGGGGAGCCTCTTTAGGAATAATTGTTTCTAGTTTAAATGAAGTTGTCAAAGTTGGCGCTCCAGAAGTTGTCGCCTGTCCTTGATTAATGATAATTTTGGGAGCCTCCGTCACTGTTGTATTAAATTCCCGTACTACTGTCAGGATTTGCAACCGTTCGATCGTCCGTAGAATTGTTTGCATTTGATCAAAATTCCCATCTAGGGAAATATCAAATATTTGTCTTTGGAAAGGATCATTGGCGGTAGCTGCCTGTTGTTGAGCAGTTTGAGCAGTAGTTGCTGCGGGAATAATGGGTTGAAATTTTTTTAGTTCTCCCCGACGCTCTCTAACAGAGTTATTGATATCCAACAATAAAGTTTCTAGATTTCGCTCCGTACTGAATAGAGACAACACTTCCCGGCGTTGGCGCTCGGCAACAACTAGATCGGCTTGGAGCTTTTCAATATTCTGGACAGTTTTCTTGAGATTCTCCACTTCCAGAGCCTTAGCAGTTAATTCATCCTGCTTAGTGTTGTATTCTTCAAAGGCAGGCTGGATCAAGTTAATGGCAATAAAAGCCGTACCAAGAACCCCTAAAATGGCAACCAATCCACCAATAATTGTTGGGGTAAAGGTAATCCCAAAGGCAGTAGGATAGCCACCCTCGCCACCGTCATCTTCCATACCGCTAGGAATAAATTCTTCGTTAAATGTCATTGAGTTGCTCCTTGTGCTTGAATTCTTTGAATAGTTCTAATCCGAGTTGCTAAACCTACGGCTCCTTTGCGCTCTAACTCTTCGAGCAGGTCTTGGGCAGGAACATTATTTAATCTGGTCTGGATGGTGTAGGTGACAATCTCTGGTAGCTCGTAGACAATGGGTGCACCTGCTTGTCCGGGAGTCCTAATTTGTTCAATCTGGGTCGGGTTAGCAGCCAACTGGGCAGACTGGAGACGAGTTTCATTACTCAGAAAAAAGGAAGATTGACGTAGAGAAAGTAAAAATAAGTTTACTTCATCAAAGGATCTGGCAGTCCCAGTAATCGTGATCCCAGTACTGGGGGGTGGTGGCAGGGTCGGAGTCGGACTGGCTGCAGGAGTAGCTCCGGCTGGGGGTGAACCAGTGGGGGAAGTAGTAGGAGATGCAGTGGGAGAAGGACTGGCGGGTTGAGCCGTGGCTGGGAGGAGAGCTTCCTGGATACTTGCAATTTGTAGGTTTGGTGGAGTTCGATCGCGGATATCCTGAAGCACCGCCGACCAAGGGCGAATTTGACTAAAAACACCAATTACAGAATTTGTCTGGGTTTTAACACTACTGATGCGATCTTCAATCTGTTTGACCTGCTGAATTTTGCCTTGAATGCTGGCAAGTTCTTGGTCTTTGTCTGCTTGTTTCCTGACAATTTCTGCTGTCTGTTGCTGGACAAAGAGAAGCAAGGCTCCAGCGAGGGCGGGGAGGGCTAAACCAATTCCAACCCCGATATAGAGGGGAACTTTTTCACCCATCGGCACTTTGCGGCGGGCAGCCTTGGGTGCAGATTCTGGGGATTGAAACTCTGGTCTATCTTTAAGAAAATTAATATCTAGACTGTACATAGATTCCTTTTGGGGTATGGGGGACAGTTTTGGCTACAGAGTTAGTAACAGGGTGTTTGTACTTTGACGGTTTTGTTCTTTAATTTATAGCTTTAATTTATAGTTAAACCTGTGATTAAAAATCAAATTTCCCTTAATCCTAAACCCAGTACCGTACCTAGTCCGGGGCGTTGAATGGGGGAAAACTCTTCTTCTACTTCTAAGGACAGAGAAGCGATCGGGTCAATTTGCGATGCGGGCAAACTTAGCCTCTGGGTAAAAAACTCGTCAATTTTACCAATACCACCACCAGGACCAGCGAGGAATAACTGGGCAACTTCAAGATTTTCACTCTGTCCCAGATAAAAATCAATGGAGCGGCGCAACTCATCGGCTAGTTCTCCCAAGACTCGCAGGAGAGAAGCCATACCGGGGTTGATGCCTGTAGCTCCAGTGCGGAGACCATCGGCGGGGGTATCAGGGATTGACATGCCTTGGAGTAGCTCTGGGTTGCGGGAAGTAGGGAGATTCATGGCTCGACTTAGGGCAGTTTGCAGTTGGTAGACACCGATATCTACGGTGCGATTAAACTGAGGGACTCCATCTACGATGATAGCAATTTCCGTACTGTCAAATTCAATATCAATTAATACCGCCGCTTCTTGGCTCCCAAACTGGCGGAGTTGCTCTCGGATAGTTCTGATCAGAGCGAAGGTATTGATCTCAAGGACATTGACATTGAGTTCCGCCTGCTGAAAGGTCTCTAGATACATATCTGTGACTTCCTTACGAGTGGCGACTAGGAGGACTTGGACTTTTTCGATGCCGTCTTCGTCAGTGATAAAGCCCAGTTTTTGGTAGTCTAGGTCGACTTCTTCCCGGGGATAGGGTAAGTATAGTCCAGCTTCGTGGTTGAGTACCATGTCCCGGAGTTCTCGATCGTCCAACTCGGCAGGAATGGGAATCACTCGAATTACAGACTCCCGCATGGGGACGGCCGTGGCTACCTGGTCGACTTTGATTTTATTTTCCTCTAGGGTTTCCTTAATCAAGTCGGCTAAAGCTGGCGAATTGGCGATCGCCCCGCCTTCAAAAATCCCTTCAGGAATTTCGTGGGTAGCGAAGGTGGTGAGTTTATAGGCTTGTCCTTGCTTTTTTAATTGGGCGAGATTAATGCGATCGGGGGCTATTTCTAGACCGATGCCCGACTTGCGCTTGGAGAAAATACTAGTAAGGCGACTCAACATAAGCAGGAGGTTAGCTAGAGGTTAGGATACAAGTCATGAAAATATATGATGACTACTGCATTTCAATTTATCCTAGAATCTCTAGAGTTGATAAATATTTTTTGAGAATTTGTCTAAAATAGTCTAAACTTACCCAGAATTAATAACTCTAGAATTGATAATCTAATCCAGAATTGATGATTTTCAAAATTTATCCAGAATTTATCTAAGATTTATCTAAGATTTTATAACTAATTTCCCCTATGTCTTATCCTGCCCTGCCTCTTAAGTCAACTAATCTCAAATCAACTAATCTCAAGTTAATTAAAAAATCAATCCAGTTCATCGGTTCCCTCAGTAAATTTACAATCAAATCTATAAGTAGGTCGATAGGCTCGATCGCTACTTGGCTGCTTTTTGGTCTGTTGGGGCTGTGTCTAACTTGGTTAGTCAGTTGTGGCTCTCCTGTCAGCAATCCGGCGACCCCAGAAATTGAATTTTGGACAATGCAACTCCAGCCAGAGTTTACTGATTATTTTAATAAATTGATTAGCAACTTTGAATCGACCAATGCGGGGGTGAAGGTGCGCTGGGTGGATGTGCCGTGGACAGCTATGGAAAGTAAAATTCTTTCAGCAGTTTCTGCCAAAACCGCCCCGGATGTGGTCAATCTCAATCCTTCCTTTGCTTCCCAGTTAGCTAGTAGAAATGCTTGGTTAGACCTGAGTGGTAAAGTCCCCGCCCCAGAGCAGCAGCAATACCTGCCAAATATCTGGAGTGCTTCGACCCTAGGAACTCAAACCTTTGGGCTGCCTTGGTATCTGACGACGGCGGTGAATATTTATAACCAAGACTTGCTCCAAAAAGCTGGAGTAGCTCAACCTCCCAAGACCTACGCAGAACTAGCGATCGCCGCCAAGCAAATAAAAGAAAAAACTGGTAAGGCAGCCATCTTTGTAACTTTTGTGCCTCAAGATTCGGGGGAAGTGCTGGAATCGCTGGTGCAGATGGGAGTCAAATTGGTAGATGAGCAGGGACAGGCGGCGTTTAATACGACCGAGGGGAAGGCGGCTTTCCAGTATTGGGTAGATATGTATAAACAGGATCTTTTGCCCAAGGATGTTTTGACCCAGGGACACCGGACGGCGATCGAGCTTTACCAAGCCGGAGAAGTAGCTTTTCTCTCTTCGGGGGCGGAATTTATGAAAACTATTGCTACCAATGCCCCAGATATTGCCAAGGTTAGTGCGGCGGCTCCCCAAATCACGGGAACTACGGGCAAAAAAAATGTAGCAGTGATGAATTTAGTCGTACCTCAAGATAGTAAAAATCCTGATCTAGCTTTGAAATTTGCCCTCTACGTCACCAATACCGAAAATCAGTTAGCCTTTGCCGAAGCTGCCAATGTCCTGCCCTCTACGGTAGCTGCGGTAGATCAATACCAAAAAAACCTTGCCGGAAAACCGGGAACCACGGCGGTAGATCAAGCCCGGAGTGTCAGTGCAGCCCAACTCACCGATGCTCAAGTGCTAGTTCCCGCCATGAAGGATATTAAAAAGTTGCAACAGGCTATCTATGAAAATTTGCAAGCAGCCATGCTAGGCGAAAAAACCGTAGATCAGGCGATCGCAGATGCGGCGAACCAATGGAACCAAAGCCAAAAATCCTAATTAACTGCTAACCCACCTTCAATTTCTATCGATTGGTAAAGTAATGATAAATTCAGTCCCTTGACCTAATTTTGAATTAACACTAATGGTTCCCTGATGCTTTTCTTCGACGATTTGCTTTGCGATCGCCAACCCTAACCCCGTACCTTTACCCACTTCTTTAGTTGTAAATAGATGATCAAAGATTTTGTTTTTTACTTCTTCCCTCATGCCCTTACCGTTGTCTACAATTGATATCTGGACATGGCGATCGACCACGGTAGTTGTAATGGTAATTTTATTAGGATTGGCTTGAATTTCCGCAAAACTCCGTCCCTGATTTGATTCTTCGAGGGCATCGATCGCATTTGCCAAAATATTCATAAATACTTGATTTAACTGCCCCGGAAAACATTGAATCTGGGGAATATTTCCATACTCTGTAATCACCTCGATCTCTGGGTGCTGCTCATTTGCTTGGAGGCGATGTTTGAGAATTAAAATCGTACTATCAATCCCTTCATAGAGATAAAAATTAACTTTTTGGTCTGTATCTGCACGGGAGAAAGTCCGTAGAGAAACACTAATATTACGGAGTCGATCGCACGCCATTTCCATTGAATCAATCATTTTTGGTAAGTCTTCCAGGCTATATTCCAAATCAATTTTTTCGGCGTGGTCAAGGATTTCCTCATTCTTGTCCGGGAATTTTTCTTGATAGAGTTTTAAGTGTTCAATAATATCCGCAAATATTGGTTTAGCCTGTTTAAGACTAGCGTTAATAAAACCAAGGGGATTATTCATCTCGTGAGCGACCCCAGCTACCAAATTACCTAAGGAAGACAATTTTTCACTCTGGATAAGTTGTAATTGAGAGGCTTGTAAGGCAGAAGTCTGACGAACTACTTGCTCTTCTAGATTTTGAGTTAAAAGACTTAACTGGATATGAGTTCTGACCCGGGCTAATACTTCTTGTTCTTGAAAAGGCTTAGTAATATAGTCCACTGCCCCTAGATCAAACCCTTTTACCTTATGATCAGTATCAGCTAAAGCTGTCATGAAAATTATGGGAATATCACAGGTTTTAGTGTTAGATTTCAAGCGCTTGCAAGTTTCAAAACCATTAATTCCTGGCATCATCACATCTAACAAAATTAGATCGGGAGGTCGCCTTTCTACTTGTTGAATAGCTCGCTCTCCAGTGGTGGCGATCGCAATCTTATACCCTGCGCTACTCAAAGCTTCAGAGATCACATCCAAGTTAGTCGGATTATCATCAACAATTAGAATTAAACCAGTTAGACTTGTTCTCATAGTTTTGTTATTTCTACTCTTAGTTATTAGCAAGGTATTTTTGAATTAATAGCTCTATTTGCTCAGTTTGGAATTTCTTGGCTAGGTGAATAATTTGTTTAATAAAAAGCTGATAACTATCGCTCTTTTGACCTATTTTCTGAGCAGTTGCTGTCAATTCTTTGAGCATTCCATCCTGGGCAAGTTCTAGGAGGATTTGTAAATCTGCCAAGGGAGGAGGTACCACCTCGGCGGTATCTAAGGATTTATTGCCAGTTGCAGGAATTTCTGCCGTTGCAGTTTCATCATACTTCCAAGTAAGTTGCAGATGTTTGGCAACCAAGGTAAACAACTCTTCCGCCTCCACAGGTTTGGCAAGAAAATCATCACCCCCGGCATCTAAACTCATCTGCTGATCAATTTCTGCCACTGATGCTGAGGAAACAATCACTAATAAGTTTTTCAAATCTGAGTCACCTCGCAATTGGTTCATGAAAGTAAAACCATCCATGACAGGCATGGCTATATCGGTGATCACTAAATCTGGTAATTTTTCTTTAGCTTTTTCTAGTCCTGCTTGACCATTTTCGGCTTCAGTGAAGCTAAATCCCAGAGGTTCCAATAGATTGCTCAAGACCGATCGATTCTCCCAGCGATCGTCCACAATCAAAATATGTTTTGGTGAACCTTCATAACCAATAATGGTGCGTCCTTGACTAACGGAGTTTTTCTTTGCCCAATTATTAGCGATCGGCAGAGCTACATCAAAGTAGAAGTTGCTACCGACTCCCAATTCACTCTTAACCTTGATTTCTCCGCCCATCAATCCGACAATTTTTTGGCTAATGGCTAAACCTAAACCTGTCCCTTCGATCTGTCGCTTCTGATCTCCCACCTGCTCAAAGGCTTGGAAGAGGCGACTGACTTGATCCTCTGCAATCCCTACTCCCGTATCTGCCACTTGAAATTTAAGGCGAGTCAGAGAAACCTCTGGATCTGTCTCGATTACTTCTACCTTGAGAGTCACACTGCCTCGATCGGTAAACTTAATGGCATTGCCCAACAAGTTAATCAGGACTTGGCGGAGGCGCTTCTCATCGGCTTCTATGCCTTCTGGTAGATTTGCATCAGGTTGATAAATAAATTCAAGATTTTTCTGATCAGAGCGGACTCGACAGATTTCGACTACTCCTTGCAGGAAGGAGGGCAGGTGTATCGAACTGGGGGCAAGGTCAAGTTTACGGGCTTCGATTTTGGAGATATCCAAGACATCATTAATCAAGGTGAGGAGATGGGAGCCGCATTGATAAATAATGTTGACTCCGTGGCGTTCTTTGTCTGGTAGAACTTTGGAGCGATTGAGGATTTGAGCATAGCCAAGAATTCCATTCAGGGGGGTGCGGAGTTCATGGCTCATGTTTGCCAGAAAATCACTTTTTGCTTGGTTTGCCAAGTCGGCACTCTCTTTGGCTATTTTTAATTCGCTAGTCCTTTCCTCCACTCGTTGCTCTAACACCTCAAAGGAAGATTTAACTTGTTTTGCCATCTTGTTGAAGGTTTGGGCAAGGACACCCACTTCGTCATTACTCATGATTGGTGCAGTTTGGTCGAGATCTCCCTCTGCTAACCTTGCGGCTGTATGACTAATTGCTATAATCGGGCGAGTGATCTTGCGGGAAAACAGGTAAATGGCAATCAGCAGTAAGCTAGAAGACATAAATCCCAAAATCAAAATATTCCGAGCAAGGCGATCGGCGGGAGCAAAAGCCATGGATTGACTAATTTCCGCCATCAATACCAAGTTTTGTGAGGGCAACCACCAATAAACCCCCACTACCGGAACCCCGGCATAGTTGTTATAGGCTCCAAATCCACTTTGTTGAGCGATCGCCCGATCAATGCCATCACTATGGACACCTTTTTCCGAAGTTTTGCTTTCTTGAGATTCCGCCTGTTTGCCAGCGATAAAGATGGTTTTCGTTCCCGCTTTCCCAATTAGGTAAGTTTCCCCTGTCTCGCCCAAGCCTGTGTTATCACGAATCAATGCATCAATATCATCAAGATTGAAATCGGCAGTTATCGCCCCCATTTTGACATTCTGATCGTCCAAGAGGGCAGTGGCGACGGTCATTGTCACTTTATTATCACGGGATGAGATATAAAAATTAGGAACAACCGCATCGATGCGATCGCCCGTAAAGTAGGTTGCAGGATCGCCCAGGGGTAAATAGGTTCCTTCGAGCTTGGGATCGTTGGAGGAGAAGAGGACAAAACCGCTATTGCGGGTAATCCGAATGCTGCGTAAGTTTGGCTTCACACGACTGATTCGCTCCACATATTGTTTTAGTTCCCCATAGGTTTGGCGATAGGCGGGTTGATTTGGCTCAGTGGCAAGCAGTTGGCTTAGGGACTCTTGAAGTTCCTGATCTTGACTAACTAAAAGAATGTCCCGCAACTGATTTTCTACCCACTTTTCGAGTTGATAGGATTTTAGCTGGTTTGCTACAGTCAGGCGATCGACCACTTCCTTAGACAAAGAATCCCGAGCATGGAAATAGGAACCAACCGCTACGGTGCTAACAGTAACCACAGACAAAACCGAGAAATAACTAACGAGTTGTCTGAGTAAACTACGATTAAAAAAACTTTGAATACTTTGAATACTTTTCATACTTTTTTCTCCCATGCTTGCCAAATATTTTGAATTTGAGCGATGCCCCAATCTGCCGACTCCGTAACTGAAGCTTTGTCTTGAATGACTTTGAGAACTGTCTTTGCCCAAAGTTGTTGATTTTGCACCGCACTAAAAGCCGAATGAGTAACTTCATAGGGGACATAGCTAGGACGAGCAAAGATTTTCAGCGCTGTCGACAGATGCGGATCGTTCGGGTCATTCCAAAAAGGATCCTTCAAGAGTTCTGGCATCACAGGAAAAACTCGCCCCTTAAATCCTTTGAGCAAAAACATTAAATTATCTGGACGCACTAGATAGCTAAGAAAATCTTTGGCAAGGGCTGGATTTTTTCCATTTTTTGGCACGATCGCTTGTTTGATTCCCTTTCGGGTTAGCAATTCGCTGCCATCCACCTTCAAAGGACGATCGATCGTCACAATTTGGCGATATCTGGCGATCGCATCAAGATCGTATTGAGGATTAGATAGCTTTTGAGTGAGGGGAACAGACATGGTGAGATTAAGGGTCATCAAGCTTTCACCATTCAATAAGCTATTATTATTCCCTGCTCCAGACCACCGTACTGATGCAGGCGGCACATACCCTTGCAGATAAAAGTTAGTGAATTCTTGCAGCGCTGTGATAAATCGCTGACGGTTTTCTGGCAGTCGCAATAGAAACTGCCCCTCATCATCAACCACCGCAACATTATAAGCATCCATAAACATCTTGAGGGATATATAGGTGTCGAAGCCGACTGCTGACATACATAGCCCCACCCCGTAGATATCCGATCGTCCCTTAGCCCGCAGCCGATCGTGAGCAGTTTGCCAAAATCGCCAAAATTTATCCCATTCCTTCGGCACATCCTGTTGCGTAAAACCAATTTCTTCAATCAAATTTCCCCAATAGTGAACGTAATCCTCTGATTGCCATAGGGGCATGGCATAGTAACCCCGTTCTTTGCGGGCTTGATTGCGATAAAAAACATGGTCAAGGGCGATCGATGTATATTTCTCCTTAATCGGATTAACCACATCTCCAAGATCGACTAAATGATTCTGCCAAGCTAGGGTGGGGGCTAGGCTAGCATCTACTCCCACAGAATAGACAATATCGGGAATTTCGGTGGAGGCTGATTGCTCGATAAAATTTGTCAACTGACGATCGATAAGAGGAATCGGTAATAATTTCAAATCAACAGTTTTTCCAGTCTGTTGCTCCCAAGCTCGAATAAGTTGATCAATCCGTTCATTTTCCTCTGGTAAAAAGCCCTGTTCCCACCAAATCAACAAATCGGCATTGCTAGAACTCTGACCCGTGCTGGTATTAATCAAATATTTTGTCTGACTACAACTTGCCATGCCAAAGCCCAAGGCTCCCAGAGATATCTGATTAAATCGTCTTCTATTTAACATTTGCTTCTCCCGTTGACCTTTTTCTGTCCATTTCGTAATGATAGATAGCCCGTCAGCCCTACTATTTCAAGGATTTGCAACACAAATAGAACTACTAGCACAAATTACAAAGGTAGGGTTTTAGCTCTTGCAATATTAAGCATGTTCCTAGGCTATTTATAGTAATAATCCTGCGTAAAAATAATTATTCCGGCATCAAATAGTTTAATTTATTATTGCCAAAAACAAATTATAGGGGCTTAATATCTTTACATTTTTATAGAAATATTGTGTGATCTAGAAATGAATATTGTGTGATCTGAAAATGGCTATCGTATCTCATATTTCTTAGGTTGAAAAACTATATCAAATGCTTCTATAACTAGGTTATAGCCATTAGAGCTAAAATATTTTACTCCTTCTATACACATCAATTCCTAAGTAAATCAAGTATGTATTTCTACGCAAAATTAGGGAATTAATCCTCATGCTTATACAAAATTAAATAGGTGAAAACAGCAGTTATTAACTCGGAGTATTTTCTAGGGGGACAAAGTAATAATAAATTCAGTTAGAATCAAATCTAGAATTAAACCAGTGAGACTTTTTTCCTATGGTTTTGTCATTACTGACCTTGATTATTCGCAAGGTACTTTTGAATTAATATCTCGATTTGCTCAGTCTGGAATTTCTTGGCTAGGTGAATAATTTGGTTGATAAAAGGCTGATAGCTATCGTTCTTTTCACCTATTTTCTGAGCAGTTTTTGCCAATTTTTTGAGCATTCCATCCCGGGCAAGTTCTAGGAGAATTTGTAAATCTGCCAAGGGAGGAGCAACTAAATTATCGAAATCTACTGGCTTATTACTAGTTACAGGACTTGCTTCCGTTCCGGTTTCATCATACTTCCAAGTAAGTTCTAGATGTTTGGCAACCAAGGTAAATAACTCCTCAGCTTCCACTGGTTTTGCTAGAAAATCATTACCCCCAGCATCTAAACTCATCTGCTGGTCAATTTGGGCTACTGATGCCGAGGAAACAATCACCAGTAAGTTTTTCAAATCTGAGTCACCTCGCAATTGGTTCATGAAAGTAAAGCCATCCATCACGGGCATTGCTATATCAGTAATCACTAGATCGGGTAACTTTTCTCTAGCTTTTTCTAGTCCTTCTTGACCATTTTCTGCTTCCGTGAAGCTAAATCCCAGAGGTTCCAATAGATTAACTAAGACCGATCGATTCTCCCAGCGATCGTCCACAATCAGAATATGTTTTGGTGAGCCTTCATAGCCAAGAATGGTGCGTCCTTGACTAACAGAGTTTTTCTTTGCCCAATTATTAGCGATCGGCAAAGCTACCTCAAAA
>JAIMKT010000083.1:0-11019 GCA_020692245.1 Microcoleus sp. GA_180221_E-2-1-MAG-45_12
CCGACTTCATCTTTAACCAGAAAGTTGGAGCTATAGAATCCAGCTAAATCTAGTAAAGGAGAAAGCACTGTCATCTTAACTAGGTTTTCTGATAGTTGGGAGCCTGTTGATAGGGTGTTGTAATTATGTTTAATGCGATCGAGAGATTGTTGTTCAAAGTTATTTGATTCTGGTAAATTCTCTTGCCATTCCCTAAAAAAGTTGGGTTCTTGAGCAGGGACTAAACCAAACTGAATCTCTAATTCTTGGAGACTGATTTTTTCAGAAATTTTTCGGGTTAACAACATCATTTTCACCTGTACCTAATCAAGTTTCAATATTAAGTATTATCTAATAATTGCTTTCTCCATCTTATTTTAAGATCGAATCAGGTTTTTGGTTTTGTGCGATCGAGTCCTATTTTTATAAATGATAATTGCTGATTAAAATCCATATAAGTTGGCTTGAAAGATTATTATTATAATGAACAAAACATTAGAGTATTTCTAGTCATTAGTACGCTTGTATTGTATCTAGAATTTAATTGGTACATCAATCCTAGATCGTGCAACACAGATATTATTTTTGATAATATAGCATTCTACAAAATGTGAGCCATGAAAATTACTGCGTTCGAGCCTTTGATAGTTTCCACCATCGCTCAGAATTTGTCCTCTGATACAATTTCTTCTTGCTGCCTCCTCTCCCACATTACGAACTTTCCATTTAACTGAAAATGGTTTTGGGACATCGCAATCAACTATAAGGAATTTTAGCTTTTTCCCTGGAAGTAAAGGAAATTTTTTAAGTAAAATTTTACTCAACGAACGAGTCACAAAACCATTTTGTGAAACTTGGCAATCTATTTTTAAATTAAATTGAAGACAGACTGGGAAATGATTTTCAATAAATTCCTCAGTGTCATCGTAGTTTATGAAAATATTCTTATTTTGTCTTGTATCAGATGCAAGAGATTCACTCAAACAGCTAACAGTTAATTTTTTGGAAGAATTTAAAATAAATCTAACATCGCCAAAATGACGTTGCCATGATTTACAAGCATTCTCCACTGAGGTATTATCATTCAAGGCTTGCTCAGCAGATTTAATAAAACTATCAAGCTGAGTTAAAAGATATATTTTATTTGTATCACTGTAAGTCTCCAATAAGTTTTCATTTGTAGGAGTTGTAGGTCGGTAACATGCAAAATTTAATGTCAGACTACTCTTGATATTTACCAAAGTTTTGTAGAGAGAAACATCATCATTTTCATCATAAATAATATTATTAGTAGCTAGGATAGAGAGAATGAGTCCACTTGGTAAATTACCTTTTCTGTAATCACTCCAAGCTTTTAAATAACGTACAATTCGTTTAAGCTGATTATTGTCTCTAGCTTTTTCATTGAACCACCTAATAAATTCTCTAGGATCGCTTTCAATCCATCCCTTGCCTTTATGAGCTAGGCGCGGAGTCTGTCCCTCAATGATATAGTAAATGGGAAGATCAAGGTGATAATGTTTAGCATAGACAAGTCTTACACAGGTTTGCTTGTCAATACATTTTTGTTTTGTATGCCCATTTACAGCTTCATAAATCCAACGGTGAAAGGTGGAAATACTCTGATTTGGCTCTGCCTCTACTATGAAATAGATACCATCATCAATATCAAATTCTCCATCCAGAGGTTTAATAATAGTGTTTATCATAAATGAACCCTGACCATGAAACTTTGGAAAAAATCCATTTTGCTCATCTTGGAAATAATTCCTAATTTTTTCACGAACAGTATCACGGGATTTACGCAATGTCTCTTTGTAACTAGATTCTAAGGCAATAGCACCGTTAAATTTCAGAAATAATTTATGACAATTTGCCATGTTGTTACTTGATAATATATTGTTTATACTCTTTAAAAAAATCGGCTATCTCTGATTTCCTGCCCCAGAGAAGTGCCTGATCTTTCCCCATCTGAGACATTAAATTCAGTGCTTCACTCGAAGAGTTATCTAGATTAATGATTTGTGCCTGTTCTGGAGATAAAGAAGCACCGGGGATACGTACATAATCAAATGGGGAATCGCAATGGTGTGCTAGAGTTTCCACAAAATAACTTGTAAGATACGCTTGCCCCTCAAAAAACGTAGTGATCAAATCCTTATTCCAGTCGATAACCGAACGATGATGTTTAGTAACAAATCTTCTACCAGAATTCGGTTCCAGAGAACCAATAGACATTACCTTTAGCTTCTTAAATCTTTTGCCATTACCAACGAAGTACCGGAGTGCCTCTACTACCCCCACTAAAGTTGGATTGTTTGCATAAATGCCACCATCAATAAACTGTTTATGATCATAAGTATCAATAGTAACGATCGGCAAGTATGCAGGTGCAGCACTTGTTGCAAGAGCAATATCAACGTATTTCGTTTTACTGTCTCTACATAGATTACCTTCACTATGATCATACTTAAAGATAAAGGGTCTACCATCAGTTAAGGAAAATGCAGGTATACATAGCAAACAGCGTGAGTTGGCAAGAGTTTGCTCTCCAAAAATTTCTTCTAATGCTCTCCTTAATTCGCTGTTATCATACTTACTTTTGAGGAAAATTTGTCGAAGTGAACTTAAAAAACTATTTCGCTGTGGGAAAATTTGCTTGCCTCGCTTATAGTACAAATTGCTGATTAGCCCAACAGGAATGTTAAGAGATAGTCCTAAAGCAATTAAGCCTCCCGTTGATGTACCACAAATTAGATCAAAATAATCAGTAAGATGACAATTAAATCTATCCTCAAAATGCTCCAAAATTCTTGCTGAATACAGACCTTTAATTCCTCCCCCATCTATTGATAGTACTTTAAATGTTTGTGATTCAGAATTATCGCAGGCAGAAGAATAAACCATATTTAGGCAATGGGTTGTTTAAAACAGAGAAGTCCATATATAGCGTAATATGGTATGAATATTTAGAATTAAACTCTACATCTTGTATTTATAAAAATTTTAGCGGTTACTCTAGTATGAATGTAGAAGTTACATAGTAGGGATAACCGTACACATTCTATAGAAATGGAGAATTAACGGATATAAATTAACCCGTGTTTTCACTAGAGCCTTACTATTTGAGTATCGACAAGGATCCTTTATTTACAATTAAGCGATAAATTAAGTTATTACAACTAGTTTATTAGACAGAAAAGTCTATCTGAATTTTAGACTGAAAATATAGTAGTTTTTTTATCTACGATCGCTCTAGCGTGACCTAGCAATATCGACATTAATCACTACGAATGTCACCCTCATCCCCCTTCTCACTCACCTCAAACAAAAACTCACCGATCTCTACGGTTATCCAGATGATCGGGTGCAATAGGAATAGATTTTTAATCAGCAGAATCTTTAGCCGATTATTAAATCTAGATTATCAAGAAATATTGTTAGTGCTGATTTCTATGGATTTTGAGTTGGGGTTGTTCCAGAGTCGGGAGTCGGGGAAGAATTATTGATTAGTTCTTGGCGCTGGCGGAGAAACCTTGCTTCACTGTCATCGAGGCTCTGGCGTTGCTGCTGGAGGACTTCTTGGGAATCTCGACCATTGGCAAGCTGCGATCGCATGATCAGGTCAAACATATTTAAGCCATTATTACTGCCGCTAATCGTCGAGCCGGGTTCATTGGGGCGGATACTAGAATCTACAGCATTTTGGGGTTGATTCTGAGCCATGCTGGGGCTGGTCAGGGTTGCCATCCCAAGACTGCACAACAAACTAGCAAGGAGTAAGGAAGGAATTTTGGAATTTAGCATTGGAGTTACGATTAAAGTTAGATAGGTTTAAAGTTTAGTTAGATTCAATCAATATATTTTTTAGTTATGACACAAAATCCCACCACACCGCAACCAAAAGTTAATTTAGGAAAAAGTAATATCGCCGTTACCCCTTTAGGGATTGGGACTTGGGCTTGGGGAGACAAACTTTTTTGGAGCTACGGGAAAGATTATGGAGCTGACCAAGTAGCTGAGGCGTTCACCGCAACCCTAGAGGCGGGGATCAATTGGTTTGATACGGCTGAGGTTTACGGTATTGGGGAATCAGAAACTCTACTGGGTAAATTTATCAAAGAAAATAATCCCCATCACCAAGAAGTTTTGATTGCTACTAAATATATGCCCCTGCCGTGGCGGTTTGCAGCGAGTGCAGTGTCTGATGCAGTGCAGGCTAGTCTCGATCGCCTCCGGGTCGATCGCCTTGATCTCTACCAAGTTCATTCTCCCTTTGCTTTTCTGATGAGCCAAGAAACCCTGATGAATGCTCTGGCTGATGAAGTCCAACGGGGGAGAATTGGAGCGATCGGGGTCAGCAACTATTCCGCAACTCAGATGAAGGAAGCCTACGGATACCTAGCAGCCCGGGGCGTGCCTTTAGCGGTGAACCAAGTTAATTATTCCCTCTTGGAGCGGCAAATTGAAAGTAACGGGATTTGGGATGCTGCCCAACAGTTGGGGGTGACAATTCTTGCCTACAGTCCCCTCGCTCAGGGTTTAGTGACGGGAAAATATAGCCTCGAAAGCTATCGCTTGCCAGAAGGAGCGAGGCGGTTTGATAATCGTTTTAGTAAGGAAGGTTTAACTAAGATTGCCCCAGTGTTGGAGGTATTGCGGGAGTTGGGAAGGATCCACGATCGCACCCCGGCGCAAGTGGCTCTCAATTGGCTGATCTGTCGGGGGGCAATTCCCATTCCGGGAGCCAAAAATGCCCAACAAGTCCAAGAAAATGCCGGAGCTTTGGGCTGGAACCTAACTGCTGCTGAGGTCAGTCAACTAGATGAAGTCACCAAAAATTTCCAGAAGTGAATCTTTGCTAAAGTAGTGACTTAAATGAAGTTTCGATCGCAAAGAACCCTTAAATAAATCCGTAGGGTGGTGCATTTCCCACCTTTGATCCTATCAGCAACCCCTAAGCAAATTTGATCGCAGATTCTCCCCCGACCTAACCCATGCCTATTTTCTCTGATCCAAAATCTCTAGTCTCCTCTACCTCAAAGAATCCCCCAATCTCTGCCCCTTCTAGTTCCCTTTGCTTGCCAAGATTACCAAATTTGCTGAAGTTGCTGGTGATCTTGATGGCGATCGCCCCCATTGTCCTCGCCCACCAAATGGTTGCTGCCCAAGGAAATCCCCAAAACCCCTTAGAAATCACCGAGACTGATCCCCTCCTGCCCCCGGAGGCAAACTCTAGGGAATTGACGGAATTAGAACGGCGGGAATTAATCACTGCCCTGACGGAGCTAGAACAACAGGCAAATACTTTTCTAGAGGCTGGGGATTTTGAGAATACGGTATTGGCATGGAATCGGCTGCTGCGCTTGAGTCGCTCTCTGGGGACGATCGAGGAAGTTCAAACCCTAGGCAGGATTGGGGATATTGCTTGGAATCGAGATTTTAGCAAACAGGTAAACACGATTAGTACTCGCCTGCAAAGTATCCAACGGGAAGCTGTCCGCCGGGGTGTAATTGCCGAGAATCCTACCCCCAATAATTCAACCCCAGATAATTCTCCTACTCCAGAAAAATTAGATATCCCTCTCCTTCAAGCTCTGGGAACTGCCTACCAACAACTGCGATCGCCCAACCTCGCCATCCCCATCTATCAACAACTCCTGACCCACGCCCAAGCAACTCAAAACATCAACGCCACCGAGAATTATCTGCGGACTTTGGGGGTTCTACACATGGATTGGTTTGACTATGCCGCCGCTGCCTTGACCTACCAAGAATTATTCAAGTTTGCAGTGAGCATTGATGATCTAGCCAATCAGGTGATTTATCTCGAAGAATTGGTATACATTTATGATCAATTAAAAGACCAAGAAAGGTCGATCGCCACCCGCCAAGAACTATTGACTTACTATCAAACCAAACTCGAACTCCAGCCAAAAATTCCCTCTTTATTAATTGAAATTGCTTCCAGCTATAGCATTCTCAGGAATCCCCAAGCTGCACGAGATAGTTACCAAAAAGCCTATGAAGTTGCGATCGCTGCCAGATTATACGCTGCTGCTAGAGATGCTCTCCAAGGTTTAGCCACGTTGTACCAAACCTACAATCAACCGGATACGGCTCTAGAAATTTATCAAATTCTTGTGCAAGTGAATCAGCAGTCCTACGATACGTATTTTTCCATGCGCGCCTACGATCAGATGGGGCAAATTCACCTCCAGCGGAATAATTATCCCCAAGCCCTTGCCATGTTCACCGAGGGTTTAAAGATCGCCCGTACTCTGCAAACCCAAGAATTATATTTTGCTGCCCAAGTGGAGCGATCGAGGAATCTTTTAAATGCAAATTAAGTCTTGTTAGGCATAGGGCAGGATTAATTAAACTTGCTCACAACCTCAATTTTTCGACCATGAACAAGAAAATTAGCTTTGCATTAATTACGTTAATTCTTACAGGCAGTAGCCTATTCGCTGCCAAAGTAAATAGCTCAGAACAAATTTCTCCTTTGAGATCAATTAAAGCAGGATTAATTCCCCAAACATCAGCTCCTGTCCCCATTAGTGCGGGTGTGGTCTCTAATTCTGCCATCTTCAGAGGCTCCCTACCCCGTTCTCAGGGTTCTAATCCGCCATCTAGTTTTCAAGTCCCTACCCAAACCTTGAACTCACAAATTCCTAATCAAGTTTCTCCGCCTACATCAAATCAATCCATCTCCGAGGCTCTCTTTGGGAAGACATGGGTTTTGCAAACTCTCCCCTCAGAGGACGAATATCCCTTAGCAGGGAGTACGATCGATCTGCAATTTCAACTGTTCCCAGAGCCTCCGGTGAGGGATATAAATACTCTAGATTCCCCAGATAGCAATTCATCTAGCAATCTATCTGAAACTTTACCCAATTCTGTATCTACGACCCTAGAGGGAAGAATTGGTGGTCGAGGTGGCTGCAATCGCTATAGTTCAGCTTTTACAATCCAAGGCGATCGCCTGACAATTCTCCCCGGAGCTACGACGAAGATGTTTTGCTTGCAACCAGAGGGAGTCATGGAGCAGGAAAGTTACTATCTAGCGAAATTAACAACCGTAGCCAGCTACCGGATTCAAGATGGTTCGTTAACTTTGTTAGATGGGGAGGGGAAGACGATCGCCCTGTTTATAGATAGAAGCTCTGGCGACTAAAGTCGCAACTACCCTCAGACTAAACCCGTAAAGCTCGGTTCTTGCTGGTTTCCACTTCCCTAGTTTTCTTACCCCGCCACAGGAGACGGAGGGGTGTACCTTTGAACCCTAGTTGCTCCCGGAATTGGCGTTCCATATAACGGCGGTAGTTGTCATTAAACCGGGTGGGATCGTTGACAAAGAGGGCGATCGTCGGCGGTTGGGCAGCTACTTGTGTGCCGTAGTAAATTTTGCCCTGCTTCCCTTGGCGAGTGGTGGGGGGAGAATGCCAGCTAACCGCATCTTCAATTACTTCATTGATCACGGAGGTTGTGACTCGGCGGCGATGTTGCTCCACGGCGATATCTACCAGTTCGAGGATTTTATCAACCCGTTGCCCCGTTAAAGCACTGATGAAAATGACGGGAACCCATTCCACAAAATCTAATCTTTCCCTGAGACTTTTTTCGTAATCATAGATAGTGTAGGAATCTTTTTCCACGGCATCCCATTTATTCACCACCACTACCACTGCCCGACCTTCTTCCATGATCCGCCCCGCCAGCTTTTGATCCTGTTCCGTCACCCCATCTAGGGCATCGATGATCAACAGCACAAGATCCGATCGACGAATGGCTTTGAAAGCCCGGTTAATACTAAAAAATTCCACCCCGTAGTCAATGTGCTTTTTCTTCCTGATCCCGGCGGTATCCACAAGGCGATAGGTTTTCTCCCCATGCTCAATCAGCATATCGATCGCATCTCTAGTAGTCCCGGAAATAGGGCTGACGATCGCTCGACTTTCCCCAGTCATGGCGTTTAATAGGCTAGATTTGCCCACATTGGGACGACCGATGATCGCAATCTTGGTTTCTGGGTCTTCGGGCAGTTCGGAAACCTCTGGTAAATGGGCAACTAATTTATCAAGTAATTCCCCCGTGCCATTACCATGAATTGCCGACATGGGGTAAGGCTCACCTAAGCCCAACTGCCAAAACTGCGCCGCTTGTAATAAACCATTAATTTCTGATTCACACTTATTTACCGCCACAAAGATTGGGACTTTTTGCTGGCGCAACCATCGGGCAATTTCTTCATCGGCAAAGGTCAAGCCGACCTGTCCATCTACCACCATGATCGCCGCACTGGATTCTGCCAAAGCCGCTAGGGATTGCTCCCGAATCAGGGGCAGAAACTCTGTATCATCATCAAAGACCAAACCGCCAGTATCCACTACCATAAATTCTCGATCGGCCCAAAAAGAAGGACGATAGGTTCGATCGCGGGTCACTCCCGGTTCATCATGGACGATCGCATCCATAGCCCCTGCCATCCGGTTATACAGGGTAGATTTGCCCACATTGGGGCGACCAATAATAGCAACAATAGGTAAGCTCATAGGTTAATTTAGAGGTTTATTTAGTTGATGGAATGTGGATAAAATTTATTTAGGTGATTGAATTTACGGGTTGCTAAACACCTTAATTTAACTTGATTTATGAGTTAGCTATTAATGAATCATGGGACTCTTGATGCTGATCGATCGCTGCTAGGATGATCAGTAGGGAGATTATCAGATTATCTGTAGAATTTCTTTAAGATGGGTTAGCGAAGCGCATAATATCCAGACTATACATTATATAACCTAAAACTCCAAAAATCATTGAACTACCAAAAGAACTGATATAACTAGAGGGTAGTTTTGTTTAGAGTAGTTTATGGCGATCGATCTATTGACAGAAATTTACAGTTCTTTTGAACCTTTTCAGCCCCCTGTGAAAGAGGCTTATGTCCAGTGTGAGGATGTGCGGGGAGGATGGGAAGTTGTGCGGGAACTGGGGCGGAAAATCACTCGATCGAAGCAACCGACCTGTCAGCTATATTCTGGACACCGAGGAGTAGGGAAATCTACGGAACTCCTGCAATTACAAGAATATTTGGTGAAAGAAAAATATTTTGTGGTCTATTTTGCGGCGGATGATGAGGATATTGAGCCACAGGATGCGGAGTATGCAGATATTCTTTTGGCTTGTACTCGGCATTTGGTGGAGGCGATCGAACTCCAAAACCATAATCCTTTGTTGAATTGGATGCAGGAGCGCTGGGATTCTCTCAAGGATATTGCCCTTACGGAATTGTCTTTTGAAGGCTTGAGTTTGGAAGGACAAATTTCTCAATTTGCCAAGATTACTGCCAATCTCCGGGCGATCCCTGATAAACGGAGCGAAATTCGTCAAAGGATTAATGCCAATACTCCATCATTGGTGGAGGCGTTGAATGATTTTATTGTGGAGGCGGCAAAAACCCTAGATGGTGATAGTCGAGGGATTGTGATGATTGCGGATAACCTTGATAGGATTGTGGAAATTCAAGAGGCGGCAGGAAAGCCCAGCAATTATGATGAGATTTATTTGAACCGGAGTGAGATTTTACGGGGTTTAGCGTGTCATGTGATCTATACGGTGCCGATCGCCATGATCTATTCAGGGCAAGCAACCCAACTGGAAAATAATTACGATACGCCCAATGTGTTGCCAATGGTGATGGTGCGGAATGAGGATGGTAGCCCCAATATAGCGGGGTTGGATAAGCTGAAGGAGGTGATTTGTCGGCGGCTTAATCTTATTGATCCCCGGTTAGTCCAAACTCTGACGGGGCAAGTGGATGGATTAGATTTCCCGGCGGTTTTTGATAGTCCAGAGACTTTACGGCTGCTTTGTTCTATGAGTGGTGGTCATGTGCGGAATTTGATGCAGTTGATCCAAAAGGCGCTTGATTGGACGGATGAACTGCCGATTACGGCGAAGGCGGCAAGGCGAGCGGTGGAAGAAATCAGAGAAACCTATCGAAAAACTGTCCAAGAGGATCAATGGGAGATTTTGGCTCGATCGTGCCATCGGAGGTCGATGGATAATGATGGTGAACACCTGCGGTTGTTGTTGAATCGGTGTTTGTTAGAATATCGGTACTATGATGCCGATGACAAGCTACAAACTTGGTACAATGTCCATCCTTTAATTGAAGGGATTCCAAGGTTTCAAACTGCCCTGAAGAAGGTGCAATCTCCATAAATTGCTGTAGGATGATCCCCCCAACCCCCCTACCCTTACGGGAAGGCAAAGCCTATAAAAAGGGAGAGAATTAATTAAATCCGCTTTTTTCTCATGAATCTGATTGCTGAAGATGGCTCACCATCTAGGGAAGAAGTCTATCAAGCGCTGGTGCGTTCTCTCCGGCGGCGGAAGGGGTTTGGGATTGTGTTTGTCCAGTGTTCTCCAGCAGAGGCTACAAGGCTAATTAAAGAAATCCAAGCAGATTTACCCCAGAAGCAGTTTGCAAATCTGAATTTTGATGCTCCCATTGATAATCTTTATGATGTTGTTGACGAACTTCCGAACCGAGAAAACCTCAATATTTTATTTATCCAAGGTTTAGAAAAATCTCTAGAACCCTACATCAAACCGGGCTATGGTGGTGATGGAGATTATTACACCCTCGATACTGTACCCAATATTCTCAGTCATCTAAATCAACGCAGAGAAGTCTTCCGAGACCATTTTCACAACATTTGCTTTGTCTTCTTTCTCCCCTTGTTTGCTACTACTTATATTATTCGGAGGTCGCCAGATTTCTATGATTGGAGTGCCGGGACTTTTGAGTTTCTTTCAGAAATGGATTCTCTAGATATTCAAAGCGATCGCCATCAAGATTTGGCTACCGCAGAGGATCATGATGTCTGGTTAGAAAAAGGGAACGAATTATATGAATTAGGCAGGTATGAAGAAGCGATTGCCTCCTACGACAAAGCTATTGAGATTAAACCTGACGACCATCTAGTTTGGTACAATCGAGGTGTTGCCTTGATGAATTTAGGCAGAAATGAA
>JAIMKT010000083.1:11211-17294 GCA_020692245.1 Microcoleus sp. GA_180221_E-2-1-MAG-45_12
AAGAAGCGATCGTCTCCTATGATAAAGCTATTAAAATTAAACCTGACCACCATCTACATTGGAATAATCGAGGTGTTGCTTTGAGGAGACTAGACAGATATGAAGAAGCGATCGCCTCCTACGACAAAGCTATTAAGATTAAACCTGACTACCATGAGGCTTGGTACAATCGGGGTGATGCCCTGTTTAATTTAGGCAGGTATGAAGATGCGATCTCCTCCTACGACAAAGCCCTAGAGATTAAACCTGAATATTATGCGGCTTGGAACAATCGGGGTGTTGCCTTGAGGAATTTAGGCAGGAATTAAGAAGCAATTAATTCCTATCACAAGGCTTTAGAAACTTATCGGAAAATTGGGCTTCGGGAAGATGAAGCTGATGCTCTGAAACAATTAGCAGAAATGTATCAAGCCCTAGGTGAGGTGGAGGTTGCTCGGCAGTATTGTCAGCAGGCGTTGGCACTGGCGACGGAGTTGGGGATTCCCCTAGCGGCAGAGTGCGACGTGCTGCTATTAAAATTAGGAGTTAAACCTAAAGAAGAATCGGGAGAATAAGGGGACATGCAGATTGTTTGGACAAAACACGCCGAAGAGCGGCACCAACAATGGGAAGAACGATTAGGAATAACTCGTGAAGAAGTCGAAATGGTTATCTCCAGTCCCCAGCAACTTATGATGGAAGGTAATGTTCTAGTAGCCCACTCCCAAAGAGGAAAAGGATTGTTGCGGGTCGTATTTGTAGAAATTGGCAACACCAAGCGAATTTTGACCCTGTACTGGACAAATCAAGTTAAAAGATATTGGCAGGAGGAATCTAAATGAAAGTTAAATACGATGCCGAAGCAGACATTCTAATTTTTATTCTTGGTGATGGTTTTCCCGCTAATGCCATCTCTGAACCCGGCGGTGTAATTGTTAGTTACGATGAGAGCGATCGCCCCCTAAGCATCGAATTTCTCAACGCCTCCCAGCGCCAATTGCTCAATCCTCAAGAACTCAACCTCACAATTCTAACTAGTTGATATTCTGGATTCGAGGTTGCCCGGTAGTATTGTCAGCAGGCTCTGGCACTGGCAACAGAGTTGGGGATTCCCCTAGCGGCAGAGTGCGAGGCGCTGCTACTGAAGATTGATTCTTGATATATGAAAACTACAAACTATTTCAATGAATTTGCTTCTCAAAAGCATCCCGAAGTTCAACGAGAGTGGATAGAACAGGTATTAGCCGATCCAGTGAAAAGAGAAGTACAGGCAAACGATCGCATCTCCCACTGGCGTAATATTGAAGCAGCAGAGGGGCGAGTCTTACGGGTAATTACCTTAGAGGATGGAGAAACTGTCCATAATGCTTTCTTCGATCGAAACTTTTATAAACGACAACAGCGAGGTGAAGAACCACAATGAAAATTCAATATTTTCCTGATACCGATACCTTAGCGATCGAGCTAACCTCTAAACCTATTATTTCCACCGAGGCAATCACTGATGATCTAATTTTGGATTATGATGCTGCGGGTAAAATTGTCGCTATCACCCTAGATAACTATTCTAAAAATGTAGATGCGATCAATCTCCAAACCTCAGATTTACCTATCCTCAGTTTATCGGCATAGTTTCAGAAGGCGATCATTAAGGAGGAAAATTAGGGATACTAGAGAATATTATCCTCAAAGATTTCTTTGGCACTGGGGGCAGAAATGGGTCGATCGACCGCCGAGTTTGATTCTCTCGATGGGGGTTTGGCAAACTTTGCAGGGCTGTCCCGTGCGGTTGTAGACATTGGCAACTCCGCCGTAGTTACCGTTAATCCCTTGGACATTAAGAAAATTACTAAAGGTTGTACCGCCGTGTTTGAGACTAGTTTCCAGCACTTGGACGATCGCATCCCGGAGTTTGGTTATTTGGGGCAAAGTGAGAGCCGCACAGCTTGTATCAGGTATAATTCCACTCAAAAATAGGGCTTCATCAGCGTAGATATTACCAATCCCGGCGACGATATTTTGATCTAAAAGGGCAGTTTTAATCACCCGTTGACGTTTATGAAGACGGGCAGCAAGATAATCCACGGTAAATTCCGGCTCCAGAGGTTCCGCACCCATCAATCGCAGTCCAGAAATAATTTCAGATGGCTCTAGACCGGGGGGAACCCACCACATTTTCCCAAAGGTACGTTGATCAACAAAGCGTAATTCTTGATTGTCAGCAAAAAATAACCTAACCCTCGTGTGCTTATGGATCGGGGTTTGAGTAAATTCTTGAGTAGATTCTGGGTTAGAGGTTGGAGTAATTGCTCGATCGAACCAGAGTAACTGCCCCGTCATACGGAGATGTACCCCTAACCAGCCTTGATGTTCTTGTTGAGAGTTGACTAGTTTGCCTAAGAGATATTTGCCCCGGCGCTGCCATTGTTGGAGTTGGGTGTTGGTGATCCCATCGAGAAATTCAGCCACAGAAAAAGGGTAGGCGATCGATCGCGCAAGCAATACCTCACCTCCCTTAATAGCTTTGTCGATCGTCACCTGATCCAATCCAATCCGTACTGTTTCAACTTCTGGTAGTTCTGGCACGATCCAAAAAGTTTCCTAATTAAACTAAATTAATATCAATGATTGCAGACTGAGACTATCCAGACTAGGGAGACTATTTAGCCGCCTTTTTAGCAGGAGGGCTGACTTCCACAACTTCTTCTAGGCTGAAGTTATTGGTGTTGACGTTGGAGTAATTAACTTTGTCAAACCGGACGATGACAGGATATTTGATACCGCTTTGATCCACGGTAGCCACAGTACCCACATCTTGGAACCAGTAGGACTCTTTTCTGAGAATACGAACCTTAGAACCACGCTGAACCATAGTTTTTTTCCTTTGCTTTCCTAACGATCGAGACTAAGAACCTTTAGCTAAAACTTTATTAAAATTTAGTTAAACCAAAATTCTAGGTAAATTACGCCTTAATCCTATTGTTTAGGTTACTACAGCCGAGGTATTTTGCCATAGACCTGAGAATTTAAGTTTTATTAACTTGGGAAATGAGATGGTGGTGATTATAAATTATAGTCAGGATTTTAGGCTTCTTGGGGAGCTTTGATCAGGGCGTAGCGGCGCTTAAACTCCTGCTGCTGGGTATGGTGATCGACGATGGGCTGGGGATAATTACGGGTCGATCGTACCAAGGGCAGAATATTCCCACTTAATAAGTCTTTGGTGGGCAGAGATTTCAGTTCTGGGAGCCAACGGCGGATATAAACAGCTTCCGGGTCGTAGTTTTTGGCTTGGGTGTAGGGATTGAAAATTCGCAGGGGTTTGGGATCCATGCCACTAGAAGCACTCCACTGCCAACCGCCATTATTAGCAGCCAAATCTCCATCAATTAGCTTTTGCATAAAATATTTTTCTCCCCACTGCCAATTGATAATCAAATCCTTTGTTAAAAAACTCGCCACGATCATCCGGCAGCGATTGTGCATCCATCCCGTGATATTTAACTGGCGCATGGCAGCATCAATGATGGGATAACCAGTCCTGCCCTCACACCACGCCTGAAAATGAGCTTCGTTATTTTCCCAAAGAAAGTGCTGGAACTGTTGACGATAGGCTCCCTGCTCCAAGGCGGGAAAGTTGTACAAAGCATGGTGATAAAATTCTCGCCAAGCGATTTCCTGCTGCCATGTGTGGATATTCGGTGCTGCTTCTGTACTATTGATTGCCAGAGCATCTAGGGTGGCTTGCCAGAGAGTCCGGATACCGATCGCCCCAAATTTGAGCGCTGCACTAAGGCAAGAGGTGCCAGCTAGGGCGGGATAATTGCGATCGTCCCCGTAGGTCAAGATACCCCGACGGGTAAATTCCTGTAGTTTCCCCAGAGCGGCAGTTTCCCCCGGTGTGAGGAATAATTCCCCTTGCCAAGGAAAGCCCAACTTCTCAGCCGTGGGCAGGTCGATCGCTCCCAATTTCGCTGCTATTTCCCGTTCTTGAGGAGTTAAACCTTGGCAGGGCTGGGGTTTTGGCAGGGGAGTAGCCTTGGGCTTGGTAATCCAGTTCTTCCAGAAGGGGGTGTAAACAGTGTAGGGAGTACCGGAGCCAGAATAGATTTCTGAGGGGGCGTGGAGGATTTGATCCCAGTAGGTCTGGATATTCACACCTTGTAAAGCCTTGGTGATCGATCGATCTCGCTCCCGGCCGTAGGGTTCCACATCAAGGTTCCAACAAACCGTTTTAATTTTCAGAGCCTCTACTAGCTTGGGGATAATGACTAGAGGCGACTGATGAAAAATCAATAATTCACTGCCCAATTGTTGATAGCTTGCTTGTAATTCTTGCAAACATCCCATCATATAACTTACCCGTGCTGGGGCAATATCATCTCGATCGAGAATTTGCGGATCAAGGCAGAATAAACTAATTAATTTACTACTCAAATTCCTTGCCGCATTCAAGCCCACATTATCATTAACTCGCAGGTCTCGGCGATGCCAAAATAAAACTAAATCTGCCATTTTAAACTCAAGTCTGTAGTGATTTTACAGTTAATTAATATTTAGGCTGTAACTGCAATAGATTTCCCTAGAACTGTAGGCTCTGGGACTGGTTGACCATCTTCTTTGAGAGTATCTAGGTAAAGTTCGATCGCTTCTTTAATATTTAGCTCTATTTCTTCAATGGTTTTACCAGTAGAAATACATCCGGGAAGGTCTGGAACATAGGCAGAATAGTTACTGCCAGCCCACTCAAAAATCACAAGATATTCTTTCATAGTTCATTCTCCAGTTGTGCTTGTTTCCAAATACTCTTGAGAGTACCGATGGCAACCTCATCACCAAAATTTCCCGGAACAACAACAATACCTGATTTCTTAGGATGTTTAAATACTCAATGGCTCCCTCGCATTCTGGCTTGATACCAATCATCTAATTCTAATCTTCTAACTACTTCTCTAACCTTTATTCTTTCTCTAACTGTACTTTACATTATTTTTAATAATATTTTATTGATCTTTTACTGAAATTTTCGGGCTAGGCAATCAATCTCTCTTCTTGATTATTGACCAAATTCTTGACGGGCTTGTTCAACGATTTCTACTGTTACAGTGTTTTCATCATTGGCACGGGCTAATTCCTCGATCCGAGCGAGGGCTTGTGATCGCACAAAAAAAGGAATATTTTTTAACTTTGCTTTTGCCTCCAAAGTCCAGTGTAAATCATCAAAATTATCATCAAATTCAGGTTCTGGCATAATCTTTTTCTCCCGGTAGCTAGATGGATTTCATAATCAAGATTTTATAATTAAGGCTTATATAACTAAGATTTGACAATCAAGGTTTCAAGGATTCTTTATTAAATAGAAATACCCTATTCTGGCGATAAACTAACTTGTATCCCGGTGTTGCTCTAATTTTTTGGACTAATTTTCTGGCGGCTCCATCGGGACTAGAATAACTAGAGTAGCGGACATTCAATAAGATTTGATCATAGGCTGTGAAATCAATATTAGGATTATCACCCATTCTAATTACCTCTCGGTGGGTGAGGTGGGGAGAAATTTCTGAGTTGGTTAAAACTTTGCTGGCTGGAGAAACTAGGGCGATCGCTGTTTTTGTTTCCGCTAAGGTATCTAGATTACGGAGATAAATAGACCAAAAGTAACCATATTTTGCCAAAGCTGCAAAGGCAATTATTGACCAGATTAAAATTAATTTTTCTTTTTTTAGCCACAGTCGATCGGCTGCCCATGCCGAAATTACCGAAAGAATAATAAAGGGTAAAATAGGTAGAGAATATTGATGAATTAAGTCTTTTTGGGCTTGATAGGTAGTTAACAAATTCATGGCTAGAGCTGGAACTGCCCCGACCATAGGCGTTAAATACATATAGGAAATTCCCCAACCCAAAGGAGCAAAGATCAGGACTAAATATCCAAGGTTAGCAAAGTTAAAAATACTGCCTAATAATAATCCCGGATTAGTAAGCAAGTTCTGAGTTATTTCTGCAAAACCCTGACCAAGATGACTGTAGCGATTGAGGTGTCGATCGAGGTCGGCGGCTTCTGTCCCAAAGTGGGGAATAATAACTTTAATTGCGACTACAAA